>DAOUTI010000074.1 GCA_030626795.1 Flavobacteriaceae bacterium
ATATACAGGTTGTAAATTGGTTGACTCAATTGCTTCGAAATTTGTTAAATATTCTGATTGCTTACCTCTATTTAAATTTATTGGTGTTATACCTGGATTTTCAACCTTTGCAATATTTTCATCTACACCTTTACGTTTGTAGGTAACTACATAATTGTCTTTGTAAAATTCATTTGCAAAAGCAACCAAATCCTCTTTAGAAATTTTCTTTAAATCTTCTAAAAATTTCACTTTATCTGCCCAATTCTCATGATGTATAAATGCATTAAAATAAGCGCTTGCCAAAGCTGTACTATTTTCATATTGTTGTAACTGACTTAATTTTAAATCGTTAATCACAGCGTCAAGCATCCATTCATCAAAGTTTCCTTTTTTGATTTTATCTAATTCACTTAGCATCAAATCTTTTACTTCATCTAAACTCTGCCCAGCTTTAGGGTACCCATCTAAGAAGTGAATACCATAATCATTCAAAAATATAGTAAATGATGAAGCTCTTTGTAGTTTTTGTTGTTGATTCAAGTTCAAATCAAATAATCCAGCTTGACTATTTGCAAGAATCATATCAACTAGAGTTACCATTTTTTCTTCTTTGCTTCCAATTTTATCCGTTCTAAAAGTAACGTAAACAGACTCCGAAGTTGGCCCGAATACTTCTTGTTTAACTGGTGAAGTAATTGGGTTTTCTTTTGGTAATTCAGGATGTGTTACTTCTTTATTTTTTAATTTACCAAACGTATCATTAATCAATTTTATCGTAGTCTCAAATTCTAAATCTCCAACCAAAACTACCGCCATATTGTTAGGCACATAGTATTTATCAAAATAAGCATGAATAGCCACTAAAGATGGGTTTTTTAAATGCTCAGATGTTCCAATAGTTGTTTGCTGCCCGTATGGATGTGTAGGAAACAAGCCTTCTAATGTTTTTGAGAATTTTTTACGACCGTCGTTATCTTGACCTCTATTAAATTCTTCGTATACAGCTTCTAATTCTGTATGAAACAAACGCAAAACCAATTCACCAAAGCGATCACTTTCTAATTTTGCCCATTTATCTAATTCGTTTGCCGGAATTTTATTTTTGTAAACAGTTTCTTCAAACCAAGTATGCGCATTGGTGCCTTGTGCCCCAAGTTTACTAACCATTTTGTCATATTCATTTGCAATGGAATAGTTAGATGCTTCTAATGAAACTTTATCAATTTGGCGGTATATCTCAACCTTTTTTGCTTTATCAGTTTCTGCTTTATGCAGTTCAAATAAATCAGAAATAGAATCTAAAAGTACTTTCTCAGAATCCCAATCTTGAGTACCAAACTCACTAGTTCCTTTAAACACCATGTGTTCTAAATAATGTGCTAAACCTGTTGATTCTTTTGGGTCATAATTTGAACCTGCTCTAACTGCAACATAAGTTTGAATTTTTGGTTCATCATTATTTTTACTCAAGTAAACTTTAAGTCCGTTATCTAAAGTATACAATCTTAACCCAGTTGGGTCATCATCAACAGTTTCATAGTTAAATCCGTTAGCATCTTTATGTTCTTCAGATGCAAATGCAATATTTTTATTGCTATTGTCTTTACAACTTATAAAAGCAATAGTTAATAGTGTAAAGAATAATAATGGTAATTTTTTCATTATATATTAAATTTAGTTAATACAAACTAAAAAAGCCTGTTTTCAAATATATTGAAGAACAGGCTTTAATAAAAATATATTTAATTTATTAAGATAATTTTAACAAATTAAATTTATGTTTTTTTATCTTAAAACTTCGGCAACTTTTAAACCAATTTCGGCAGGAGATTCAACAACATGAATTCCGTTTTCAGCTAAAATTTTCATTTTTGCTTGTGCAGTATCATCGGCTCCGCCAACAATAGCACCTGCGTGCCCCATGGTTCTACCAGCTGGCGCAGTTTGCCCAGCAATAAATCCAATAACTGGTTTACGATTACCATCAGCTTTTATCCATTTTGCAGCATCAGCTTCTAACTGACCGCCTATTTCACCAATCATTACAATCACCTCTGTTTCAGGGTCGTTCATTAACATTTGCACGGCTTCTTTGGTTGTTGTTCCAATAATTGGATCTCCTCCAATACCAATTGCAGTAGTAATACCTAAACCTTGTTTTACAACTTGATCGGCAGCTTCGTAAGTTAAAGTACCTGATTTTGAAACAATACCTACTTTACCTTTTTTGAAAACAAAACCTGGCATAATTCCAACTTTAGCTTCACCTGGCGTAATAACACCTGGGCAGTTAGGACCAATCAAACGACAATCTTTTTGATCGATGTATGATTTTACTTTAACCATATCGGCAGTAGGAATACCTTCTGTGATACATATAATTACTTTAATACCTGCTTCTGCAGCTTCCATAATTGCATCAGCAGCAAATGCTGGAGGTACAAAAATAATGGTAGTATCTGCTGCTACTTCTTTTACAGCATCTGCAACCGTATTAAAAACTGGACGATCTAAATGTGTTTGACCTCCTTTTCCTGGTGTTACACCTCCTACAACATTACTGCCATATTCAATCATTTGAGAAGCATGAAAAGTACCTTCACTACCTGTAAATCCTTGAACTATTATTTTTGAATCTTTATTTACTAAAACACTCATTTTTAATATTATTTATCGATTATTTTTTTTATTAATATCCAATTGTATTTTGAACCTTACAAAAGTAAATTATTGCTTTTGAATTAAAGAGATATTATTTTATTTTTTTTAATAATTCTGGTAATTTTCTTATTGCTATTAATTCTCTTTGTCTATCTCTAAGCTCAGTTACCGGAGATCCCCAATAAACTTTACCTCCTTCAATAGATTTAGAGACTCCAGATTGCGCCATTAAGACTGCTTTTTTACCAATAGTAATTCCGCTAACAATACCACATTGCCCCCAAATTGTTACTTCATCTTCAATAACAGTACAACCTGCAACAGCCGTAAGAGATGCCAATAAACACTTTTTACCAATTACGGTATCATGTGCAATCTGAATTAAATTATCCAGTTTTGTCCCCTCACCAATAGTAGTGTCACCAGTAACTCCCTTGTCAATAGTACAATTTGCACCAATATCAACATGGTCTTTAATCACAACTCTTCCACAGGAAACTAATTTATCATAACCCGTTGGTCTGTTTTTATAATAAAAAGCATCCGCGCCAAGAATAGTTCCTGAGTGAATAGTAACATGGTTACCAATAACACAATTATCATAAATGGTTACATTGGCATGGATAACACAATTATCACCAATAACCACATGGTTACCAATAAAAACATTGGGTTGGATTATTGTATTCTTACCAATCTTTGCAGAAGTTGCAATACTTTGCTTTGCAGGTTCGAAAGGTTTAAAATAATTGGACAATCGATTAAAATCTCTAAAAGGATCATCGGAAATTAATAAGGCCTTTCCTTTTGGGCAGTCTACTTTTTTATTAATTAAAATAACTGTTGCTGCAGACTTTAAAGCCTTATCATAATATTTTGGATGGTCTACAAAAACCACATCACCAGACTCTACAACATGAATTTCATTAATTCCTTTTACAGGAAAATTTTTATCACCAATAAATTCAGTTTGAGTTATTTGAGATATTTCTTTTAAAGTGTAGGTTTTAGGAAATTTCATTACATTATACTTTTACTCTTTCCATATAAGAACCTTTTTCAGTCTCAATTTTTATTTTATCACCCTCATTAATAAATAAAGGTACATTTACTTTAGCACCTGTTTCAACTACTGCTGGTTTAGTTGCATTTGTAGCTGTATTTCCTTTAACTCCAGGTTCGGTATGAGCAACTTCTAGAACTACGTGTGCAGGCATTTCAACTGCTAATGGCATTTCATCTGAAGTACGAATAATAATGGTTACTATTTCACCTTCTTTCATTAAATCAGGTGCATCTAATGCATCTTTTTCTAAAGAAATCTGATTATAATCAGAGGTATTCATAAAGTGATAAGTTTCTCCTTCAGGATATAAATATTGGTATTTACGAGTTTCTACTCTTACTTCTTCAATTTTATGCCCTGCAGAAAAAGTATTATCTAAAGTTTTACCATTAGTCAAGCTCTTCATTTTTGTACGCACAAAAGCTGGCCCTTTACCTGGTTTAACATGTTGAAATTCGGTGATTTTATAAGTATCGTTATTAAATACAATACAAAGTCCTTTTTTAATATCTGATGTATTTGCCATTTTTAAATTTTATTATTTTTAATAATTACTTGTATATCCTTTCATAATTCCCCTTTGTGAATTAAGAATAAATGTTAATACTTCATCTCTTTCTGAACTTACATCCATTTCAGCTTCTAAAATTCGAGATGCTTGTGTTGTATTGTTATTTTTTTGAAATAGTATTCTATAAATATTTTGGATTTCGTTTATTTTTTTTGAATCAAATCCGCGACGACGCAAACCAATAGAATTTATACCAATATACGAAAGTGGTTCTTTTGCCGCTTTAACATAAGGAGGAACATCTTTTCTTACCAAAGAGCCACCTGAAATCATAGCATGTTTACCTATATGGATAAATTGATGGATACCCGAAAGACCTCCAATTATTGCATACTCACCTATTTCTACATGCCCTGCCAAAGTAACTCCATTAACAATAATTACATTATTTTTTATGATACAATCATGAGCGATATGAGCTGTTGCCATAATCAAACAATCATTCCCAATTTCAGTTTTACCATGTGCTTTAGTACCTCTATTAATTGTTACACACTCTCTAATGGTAACGTTATCGCCAATAACAACTAAAGATTCTTCATCTTCAAATTTCAAATCTTGTGGTATTGCCGAAATAACAGCACCTGGAAAAATTCTACAATTTTTACCAATTCTTGCACCTTCCATTATGGTAACATTTGAACCTATCCAAGTTCCTGAACCAATTTTGACATTATTATGGATTGTTGAAAATGGCTCAATTACAACATTGGTTGCAATTTTAGCGCCAGGGTGAATATAAGCTAAAGGCTGATTCATATGTTTTATTCTTAATTAATTGAATTTTTACTTTTCAGGATTTCTTACAATTTGAGCCATTAACTCGGCTTCAACTACCAATTTATTATTTGCGTAACCATACGACTGCATATGACAAATACCTCTTCTTATTGGTCCCATTAATTCCGCTTTAAAAATAAGGGTATCACCAGGTAAAACTTTTTGTTTGAATTTAACATTATTCATTTTCATAAAATAAGTTAAATAATTTTCAGGGTCAGGTACCGTACTCAAAACCAAAACACCTCCACATTGTGCCATTGCTTCTACTTGTAAAACTCCAGGCATTACTGGAGCTCCTGGAAAATGCCCTACAAAAAACGGTTCGTTCATTGTAACATTTTTCATACCAACCACATGGGTATCTGACAGTTCGATAATTCTGTCAATTAATAAAAATGGTGGTCTATGAGGTAAAATACTCATTATCTTTTCTATATCCATCAAAGGTGGCAAACTTAAATCATAATAAGGAACTTTGTTTCGTTTCTCAATTTTTATCAATTTCATCATCTTTTTGGCAAAGTTTGTATTGATCTTATGCCCAGGTTTTGTTGCAATTACTTTTCCTTTAATTTTTGTTCCAATCAATGCTAAATCACCTATGACGTCTAATAATTTATGTCGAGCTGCTTCATTTGCCCAATGCAAATTTAAATTATCTAAAACCCCATTAGGTTTTACTTTTACTGAATCTTTATTAAAGGCTTTACTTAATTTTTTCATAGTTGCATCAGATATTTTTTTATCTACATAAACTATGGCATTATTTAAATCTCCACCTTTTATTAAATTATTATCTAAAAGCATTTCTATTTCATGCAAAAAACTAAAAGTCCTTGCTGCTGCAATCTCTTCTTTAAAATCACTTATATTTTCAATAGTGGCATTTTGAGTACCTAAAATTTTTGTACCAAAATCAACCATGGTTGTTATTTCATATTTATCAGAAGGCATAATCATTATTTCGCTCCCTGTTTCTTCATCTTTAAATGAAATAATTTCTTTTACTTCATACACCTCTCTGTCACAATCTTGCTCTTCAATTCCAGCTTCTTCAAGGGCTTCAACAAAAGATTTTGAAGAACCATCCATAATTGGTGGTTCAGGTGAATTTAATTCTATAATAATATTATCAATGTCTAGCCCAACAATAGCTGCTAAAACATGTTCAGAAGTATTAATTACAACTCCATTCTTCTCCAAACTTGTACCTCTCTGTGTATCAGTTACGTAGCATGCTAAAGCTTCTATTTCTGGTTCGCCTTCTAAATCTTTTCGTATAAATTTGTATCCAATATTTATTGTTGCAGGCTTAAAAGTCAATTTAACTTTCTTTCCAGTATGTAATCCTATACCTTCTAATGAAACCTCTTTCTGTATTGTTTTTTGTTTCATACTCATTATACAATTATTTAGTATTAATTTTTTTTTCTAATTCGTTTATACTCGCAGCTAATTTTGACAAATTTTTAAAGTGTACATACGATTTATTATAATCGCTATATGGTAATGCAGGACTACCTTGAACCACAGCATTGTCTTTTAAAGACCTACCAATACCTGATTGTGCCTGTATTCGTACATTATTACCTATAGTTATATGTCCTACGATACCGACTTGACCACCAATTTGACAATTTTCACCAATTTTTGTTGATCCAGCAATACCAGTTTGTGCAGCTATAACTGTATTTTTACCCACCTCAACATTGTGTGCGATTTGTATTTGATTATCTAATTTGACTCCTTTACGAATGATAGTTGAACCTAAAGTAGCTCTATCAATAGTTGTAGCCGAACCAATATCTACATGATCTTCAATAATAACATTACCTATTTGAGGCACTTTGCTATACTCTCCTTTTTCATTTGGCACAAAACCAAAACCATCACTACCAATAATAACTCCCGAATGTACTGTGCAGTTATTTCCAATCTGTGATTCAGAATAGATTTTTGCTCCAGAAAATATAGTGGTATCATTACCAATACTTACATTATCTCCTATAAAAACATTGGGATAAATTTTCACATTATTACCAATAATAACATTTTCGCTTATATAAGTAAAAGCTCCTAAATAAATATCCTTTCCTAATTTTGCACTTTCGTGGGTAAAATTTGGAGTCTCTACTCCTTTTTTATCTAATTTTACTTCATTATAAAACTCTAATAATTTTGTAAATGCTTTGTAAGCATCCTCTACTTTTATTAGTGTGGTTTCAATTTTCTTTTCAGGAATAAAATCTTTATTAACAATAGCAATCGAAGCATTTGTTGTATATAAAAAAGAATTGTATTTTGGATTTGATAAAAAAGTTAGTGACCCCTTTTCTCCTTCTTCAATTTTAGATAGGGTATTCACTTCTTCATTTGGATTTCCTTCAATTGTTCCGTTAAGGATTTCTGAGATTTGTGTTGCTGTAAATTTCAAACGTTTAAAATTTTATGTTTTTAAATATCGCTTTATTTGTGCAAAAATACTAAAAATTAATAACCAATAAATATTAAAGTATATTCTTAGGGTAACAAATAAAATGTTTTGTTACGGTTTTTGATAGTGCCTGGATACTTAAATTATCTGAAGCATCCGATATATCAGCAATTTTACCATTTTTATATAAAATATTTATTTGTTCTCTTTCTTTACAATATGCTTGGTTTCTAACCTTGCCTTTAAAAACCATATAAGCCAATTCATCATCATTTAATTCATATTTTATTTTTACTTTTTGCTGAATCTCTTCAAAATAGGTTGATGAAAATTCTTCAATTTGCATTACTACTTTAGGCAATTTTCTATTAATTATGGAATTACTTAAATAGGACAAAATAAAATCTTCATGTTCACACCATAATTTAATTGCCGAAATAATATCAAAATCATCTAATTTTGAAAATAATTCTAATACGGTATTGTCAAAATTATCTTTAGATATATTTGTTGCCAAAAAATATTGTAAGGCATTACTAACTTTTAAATCTTTACCTTTTTTGGTAAGTTCTTTTGCTCTTTTTAATATTTTAACCAAAATACTTTCAGCAGCCAAACCAGTTTTATGCAAATAAACTTGCCAATACATCAATCTTCTTGCTACAATAAATTTTTCGACAGAATAGATTCCTTTATCTTCAATCACCAAATTATCATTAACAACATTTAACATGGTAATTAACCTTTCGGCATTTATATTTCCTTCGGCAACACCACTATAAAAGCTATCGCGTTTTAAATAATCTAACCTATCCATATCTAGCTGGCTAGAAATTAATTGATACATGAACTCCCTATGATATTCTCCCTTAAATATTTGAATCGCCAAACTTAATTTACCTTCAAACTCTTGGTTTAATAATTGCATAAAATGTAAAGATATTTCTTCATGATGTACACGCTCTACAATACTATGCTCTAAAGCATGTGAAAAAGGGCCATGACCAATATCGTGTAAAAGAATAGCGATATATAGTGCTTCTTCTTCTTCTTCACTAATGTTAACATCTTTCATCCGCAAAGTATCAATAGCCTTTTTCATTAGAAATCCACAGCCTAAGGCATGATGAAACCTTGTATGGTTAGCTCCAGGATAAACCAAGTACGACAATCCCATTTGAGAAATACGTCTTAACCTTTGAAAATAAGGATGCTCAATGATATCAAAAATTAAAGAATTTTCTACAGTAATAAATCCGTAAATTGGATCATTAAAAATTTTGATTTTTTTCAAAATATTATATTTGTTTTTTGTATTTTTCAGAACTCTATTTTAAACTCCAAAATACAATTCAGGAAAGCAAAAATAAAGGTTTAATTTAAATAATCACATTTAATATATTTATAATGAGCATAGCTAAAATACTTTGGGTTGATGATGAAATTCAACTTTTGAAACCTCACATGTTATTTTTAGAGAAAAAGAATTACAACGTAACACCTTGTACCAATGGTGCTGATGCGGTACAAATTGTTGGCGAAGAGCAATTTGATATCATTTTCTTAGACGAAAATATGCCTGGACTTTCTGGATTAGAGACTTTATCACAAATCAAGGAGAAATTTCCTAATTTACCAGTAATTATGATTACTAAAAGTGAGGAAGAATATATTATGGAAGAAGCTATTGGTTCAAAAATAGCTGACTACCTGATAAAACCTGTAAATCCAAATCAAATTTTATTAAGTTTAAAAAAGAATTTAGATACTTCACGTTTGGTATCAGAAAAAACGACATCTAATTACCAACAGGAATTTAGAAAAATAGCTATGGATTTGGCCATGGTAAATACGTATCAAGATTGGATTGAATTGTATAAAAAATTGGTGCATTGGGAAATTCAATTAGAATCTATTACAGATATCGGCATGACCGAAATCCTAGAAAGTCAGAAAGCTGAAGCTAATTCTCAGTTTTACAAATTTATCAAAAACAATTATGAAGATTGGTTTTTTGGTAATGATAAACCCATACTCTCACATACTTTATTTAAAGATATAATTGCACCACAATTAAGTAAAGAAAAAGGCACACTCTTGGTTGTTTTAGATAATTTACGATACGATCAATTAAGAGTTTTAGAACCAATTATTAACGAATATTACAAGACCGTTAATGAAACTACTTTTTTTAGTATTTTACCTACTGCTACACAATATGCTAGAAATGCAATTTTCTCAGGGCTTATGCCTTTGGATATGGAAAAAAAATATCCAAACTATTGGAGAAACGATACCGATGAGGGAGGTAAAAATTTATATGAAAATGAATTTTTAACCGAACAAATAAAAAGATTAAATTTAAATATCAGTCACGAATATTATAAAATAACAAACTTAAACAAAGGTAGAGATTTAGCGAATAATTTTGCCAAAACAAAAGAAAATGATTTAACTGTTATCGTTTATAATTTTGTAGATATGCTATCCCATTCACGAACCGAAATGGAAATGATTAAAGAATTAGCTAGTGATGATAAAGCTTATCGCTCATTAACGGTTAGTTGGTTTAAAAATTCACCGCTCATTGAAATCATTCAAAAGGCTCAAAAAATGGGACTAAAATTGATTATCACTACAGACCATGGTACTATAAATACTACCAGACCATCTAAGGTTATAGGCGATAAAAATATAAGTTCTAACTTACGTTATAAAACAGGAAGAAGCCTAAGTTACAATCAAAAAGAAGTGTACGAAGTAAAAAATCCAAAAGACATATTTTTACCAACATTGAACATGAGTAGCTCCTTTATTTTTGCCAAAGAAGATTACTTTTTTGCCTACCCTAACAACTTCAATCATTTTGTGAAATATTATAAAAATACCTACCAACACGGTGGGGTTTCTTTAGAAGAAATGATTATACCTTGTATTACGATGGAGGCGAAATAACAAAATATGAAATAAATAATAATAAAAAACATTGTTGTTCGATAAAGATAAAAGACCGCTGCCGCTGTTAGAACAAAGAGAAAAGACTTAACTGTAACTAACTGATAATCTTACAGGTAATGATTTGAAGGTTTTTCATTATGTTATTTTTATAAAATATACAAAAAGCAAGGTGTAAAATTTCTAAAACGCTTCATTTACACCCTCACAAAATTTTTATTAAATTGATGAAAATTTAATAGAAATTTTAAAGATTTTATACCAATTATGTAAAAGAAAATTCAGAATTTTGTATTATTAAAAATCAATCCACTCATTGTTTGAGTAAAAATTTTTTATCGATGAAAAAACATAATTTTAGTGCGGGCCCATGCATTTTACCCCAAGAAGTTTTAAAACAAGCTTCTGATGCAGTTATAAATTTTAACAATTTAGATTTATCATTAATTGAAATATCCCATCGTAGTGCTGAATTTGTTGCTGTGATGGATAAAGCAAGAGCTTTGGTTCTTGAATTATTAGATCTTGAAAATAAAGGCTATTCTGCCCTATTTTTACAAGGCGGTGCGAGTTTAGAGTTTTTAATGACTCCATATAATTTAATGAAAGAAAACGGAAAAGCTGCTTATATAGATACTGGTGCATGGAGTGCAAAAGCATTAAAAGAAGCGAAACTATTAGGTAATGTGGAAGTTATAGCTTCTTCTAAAGATAAAAATAACAATTATATTCCTAAGAATTATACCATTCCTACAGATGTAGATTATGTACACTTTACGAGTAATAATACTATTTACGGAACTCAATTTAAAGAGTTTCCAAAAACAGATGCCTTATTAGTTTGTGATATGAGTTCTGATATTTTTTCTAGAAAATTAGACTTTTCACAATTTGATTTGATTTATGCCGGAGCTCAAAAAAATATGGGACCTGCGGGCACCACTTTAGTAGTTGTAAAAGATGAAGTTTTAGGAAAAACTGGTAGAAAAATCCCTTCAATGCTTGATTATCAAGTACATATTTCAAAAGACAGTATGTTCAATACGCCACCTGTTTTCCCTGTTTATGTTTCTATGCTAACCTTACAATGGTTAAAAGATTTGGGTGGGCTTGAAGCCATTGAAAAGAAAAATATCGCTAAGGCGGAATTGCTCTATAATGAAATAGACAACAACCCATTATTTGAAGGTGCTGCTTCGAAAGAAGATAGATCAGATATGAAT
>DAOUTI010000033.1 GCA_030626795.1 Flavobacteriaceae bacterium
AACAAATTTGATATTTTCTTATAGTTTGGTTGTTAACTTTTAAAACTTTATTGAATAAATATTTAAAATAATTTCATGTTGTTGACATTTTTTTTAATCCTTTTTATATATTTGCAACATAATGGATTTATTTACGTTATAAAAACCTAAAAGAAAAAGACTGTATGGTAAATAAATACTTTAAAGTTATTCTATTTATAGCTTTTTTTGTTGTAGCTACAAATATGTATGCGCAAGGACCACCACCACCACCAATTGCTACTCCAATAGGTAATGGTATTATTTATTTAGTAATATCAGCAGTTGCATTCGGTGTAAAAAAAATATGGGATAAAGACAAATAGTTTTTATTGCATTTGAAGTTTAGCAACATATTTCCCAATAACATCAAATTCTAAATTAATAAAATCATTGATTCTAAATTTATGAAAATTCGTATTTTCATAAGTATATGGTATTATCGCAACGCTAAAACTGTTTTTATTTGAATTTACTACAGTAAGACTTACGCCATTAATTGTTATAGAACCTTTTTCAATAGTAATATTTTTTAACTTTTCATCGTATTCAAATGTAAAGAACCAACTTCCGTCTAATTCTTTTATGTCAATACATTTTCCTATTTGATCAACATGGCCTTGTACAATATGGCCATCGAGCCTTGCTCCTAAGATCATTGCTCTTTCAAGATTAACTTTATCTCCAATTTTTAATTGTCCAATATTTGATTTGTCGATAGTTTCTTGAATGGCAGTAACCGTGTGAGAACTTTCGTTTAATTCCACTACAGTGAGACAAACACCATTATGAGCTAGACTTTGATCTATTTTTAATGCAGAAGAAATATTACTTTTAACAGTTATGTGTAAATTTTCTTTCTCGGTTCTTAGGTTGATAACTTCACCTAATTCTTCAATGATTCCTGTAAACATATTCTAATTATTATTGATTAAATTTGCAAAAGTCATTATTAAAAATAATAGAGACTTTTTAAATTACAAAATTAATCATTATTAAAGATTTGAATGAAAAAACCTGAAAAAATAAAAGTTGGTATTTCTGTTGGAGATTTAAATGGAATAGGAATAGAAATTATATTAAAAACTTTTGAAGATAATAGGATTCTTGATTTTTGCACGCCAGTTATTTTTGCTTCAAACAAAGTTATCGCTTACCATAAAAAAGCTTTAAATAATAATACAGCTGTATTTAGTGTAGATAGTATAGATAAAATTGCGTACAATAAATTAAATGTTTTAAATGTATGGAAAGAAATAGTTGATATCGAGTTGGGTAAGCCAACTAAAACATCAGGTAAATATGCCTTTGAATCATTACAAAGTGCAACAAAATCTTTAATGAATAATGAAATAGATGTTTTGGTTACCGCACCTATTAATAAGGAAAATATTCAGTCAGATAAATTTCATTTTCAAGGCCATACAGAGTATTTAGAAGATAATTTAGAAGGCGAAAGTTTGATGATATTAATGACCGATGAGTTAAAAATCGGTTTGATTACTGGCCATATTCCTGTTAGTGAAATTGCAAGTACTGTGACACCACAATTAATTAAAAATAAAGTAGAGATTATGTACAATTCACTTGTGCAAGATTTTAATATATCAAAACCTCGTATAGCAGTTTTAGGTTTGAATCCACACTGTGGTGATAAAGGTGTAATTGGTAGTGAAGACGATGAAATTGTTAGGCCAACGATACAAGATATTAGTAAAAACGGAAAATTAGTTTTTGGGCCATATGCTGCAGATAGTTTTTTTGGTAGCGAAAGTTATAAAAAATTTGATGGTATTTTGGCCATGTATCACGACCAAGGTCTAGCTCCATTTAAAACACTAGCTTTCGGTAGCGGTGTTAATTACACTGCGGGTTTAGATAAAATTAGAACATCACCAGATCATGGCACAGCTTATGAAATTGCAGGGAAAAATGAAGCAAATTATAATTCTTTTAAAGAAGCCCTATTTAGTGCGATAGCTATTTATAAAACACGAAATCAATATAGGTCATTAATTGAAAACAAATTAGAAAGTTTAAATAAGTAAATTTTTAATAAAGAAGTTTTTTAAATTAGGATTAATTACTATCTTTGCACGCTCAAATTTATATTTAGATGAAACGGTTATTGAATGAGTATGACATATCGTTTTTTGGACTAAAGGATGGAAATCATCTTTTTGAATATAAAATTGAAAAACAGTTCTTTGAAGCTTTTGATTACGATGAATTTATAGGCGCTGATTTATTAGTGAAAGTAAATTTTGTTAAAAAAAGCACTTTTTTTGAACTTCATTTCTTAATGAAAGGTATTGTAAAAGTTGCATGTGATGTGACTAACGAACCTTTTGACTTACCAATTGATGGTAAATTAGAAATGGTTGTAAAATTTGGTGATGATTTTAATAATGATAATGAGGAAATTTTAATAATACCTCATGGTGAGCATCAAATTAATGTAGCCCAATTTATTTATGAAATGATTGTTTTGGCAATGCCAAATAAAAAAGTTCATCCAGGAATTGAAGATGGCACGTTACAATCGGATATATTAGAAAAGCTAGAAGAATTACAACCAAAAGAGAATAAAGATTTAAATATAATCGACCCAAGATGGGAAGGTTTAAAAAAGTTATTAACAGATAAAAACACCTAGAGATGGCGCATCCTAAAAGAAAAACATCGAAGCAAAGAAGAGATAAAAGAAGAACTCATTACAAAGCAATAGTTCCTCAAATTGCAAAAGACCCAACAACTGGTGAAGCACATTTATTCCATAGAGCACATTGGCATGAAGGTAAACTTTATTATAGAGGTCAAGTTTTAATTGACACTACTACTGCTGAAGCAGAAGCTTAAAAAAGCTTTTTAAAAAGACTAAAAACCCTCAATTTTGAGGGTTTTTTTGTTGTTTTTCATTAAAAACAACTAGAAATGGCTAAAAAATGTCTTTTTTTGGCTAATTGCCTAATTTTATTTTCATACTTTTGAACACTGTTTTTAAATTAAAATAGATTAATAAAATTTTAATTATGAATAAAGCTACTGCTGTAATTACAGCTGTTGGAAAATATGTTCCAGATTATATTCTTACTAATAAAGAATTAGAATCGATGGTGGAAACCAATGATGAATGGATCACATCAAGAACAGGAATAAAAGAAAGAAGAATTTTAAAAGGAGATAATAAAGGAACATCTTTTTTGGCAATAAAATCGGCAGAAGATTTAATTGCTAAAAAAAAGTTAGACCCAAAAGAAATTGAATTAGTAATAGTGGCAACCGCATCGCCTGATATGCAAGCAGCCTCTACAGCTTCTTTTGTTGCTGCAAATATTGGTGCTACCAATGCATTTGCCTTTGATCTCGATTCTGCATGTTCAAGCTTTTTATATGGTATGTCTGTTGCATCTAGTTTTATAGAGTCTGGAAGATATAAAAAAGTGCTATTGATAGGAGCTGATAAATGTTCGTCAATGATAGATTATACCGATAGAACAACTTGTATTATTTTTGGTGATGGTGCTGGAGCTATTTTATTTGAGCCAAATAAAGATGGTTTTGGCTTAATAGATGAGTATTTAAGAACCGATGGTTTTGGTAGAGAATTTTTAAAAGTTGCAGCAGGAGGATCTCTACTTCCCTTATCCGAAGAAAACATTGATAAAAAATTAAATTTTATTAAGCAAGATGGAAAAACAGTATTTAAAAATGCAGTTTTTAACATGACTGATTCAAGTGAAAGAATAATAAAAAATAATAATTTGACTCTTGATGATATTTCTTGGTTAGTTCCTCATCAAGCAAATAAAAGAATCATTGAAGCTGTTGGTAGAAGAATGAATCTAGAAGCTTCAAAGGTTATGGTTAATATTCAAAAATATGGTAATACAACATCTGCAACTTTACCATTATTGTTAGCGGACTACGAATCACAACTAAAAAAAGGAGATAAATTAATTTTCACTGCTTTTGGTGGAGGTTTTTCATGGGGCTCAATTTACCTTAAATGGGGATATAATTCTTAAAAATAACATTCAAAATAATAATATTATGGAATTAAAAGAAATTCAAAACCTAATTAAATTTGTTGCAAAATCTGGTGCAAGCGAAGTGAAATTAGAAATGGAAGATATTAAAATCACAATAAAAACAGGTCCAAGTAAAATGGAAACTACCATTATTCAACAGCCATCTACGACTCAAATTCCTGTTACACAATCAGTAGTTTCATCTCCATTAGCTCAGGCAGAAGGTCAAAGTTCTACGGAAGAAGATAAGGATGATGATTCAAAATATATTACTATAAAATCTCCAATAATTGGTACTTTATATAGAAAACCATCTCCTGACAAACCTGTTTTTGTGAAAGTTGGAGATACAGTTGAGGTAGGCGACGTTGTATGTATTATTGAAGCAATGAAATTGTTTAATGAAGTTGAATCTGAAATTTCAGGAAAAATTGTAAAAGTTTTAATTGATGATTCTTCTCCTGTAGAATTTGATCAACCATTATTTTTAGTAGATCCGTCATAACAATTTGGAAATTCCAAAACACAAATTTTAAAATCCAACACTTGGAAATTGGAATTTGAAATTTTTAAAACTAAAGTTATGTTTAAAAAAATATTAATAGCCAATAGAGGAGAAATTGCACTTCGAATTATAAGAACTTGTAGAGAAATGGGAGTGAAATCGGTTGCGGTTTACTCAACTGCCGATGAAGAAAGTTTGCATGTTAGATTTGCTGATGAAGCGGTTTGTATTGGCCCTCCGCCGAGTAATGAATCCTATCTTAAGATTTCAAATATCATTGCTGCAGCAGAAATCACGAATGCAGATGCGGTTCACCCCGGTTACGGGTTTTTAGCTGAAAATGCTCGATTCTCAAAAATTTGTGAAGAGCATGGTATAAAATTTATTGGTGCAACAGAAGAAATGATTAATTTGATGGGAGATAAAGCTTCGGCTATAGCAACCATGAAAAAAGCGGGTGTACCAACTATTCCTGGTTCAAACGGAATTTTATCTTCATTACCAATTGCCGAAAAAACGGCAATAAAAATTGGCTATCCTGTAATGTTAAAAGCCACTGCAGGTGGTGGTGGAAAAGGTATGCGTGCCGTTTGGAAACCTGAAGATCTACAAAATGCATGGGAATCTGCGCGACAAGAAGCAAAAGCTGCTTTTGGTAATGATGCCATGTATATGGAAAAATTAATTGAAGAGCCACGACATATTGAAATCCAAATTATTGGAGATTCAACAGGGAAAGCTTGTCATTTATCTGAAAGAGATTGTTCTGTTCAGCGAAGACACCAAAAATTGACTGAAGAAACTCCTTCACCATTTATGACAAAGGCGTTACGTGAAAAAATGGGAAAAGCAGCTGTAAAAGCAGCCGAAAGTATAAAGTATGAAGGCGCTGGTACTGTAGAATTTTTAGTTGATAAAAATAGAAAATTCTATTTTATGGAAATGAATACCCGTATTCAAGTAGAACATCCTATAACAGAACAAGTAATTGCAAACTTTGATTTGATTCGAGAACAAATAAAAGCTGCTGCAGGTATTCCTATTTTAGGAATCAATTATTACCCAAGTCAGCACGCTATAGAATGTAGAATAAATGCAGAAGATCCGTTTAAAGATTTTAGACCATCACCAGGAAAGATTACAATATTTCACGCTCCTGGCGGACACGGTGTTAGATTAGATACACATGTTTATGCTGGATATACAATTCCTCCAAATTACGATTCTATGATAGCCAAGTTGATTGTAACTGCACAAACTAGAGAAGAAGCAATTAGTAAAATGAAAAGAGCGTTAGATGAGTTTGTTATAGAGGGAGTTAAGACAACAATACCGTTTCATCGTCAACTGATGGATGATCCTGATTATGTGGCGGGTAATTATACAACAAAATTTATGGAAGATTTTGTTTTACAACCAGAATAAACAATATAAATTGTCATTTGTAATTAAAATAAAAGGATATGAGTTTTCATATCCTTTTATTTTTTAATTTTACTTACATTTTTTAACTTTAAAAATATGGTGAATAAGTATAAACAAGAGAAAGGATTTCATGTTAAAATTGATGGTATTGATAAAATTATATTAAATCAATTAATGATTGATGCTCGTACTCCAATTTTAAGTATTGCTAGAGAAATTGGTATTTCAGGTGCTGCAATTCACCAAAGATTAAGAAAATTAGAGGCATCAGGTTTAATTAAAGGCTCAAAGTTTGTTATAAATCCAAAAGTCTTAGGTTTTAAAACATTAGCATTTGTTGGTATATTTTTAGATAGTTCAAGTAAATATAAAGACGCAATTAAAAGGTTAAATGAAATTGACGAAGTTATAGAAAGTCACTATACAACAGGTAATTATGCGATTTTTGTTAAAATACTATGTAAAGACAATGAGCATTTAATGCAAGTTTTAAATCATCAAATTCAACACATAAAAGGAGTTGCACGTACAGAAACCTTTATTTCTTTAGACCAACATATTGATAGACAAATAAAAATATAACAAATAATAATTCCCCGAAAGGTTAATAAATGATTTATCTTCTACTATTATAAATATTCAAATAATAAAGTAAAGTAGCTATTGAACCCAATGCTGCTACCAAATAAGTTCTTGCTGCCCATTTTAGGGCATCTTTTGCACTGTCTTGCTCGTTAGGGCTTAGCATGTTTTTATTTTCTAGCCAAGCCAAAGCTCTGTTACTAGCATCATATTCAACGGGTAGAGTAACAATGCTAAATATTACTGTAGCTGCAAAAAATACAATTCCGGCAAGTAAAAGTTGTGGAAAAGAATTTACTGTAAAAATTCCAGCAATTAATAAGAATGAAGCCAGTTTAGAAGAAATACCAACAGTAGGTACTAATTTTGACCGTAATTGGAGCCATCGATAAGAAGTTGCATGCTGTATTGCATGGCCACATTCATGAGCGGCTACTGCTGCTGCAGAAACATTTCGTTGGTTATATACTGCCTCACTTAAATTAACAGTTTTATTTTGAGGATTATAATGGTCGGTTAATTGTCCTTTTACAGAAATAACTTTAACGTCGTTAATGTTATTATCTGCTAGCATTTTTTCAGCAATTTCTTTTCCGCTTAAGCCATTTTTCAAATGTAATTTAGAATATTTTTTAAATTTGCTTTTTAATTGATACTGAACGAACATTCCTATTCCTCCAATAATTAGGATTAACAAATAGCCTCCTGTCATTTTAATTGTTTTTAAGGTTAATAAAGTATTCAATTAAATGTAATAAATTTACAACATAAATTATTACAAAGTAAATTACATGACAAAAGTACCAAATATTTTATTGATTTATACAGGTGGAACCATTGGGATGGTTAAAGATTATAAATCTAATGCATTAAAAGCGTTTAATTTTAATCAGATAAAAAATAAAATTCCGGAATTAAATTTGTTGGAATGCAATATACACACCATTTCTTTTGATGAACCTATTGACTCTTCAAATATGAACCCTAAATATTGGGTTCAAATTACTGAAATTATCGAATCACAATACGATAAATTTGATGGTTTTGTTGTTTTAAGTGGCACAGACACCATGTCTTATACGGCTTCGGCAATAAGTTTTATGTTCGAAAACTTAAGTAAACCAGTCATATTTACAGGCTCTCAATTACCCATTGGAGATTTAAGAACCGATGCCAAAGAAAATTTAATTACTGCGATTCAAATTGCTGCAACACAAAAAGGTGATTTACCAAAAATAGGTGAAGTTTGTTTGTATTTTGAATATAAATTATATCGAGCGAATAGAACAACCAAGGTTAGTACCGAACAATTTGAAGCATTTAATTCACCAAATTTCCCTAAATTAGGTGAAAGCGGTGTGCACTTAAATTTTAATAATAATGTTTTGAAAAAGGTAGTACGTAATAAAAAGTTAATTATAAGAAAAAACTTTGACGCTAATATTGTTATTTTAAAACTATTTCCAGGTATAAATAAAGAAGTTGTAAAAAGTATTTTAGAGATTACTAATTTAAAAGGCGTAATTTTAGAGACTTATGGAGCGGGTAATGCTCCAACTTCAAAGTGGTTTACGGAATTGATTCAAAAGGCAACACAAAAAAATATTTATATAGTTAATGTAACACAATGTATTAGCGGAAGTGTAATTTTAGGCCATTATGAAACGAGTAATCATTTAAAAAAAGCAGGAATAATTAACGGAAAAGACATTACAACTGAGTCGGCTGTTGCTAAATTAAAGTATTTAATAGGTGAAAAAATACCTGTAAATACCTTTAAAAAAGCATTTGAAACCCCTTTAAGAGGGGAAATGAATTAGTTTTATGATAAAAATTTTCACAATTAGAATTTTTTTTGTTACTTGCCCCTTTATAAAATTTGACATTTTGGAGAGGTGGCCGAGTGGCTTAAGGCGCACGCTTGGAAAGCGTGTTTATGAGAAATCGTAACAGGGGTTCGAATCCCTTTCTCTCCGCAGAAAATGTTTTATATAATAAAAATTTTATATCTTTAACCCGTTAACTAATATTATAATAACAAAGATTTACAAAAATGAAAAAAGTATTTTCTATCCTTTCGATTACAGGACTAATGTTTTTAAGCTCAGCTCAAAACATTTATGCACAAACAGAAACAGTCGCTAAAGACTTAACTTTTCACCAAGAATTAAAACTACGTTTTATTGAAGGTGGCCCATTCTTTATGGGAATTGTATTGGTAACCTTAATATTAGGTTTAGCAATTGCAATTGAAAGAATTATTTATTTGAATATGGCAACAACCAATACTAATAAATTAGTATTAAACGTTGAAGAAGCAATGAACTCAGGTGGAGTTGAAGCAGCAAAAGAAGTTTGTAGAAATACAAAAGGACCAGTTGCATCTATTTTTTACCAAGGGTTAGACAGAATGGACGAAGGTGTTGACGCAGCTGAAAAAGCAGTTGTATCTTACGGTGGTGTTCAAATGGGCTTACTAGAGAAAAACGTTTCTTGGTTATCATTATTTATTTCATTGGCTCCAATGCTTGGGTTTATGGGGACTGTAATTGGTATGATTGGTGCATTTGATTCTATTGAAGCAGCAGGTGATATTTCTCCAGCAGTAGTAGCGGGAGGTATTAAAGTAGCATTATTAACAACTGTATTTGGTTTGGTTGTAGCAATTATTCTTCAAATTTTTTATAATTATATTATCTCAAAAATTGATGGTATAGTAAATAGCATGGAAGATGCTTCAATTAAATTAGTTGATTTATTGATTAGAAATAAATAAGAAAATAATTATGAATAGTAAAATATCTAAAATATTATCTATAGTAACTGGACTGATTAGCCTTATAGCTATATTCTTTCTAGTTAGGATAATTATGGTTGGAGATGATGTTGTTAAAGAAAGCTTAGAAGTGCAAAACAGCATAGTTTCTCCGTATATTACTTTTGCGAAAGTAATACTTTTTATTACTGCGATTATAGCGGTTGGATTTTCTTTATTAAACCTTATAAAGCATCCGAAACTACTTAAAAAAGCTTTAATTACAATTGCTGCTTTAGGCGTGTTATTGGCAATAGCATATGTTTTTGCTGATGATTCAGCTACATATAGTGCTTCAGGAAATATATTAGAAGATGGTGAAGCAGGGAGTACCTCTAAATGGGTAAGCACCGGAATTACATTTTCTTTTATTCTAGGTACTGTAGCATTATTAGGAGTTTTAATGGATTTTGTTAAATCATTAGTTTCAAAATAATATTATGGCAAGAAGAGATTTACCAGAAATTAATGCAGGGTCAATGGCAGATATTGCTTTCTTGCTACTCATATTCTTTTTAGTAACAACTACGATGGATGTGGATACAGGGATATCTCGAAAATTACCTGAAAAACAACCTGAAAATATGCCTGAGCCTCCAAAATTAAAGGAGAAAAATGTGTTTATTGTTACTGTAAATCGTAATAATCAGATTTTAGTTGAAGGTGAATATTTTATGACTATTGATAAAATTCGTGAAGAAGCAATGAAATTTATTGATAATGGTGGAGGTATGGGTAATCCAATGAAAGATGTACAAGGAAATAGTTTGGAACCTGCTGAATGTGATTGGTGTGAAGGAGCTAAAGATCCAGCATCATCAGATCATCCGAATAAAGCTGTCATATCACTAGAGAGTGATAGAGGGACATCTTACGGAACTTATATTGCAGTACAGAATGAATTGGTAGGTGCTTATGCAGATTTAAGAGATAGATTATCTAAAAAACTATACGGGGTTACTTATAAGCAACTTTTAAAAGATGCAAAAAATAGCCCATCTCAAAGTTTGAAGGATAAGATAAAAAATATCAAGTCGAAATATCCACAGATTATTTCTGAAGCAAAACCAACTAAATAATTTTTTATGTCAAAATTTAGAAAAAAGAAAAAAGGAACGCCAGCGATATCTACAGCATCTTTACCGGATATTGTATTTATGTTACTGTTCTTTTTTATGGTTACTACGGTAATGCGTGAAACCGAATTGAAGATAATGAAGCCTCAATTACCATTTGCAACAGAAGTAAAGAAACTAGAACGTAAAAGTTTGGTAAGTTATATATATGTTGGTAAAGTGAAAGGTCAAGGTGGTGATAAAATTCAATTGAATGATAGAATTGCCAATGTTAAAGATGTGAAATATTTTATTTTTGCAGAAAGAGAAACACATTCAGAAGATGAAATTCCTCTTTTAACAACATCAATTAAAGCTGATATTAAATCTAATGTTGGTACAATTACTGATATTAAAGAAGAGTTAATAAATATTAATGCCCTTAAAATTAATTATTCTACTTTAACAGGTGATGTAGCTAAGAACATGAAAAAATAGTTTATAATATCTATATAAAAAAACTCCCATTTTGGGAGTTTTTTTATTTTGTAAAGTGAAATCATTTAAAATAATCCATGAATTTGAGCGTCAATTCTATCGATAATGGACCCTAAATCTTCAGGTTTATCAACAATATCTAAATTGTCAATATCAATAATAAGTAATTTTCCTTTGGTATATTTTGAAATCCAAGCTTCATATCTCTCGTTTAACCGACTTAAATAATCGATACTAATTGTATTTTCAAACTCTCTACCACGCTTGTGAATTTGCCCTACTAAAGTTGGTATACTAGCGCGTAAATAAATTAATAAATCTGGTGGAGATACTAATCGTTCCATTAACTCAAATAAAGATTCATAATTACTAAAATCTCGATTAGTCATTAAACCCATAGCGTGTAAATTGGGAGCAAAAATATTAGCATCTTCGTAAATCGTTCTATCTTGAATAATATTTTTACCGCTTTCTCGGATTTCTAATATTTGGCGAAACCGACTATTTAAAAAATAAATTTGAAGGTTAAATGACCAGCGTTCCATCGAACCATAAAAATCGTCTAAGTATGGGTTTTCTGCAACAGATTCATAATGAGGCTCCCATTTATAATGCTTTGCTAAAAGTTTAGTTAAAGTTGTTTTTCCTGCTCCTATATTTCCCGCAATGGCTACATGCATATAATTATGTTTAAAAGATAAAATTGATAAAAAACTAAATGATATCAATGGTTAGCGAATTTATAAAAAATATAGCTTATTTCTAAATGATATCATGCTTTTACACTATAAAATATTATAATGATATATAAACTCTCCGTTAAAAGTATATATAGAACCTCTATTTATGAAAATACTTTTTAATTGCACATTTAACTCCATTTGAATTGGAAATACTTTTCCATTTGTAAAATAGGATAAGGTACCATTGCTTAAAAAAATAAAACCCTTTTTATAAGGACTTATAAATTCATAATTTTTTAGTTGGGTATATTTAATAAAACTACCATATTCATTAAATTGCATTGCTCCATTACTGGAGAAAATCCAAATATTTTTATAAGTACTTTTTATGGAAGTTGGAATAAATGATTTTTCATAAAAATTAAGTGCTTGAGTTTCTAATTTATCCAAATGATTTTGAAAATCAAATAAGTGCAGTTTATTATCATCAGCCAATAACCATAAGTTGTTTTCTGAAGAGGTTCCAACAAATTGTACGTTATTAAATTGTGTTTCTTTTGTGAAATCAATTTTATCGGTTAATTCATTAAGTTTATTATCTAATATAATTGCTGAATTAAAATTTTTATAAAACAACACTATTTTAAAAGGGTTTTGAATGCTAACGGTTGTTAATATACCTAAATTGACATTGCTATAATTTAAAAGTTCTATTTCATTTTTTTTGTATAAAGTATTATCGTTTATATAAAAAATATTTTCTAACTCATCTACTCCAATAAATTGATCTGTTTTTAATGGTGTTTTTGAAACAAACTCAGTTTGTATTTCTTGAGAAAAAGAAATATTTGTACAGAATATAAATAAGAAAAATATTTTAGTTTTCATATATTCAAAAGTAACGATTTATTAAATGAAAAAAGACTTGATGTGAATCAAGTCTTTTTAAAAATATTTTTTTACAGATTACTTTCAAAATCACAATCCAAAAACTTCTTTAATTTTATCTACATAATCTAACTTCTCCCAAGTAAACAATTCTACTTCTACAGTTTTGTCTCCTGAATAAGGAGATTTAAATTGTTTGGTTACAACTTCTGGTTTTCTACCCATGTGGCCATAGGCAGCAGTTTCACTATAAATTGGGTTTCGTAATTTTAAACGATTTTCAATGGCAGCTGGTCGCATATCAAATAAGTTTTCAATTATTTTTGATATCTCACCGTCTGTTTTGTCAACTTTAGCAGTGCCATAAGTTTCTACATTAATTGAGGTTGGTTTAGCAACGCCAATGGCATAAGAAACTTGCACTAAAGCTTCGCTACAAACCCCTGCAGCAACCATGTTTTTTGCGATATGACGTGCTGCATAAGCCGCAGACCGATCTACTTTACTAGGGTCTTTTCCGCTAAAAGCACCACCACCATGAGCACCTTTACCACCGTAAGTATCAACAATAATTTTTCTACCTGTCAAACCAGTATCACCATGAGGTCCACCAATTACAAATTTGCCTGTTGGATTGATATGGTAATTAATTTTATCATCAAACAAAACTTGAATTTTTTTAGGTAACTGCTTTACAACTCTTGGAATTAGAATACCAATAATATCTTCTTTAATTTTAGCAAGCATAACATCATCCTTATCAAACTCGTCATGTTGGGTAGATAAAACAATGGTATCAATTCTTTGCGGCACATTATCGTCAGAATATTCAATGGTTACTTGACTTTTAGCATCTGGGCGTAAATAAGTAATATCTTTATTTTCTCTACGGATATCTGCCAATTCACGTAAAATTCTATGACTTAGGTCTAAAGCCAAAGGCATGTAGTTTTCGGTTTCGTTGGTTGCATAACCAAACATCATTCCTTGATCTCCAGCACCTTGATCTTCGTTATTGCCGCGATCAACACCTTGGTTAATTTCTTGTGATTGTTCGTGAATTAAAGAAATTACACCACAACTTTCACCTTCAAATTTATATTCACCTTTGGTATAACCAATTTTATTGATTGTTTCTCTTGCAATTTTTGCAGCATCGATATATGTTTTGGTTTTAACTTCGCCAGCCAATATAACTTGACCTGTTGTTACCATGGTTTCACAAGCAACTTTTGAATTGGGGTCAAAAGCTAAAAATGCATCTAATAAACTATCAGAAATTTGATCGGCAACTTTATCAGGATGCCCTTCTGAAACAGATTCAGAAGTAAATAAATACGACATAATTTAAATTTATAAAGAGAAAAATAAGTCGGATTGCGTGCTGTCTAAAGAAGGATATTCTGCTTTAGCATTTTTTTATGAGGTTGCAATCAGTACAAATTTGTCCTCTAAGTTTAACGTTGCAAAGTTATGAATTATTAAAGATAAAAAACAAATAATTCTAAAAAAATATTTTTTTTGAATTGATTTTTAAAAATAATTTCTACATTTGTCGACTGAAACAAGAAATAAATGAATAATAATTCAAATAATATGATGACCAATATGATGTGTAAATTATACGCAGAGGTTGCTATTGTTTAAATTTTAGATAACAATAATTTTAAAGCCTCTGTGAAAACAGAGGCTTTTTTATTTTAATAACTATTTCGATTTACGGTAATTTCAAATTTAATTATAAAACATGAATCAAAAATTTAACATTATGTCAGTTTTAACGTCAATGCAAATGATGCATAGAACAATGATATGGTATTGCCTAAACTGAAGTAGATAAAAAATTAAAATATTTTAAGTCCCTTTGGTAATATCTTAACCAAAGGGACTTTTTTATTAAAAATTTATAACAGTTAAAAAACAAAAAACCATGAGTACAATAAATAAAATAGCAACAAACGCATTACACGCAGGTCACGATACAAATGCAACAGCAGCAACTAGAGCGGTACCAATTTATCAAACAACTTCGTATGTTTTTAATGATACCCAACATGCAGCCGATTTATTTTCATTACAAGAGCCAGGCTTTATTTATACACGTTTAAATAACCCTACAAATGATATTTTAGAAAAACGATTAGCAGAAATTGATGGAGGAATTGGAGCAGCAGTTTTTGCTTCGGGCACAGCAGCAATTTCTACAGCATTATTAACTTTATTAAGATCTGGAGATCATATTGTAGCTTCCAATTCATTATATGGAGGTACCTATAATTTATTGCATGTTACTTTGCCAAGATTAGGTATTACAACAACTTTTGTAGATGCACAAGATCCTGAAAATATTTCAAAAGCATTTCAAGAAAATACACGAGCAGTTTTTATTGAATCTATTGGTAACCCTAAGTTAGATGTTTTAGATGTCGAAGCAATTTCCGATAAGGCAAAACAATTTAAAATTCCTTTGATTGTAGATAATACCATTGCAACGCCTTCTTTATTAAACCCAATCAAATACGGCGCAAATATTGTAATTTATTCTTTGACAAAATATATTGGTGGTCAAGGAAATTCTCTAGGAGGAGCAATAATTGATGCTGGTAATTTTGATTGGACCAATGGTAAATTTCCAGAATTTACAGAACCATCAAAAGGTTATCACGGTTTAGTTTATAGCGAAGATATTGGTGACGCAGCTTTTATAGCAAAAGTAAGGCTGGAGGGCTTACGTGATTTTGGGGCGGCTTTAAGTCCGTTTAATGCTTTTCAAATTATTCAAGGTTTAGAAACTTTACCTTTACGGATAAAAAAACATAGTGAAAACGCCTTAGTATTGGCAACCTGGTTAAAGCAGCAAGATATTGTTAGTTGGGTTAATTATCCTGGTTTTAAAACTTATGAAAATTATCAAAATACTTTAAAATATTTACCAGATGGACAAAGTGGTTTGGTTACTTTCGGACTTAAAGGAGGCTATGAAACCGCAAAATTGGTTGTAGATAACACTAAAATATTTTCTCTTTTGGCAAATATTGGAGATACAAAATCTTTAATAATTCATCCTGCAAGCACAACACATCAGCAATTATCTACTGAACAGCAAATTAATGCTGGAGTAAGTAAAGATCTAATTCGTTTGTCAGTTGGTATTGAAGATATTGTAGACTTGAAAAATGATTTAAAAGAAGCATTTAGTAAAGTGTTAAAGTATGCTTTGAAATAATAAATATTATACTGTAAAACAAGTATTGTTTTACAGTATAATTAATTTTATATAGAAATTGTTGTAGAAAATTAAATTAATACGTTTCTTTGCAAAAGTTCATTTAATTTATGAAATTGTTATTAAGAAAGGCAGAGGGATTTGACCCATTGAAGCCTTAGCAACCCTTTACTTTATTAAAGAAGGTGCTAAATTCTACCATTTTGGGAAGATAACTCACGATGAATTACGCAAGTAATTACACTTCTTTTTTATACCAATTTCTATATTATTTTTTAAAAAATAAAGCTACTTATAATTTATATGAAGTAGTCAATAAGATTTATTTAAATATTGAAAATTGAAAAAAGAATTAAAATATATAAGCTTAAATAATTTTACTACAGAATCTGGTTATTTTTACCCAGAATTTGAGTTGAGTTACCAATTATTTGGGCAAAAATTGCATACGGCTCCAATCGTTTTGGTAAATCATGCTTTAACAGGAAACTCAAATGTTGCAGGTGAGTTTGGTTGGTGGAACTCCTTAATTGGTCTCGGTAAATTGATTGACACCAATAAATTTACCATTATAGCATTCAATATTCCTGGAAACGGATATGATGAAAAAACATTAAATTGTATTGAAAATTACGAAGATTTTACCGCAAGAGATATTGCAAAACTTTTTGGTTTAGGATTAAAAAGTGTAGAAATTAATAGATTATTTGTAGCAATAGGTGGTTCACTCGGTGGTGGAATTGCTTGGGAAATGGCAGCTTTATTTCCAGATTTGATTCAAAATTTAGTTCCAGTTGCTTCAGATTGGAAAGCCTCAGATTGGATTTTAGCACATAATAAAACCCAACAACAAATTTTAGCAAATTCTAGTAAACCAGTACATGATGCTAGAATGATGGCCATGCTTTTTTATAGAACAGCCGATTCTTTTAAAGAAAAATTTAACCGGACCAAAAATGAGGAACAAGGTAATTTTAATACAGAAAGTTGGTTGCTTCATCATGGTCAAAAATTAGAAGACAGGTTTACTTTACAAACTTATAAAATGATGAATCATTTATTAAGTTCTATTGATATTACTAGAGGGAGAGGAGCTTTTAATGAAGTTGCAAGCCAGATAAAAGCCAATATTTTTCAGGTAGGTGTAGATTCAGATTTTTTCTTTGTACCAAAAGAAAATATCGAAACACAAAAATTATTGACCGATGCTGGTGTGCCCAACAATTATGGAGAAATAAAATCTATTCATGGGCATGATGCTTTTTTAATTGAATTTAATCAGTTGACAAATATTTTACAACCTGTTTTTGAACAACCAACAGTCAAAATTTATAAAAACGAAAAAATAAAAGTTATAAAATTTGGTGGAAAATCTTTAGCTAATGGAGAAGGCTTACAAAGAGTTCTAGAAATAATTATTGATAAAGTAAAAAAACAAGAAAAATTTGCTGTTGTACTTTCTGCTAGAGGAAATACTACAGATGTTTTAGAAGCGCTTTTAGAAGATGCAAAAAACAATAAAGATTATAAAAAGTACTTTGAAGCTTTTAAAAAATATCAATTAGAACCGCTTGCTACAATTGATTTTGATAAAGAGTTTACGCTTTTGAAAAACATTTTTGAAGGGGTTCAACTTTTAGGGGATTATAGCCAAAAAATTAAAGATCAGGTTTTAGCTCAAGGCGAAATTTTATCTATAAAGATGCTTTCCAAATTACTAAATGTTAAAGGAGTAGAAGCAGACTTTGTTGATTCAAGAAACTTGATTAAAACCGATAATAGTTTTGGAGAGGCAATTCCGTTAATAGAAATTTCACGAGAAAACACAAAAAAATATTTCAGTAAAAACTCAAATAAATTACAAATTATTTCTGGGTTTATTGCTTCAAATGCTTATGATGAAACCACTACATTAGGTAGAAATGGAAGTAACTATTCTGCTGCTTTAATTGCTAATTTTTTGGATGCGGCTGAATTACAGAATTACACTCATGTAAATGGTATTTACACAGCAAACCCAGATTTGGTTTCTAATGCACAAAAAATTGAAGAATTAACCTATCAAGAGGCTAATGAGTTAGCAAATTTTGGCGCGAATATTTTACATGCCAAAACAATAATACCCTTATTAGAAAAGAATATTCCGCTAAGGTTATTAAACACTTTTGATAAAAATAATAGAGGTACTTTAATTAAATCTCATGCTACCAGTAAAGGTATTCGTTCGGTTACTGTTCAAAATAAGGTATCGCTTATCAATTTAGAAGGACGAGGTTTGTTAGGTAGAGTAGGTGTTGATGCTCGAATTTTTTCCGCTTTAAGCAAAGAAAATATCAGTGTGAGTATTATTTCTCAGGGTTCCTCTGAAAGAGGAATTGGATTCGTTGTAGATTCTATTGATGCTCAAAAAGCAAAGCAAATTTTAGAACATGAATTTGCTATTGATTTAGAAACAAAAGATGTAAATCGAATTTATATTAAAGATGATTTAGCCATAGTTTCTATTATAGGTCAAAATTTAAGTAATTTTCATAAATCATATAATGCGCTTACCGTCAATAAAATAAAGCCAGTTTTAATTAACAATACCGTTACCGGAGATAATATATGTTTGGTACTCGAAGAGGGAGATTTACATAAGGCGGTAAATGTAATTCATGGTCAAATTTTTGGAGTTTCTACCAATATAAACATTGCTATTTTTGGTGTTGGTTTGGTTGGAGGCACTTTAATTGAGCAAATTTTAAAGAGCAAAAAAGATATTTTAAAGCGTAAAAATATCAACCTAAATATTTTTGCTGTAAGTAATTCAAAACAATTACTTTTAAATAAAAACGGTTTGGCCAAAAACTGGAATGATGATTTAAAAAACATTACAAAAGATAATTTTACAATAAATGATGTAATAGGTTTTGCAAAAGAAAACCACTTAGAAAATTTAATTGCTGTTGATAATACGGCAAGTAAGGTTTTTATTCAAAATTATTTACCATTAATTGAAAACGGTTTTGATTTGGTTTCTTCTAATAAAATAGCTAATACGGTCGACTTTTCTTTTTACAAGAATTTAAGGCTAAAACTAAAAGAAAACGAAAAAAATTATTTATACGAAACCAATGTTGGAGCAGGTTTACCTTTGGTCGACACCATTAAATTATTACATCATTCAGGCGAGAATATCACTAAAATAAGAGGTATATTCTCTGGCTCATTAAGT
>DAOUTI010000226.1 GCA_030626795.1 Flavobacteriaceae bacterium
CTCTTTTTTATATTAACTTACCAAATAATTATAATATCAATTTGTATGGATATTCCAAAAATTATACACCAACAAAAAGTATATTTTAAAAATCAGAAAACCAAAAATATCGGTTTTAGAAAAAAGGCGCTTCAAAACTTGAAAAGTGAAATTTTAAAAAGAGAAGCTGATATTTCTTCTGCATTATATAATGATTTTAAAAAATCAGAATTTGAAAGTTATGCAACCGAAATTGGTATTGTTTTAGCCGAATTAAGCTTACTAATCAAAAATATGGATACTTGGGCAAAGCCCGAAACGGTAATACCAACCATGCTAAATTTTCCTTCGTGGAGTAAAATTTACAAAGAGCCCTTTGGAAGTGTTTTGATTATTGCGCCATGGAATTACCCTTTTCAGTTAGCAATTGCTCCAATGGTTGGTGCTATTGCTGCTGGCAATACTGTGGTTTTAAAACCCTCAGAACTTACACCACATACCAGTAAAATCATATCACAAATAATTGATACCGTATTTGATAAAAATCATGTTGCCTCCATAGAAGGAGATGTTGCTGTTGCTCAAGAATTGTTAGAGCAACGTTGGGATTATATTTTCTTTACAGGAAGTGTTCCTGTTGGAAAAATTATTGCCAAGGCTGCAGCAAAACATCTAACACCAACCACATTAGAACTAGGCGGTAAAAGCCCATGTATTGTTGATGAAAGTGCCAATATAAAATTGGCTGCAAAAAGATTGGTTTGGGGTAAATTTATTAATGGTGGTCAAACCTGTATCGCTCCTGATTATATTTTAATCCACGAAAGTGTAAAAACTCAATTTACCGATTTCTTTAAAAAAGAAATTGAGCTTGCTTACGGAATTGATCCTCAAAAATCTGAAGATTATCCTCGTATCATAAATAGCAAAAATTTTAACCGATTACAGTTAATGATTTCTGATGAAGAATTGCTAATTGGCGGAGAAATGGATGAAAAAGATTTATACATTGCTCCTACTTTAATCAACAACCCTAGTTTAGATAGCGAGGCAATGAAAGATGAAATTTTTGGACCAATTTTACCAATATTAACCTATACTACTGAAGAAAATATTGATGAAATTATCATGCATTATGAAAAACCTTTATCGTTTTATATTTTTACTACAAAAAATTTATTTGCAAATAAAATGATTCATAAATATGCCTTTGGCGGAGGTGTTGTAAATGATACTATCGTTCATTTTGCAAACCATCGTTTACCTTTTGGTGGCGTTGGTCATAGCGGTATGGGTGGCTATCATGGCAAAGCTACATTCGACACTTTTACACACAAAAAAGGAGTAACCAAAAGATACAATTGGTTAGACATTCCCTTAAAATACGCACCATATACAGGTAAATTAAAAACCATTAAATTCTTTTTAAAATACTTTTCTTAAAATGTTATTTATGACTAAAACAAATAAAACATTTACCGAAACATTAAACTATAGAAGGTCTGTAAGAAAATATGACCCAAATAAGCCTATTGATTCTAATATCGTAAAGCAATGTATTGAACAAGCAACTTTAGCACCAAACAGTAGCAATATGCAATTGTGGGAGTTTTATCATGTTACTTCTTCTGATAAATTAAAAAAACTTTCTAAGTATTGTTTTGACCAAAGTGCTGCAGAAACTGCGCAGCAAATGGTTGTTTTTGTGGTTAGAAAAGACCTTTGGAGACAACGTGCCAAAGCGAATTTAAACTATATCAATAAAGTTGCGAGTGGAAAAGACCCAAAAGATTATAACCGAAGAGAAAAATTTGCCGAGACCTATTATAAAAAATTAATTCCGATTACTTATTTCGATTTTTTCGGAATTTTTGGTTGGTTAAAATATATTATCTACTGGATTATTGGCTTGTTTAGACCTATTTATCGACAAGGTAGAAAAAGTGATATGCGAATTGTTGCTCACAAAAGTGCAGGTCTAGCTGCGCAAACATTTATGTTGAGTATGGCTGCTGCTGATTATGATACCTGCCCAATGGAAGGAATAGATACTTTGCGTATTAAAAAATTATTAAATTTACCTTTTGGAGCTGAAATAAACATGGTAGTTTCTTGTGGTATTCGAATACCAGAAGGAATTTTTGGTAAACGTTTTAGAATTCCTTTTGATGAAGTTTATAAAAAACTGTAAAGACATGCCATTCTATTCGTCAAACTGAATTAATAATTTCTTAAATTTGTGAATATGATTCAGAAAAAAACAATATATTTCTCTATACTTCATACTAACACAAATCACTTGTGTTGTAGCTACTGTTGCTAATTTAATTATTGGCAATAAATTTTTATCAATCTTTTTTTTCAAAAATTAATTTCTATACCATGTCAATCGACAAAATCATTCAAAGCATTAAAAAGAACAAAGAAAATCATCAATTGGATTTTAGTTTAAAAGCAAAAACTGAAAATTTTACAAATGATTTGTTTTATATCTTATTTGATTCTAATATTTCATTAACTAAAAATATAGATGCATTAGCAAAAACATTTAAAGAAATCACTTCTATTTCATGTACCTATAAAGGGTTTGATTGTGATATGATTTGGAAGAAATTTTTAATTAAGCTACCTGAACTATTAAAACAGTTAAATAAAGACGCAGCATGTTTATATCAACATGATCCTGCTGCAAATAGTAGAGAAGAGGTAATTCTTGCCTATCCAGGTTTTTTCGCAATAGCTGTTTACCGTTTAAGTCATGAATTTAACCAACAAGGTATGCCTTTAATACCTAGAATGATGAGTGAATATGCACATCGATTAACCGGAATTGACATTCATCCTGGTGCTACTATTGGTTCTCCATTTTTTATAGATCATGGTACTGGAGTTGTAATAGGTGAGAGCACTATTATTAAAAATCATGTAAAACTATACCAAGGAGTTACTTTAGGTGCTTTACAGGTTTCTAAAGAAATGAAGAATCAAAAAAGGCATCCAAATGTTGAAAATAATGTTACTATCTATGCTGGTGCAACCATTTTAGGAGGAGAAACCACCATTGGAGAAAACTGTACTATTGGCGGAAATGTTTGGTTAATAGAATCTGTTCCTGCAAACTCTATTGTTTATCAAAAAACAGAAACAAAATTGAAGCAAAAAAA
>DAOUTI010000224.1 GCA_030626795.1 Flavobacteriaceae bacterium
AACGCAAACAACAGTTATTCAAAGAAAAGCACCCGTTTTTCAACCTCACTGGAGTTATGGTGGTAATTTAGGTATGTCATTTTGGAATGGAGGAACCGATATATTTCTAGCCCCAAAAGCTTATTATCATTTATCTCCTAAATTTTTAACGGGTGTTGGGGTTACTTATATTTATTCTGATGGGGATTACTTAACAAATGGCTTTGGAGGTCTTAAATATCGAAATTATCATTCCAATTCTTTTGGCGGAGGTGTATCTGCATTATATAGACCAATTCAATTTTTACAATTTTCGGCTGAATATGAGGGTTTACAGACAGAGTGGAGGGCTTCAGGCGCTAACGACAGGTCTTATTGGAACAATGCTATATATTTAGGAGCATCTTTTGTAACAGGTCATTTTTCTTTCGGATTTAGATATGATGTACTTTATGATAGTGATAAATCTGTTTATGGTGATGCTTGGCAACCATTTATAGGCTTTTACTTTTAAACCATACTTTTTGCCATTCTTTTCTAAGGATAAGAATGGCAACTTTTTCTGTTAATATTTCTATTTCTAAACTTTGTAATCTAATTAATTCCTTTTCAGGGATATCAATTCTATATAGTAAGTTTACATAATCAGAAAAATTATTGTTAATCAAATCGATTAATAACTTATGTAAATTAAATACAATATTTTGTGGTGTACTTTTTTCACTTAAACTAAAATCTAGACCAACTAAGTTTGCGTCTTTATTAATTTGCAGGATTAACTTTATTAATAAATCCTCTTTTTGAATTTGATTTATTAACTGTAAAATAGGATCTTGTTTTGACAACATTATTTATCTCTATACATTAAATTTTTTCCTAAATTAATAAAAACATCTTTATTTGAATTTGATATAGAAAGCTGTTTTACACATTCAAAAGCTTTTAATGTATAATTTTCAATTTCACCTATTGATAATTCTGGTATTTTATATTTTAAATATAATTTTTTTACTTTCTCAACTTTACTTTCTGCTTTTTCTTTATTTGAAGATAAAACTAATAATGCTTCTTTATCTTTTTCTGATGCCAATTCTAAAGTTTTTAGATATAAAAATGTTTTTTTATTTTCTTGAATATCTCCTCCTACTTTTTTACCAAAATTTTCATTTCCAAATGCATCTAGATAATCGTCTTGTAATTGAAATGCAATTCCTAAATTAAAACCAAAATCATAAATTAGTTGCTCGTCTTGTTTACTAGCTTTTGATATTATTGCACCTGTTTTTAATGAACTTGCCAATAAAACTGCTGTTTTAAAACTAATCATTTTAATATACTCCTCTAATGAAACATCATTTCTTGTTTCAAAATCCATATCATATTGCTGACCTTCACAAATCTGTAAAGCAGTTTTATTAAATAAGGTATATATTTTTTTAAACATATCGCCTTGATAAGGCTCTAACATTTGATAAGAAAGAATCATCAAAGCATCTCCCGAAAGAATTCCAACATTTTCATCCCATTTTGTATGAACAGTCTCATTTCCTCTTCGCAAAGAAGCCTTATCCATAATATCGTCGTGTATTAAAGTGAAATTATGAAACATTTCTACTGATAGAGCTGCAGGCAATGCTGTTTTCAAATCACCTCCAAACAAATCACAACTCATTAATGTTGTAATGGGCCTTATCCTTTTACCTCCTATTTGTAATATATAATGTATAGGGTCATATAGATTTTTAGGCTCATTTAATTTCTTGTTTTCAGTAATCTTATCTGATAAAAAATCTAAAAAAATAGATTTGTATGCTTGTATTTCCAATTTTTAATATTTTATGTAAAAATAGACGAATCCTTTTAATAATTTATACATTAATTTATTGTAAACTTTGGAAACTTTATTTGTTTTTAAAGTTTCCCATTGTATATTTGCATCCTTATGAAGGAAAAAATATTAAAAAAAGCTATTGATTTATTTTTAAATTTTGGATTTAAAAGCGTTACCATGGATGATATCGCTAGAGACCTTGCTATATCAAAAAAAACTATTTACTCTCACTTTTCTACCAAATTAAAATTGGTAAAAGCCACAACTTTTTATGTATTTGAACAAATAAACGCTGGTATTTGTAGCATTTGTACCATTGATCAAAACCCTATTGAAGAAATATATTTAATCAAATCATTGGTGATGGAACAATTAAAAGGGGAGAAATCATCACCGCAATATCAATTGCAAAAATATTACCCTAAAATATTTGAAGCACTAAAACAAAAACAGTTTGAATCTGTAAATGAGTGTATCACAAAAAATTTAAAAAATGGAATAGAACAAGGGTTTTACCGAAAAGAAATCGATATAAACCTTATTACGAGATTATACTTTAATGGCATAATAGGGATTAAAAATGTTGAATTATTTCCAACAGAAACTTTCTCAAACACTTATTTAATGAATAATTATTTAGAATATCACATTCGTGCCATTGCTACTGAAAAAGGATTAAAAACATTAAAAAAATTATCGAAAAATGAAAATAATAGTTAATATATTGTTTATCCTCAGTGCTATTTTTACTCTTGAAGCACAAGAAAACAAGTATTCTTTTACTCTAAATGAAGCTATTGATTTTGCTTTAAAGAATAACCGAATTGCTAAAAATGCTTCGCTAGATATTGAAGCTGCCGAAAAATTAAAGTGGGAAACTACAGCGATTGGTTTACCACAAATCAATGCGACTGTAGATTATCAAAATTGGTTAAAACAGCAAGTTTCACTTTTTCCTGCTGCATTTTCTGATCAACACAGTCAAATTCGTGATTTAGACCAATTTTATAATATTTCTCCTAATCCCAACAATCCAATTCCCAACGCTCCTGAAGGTTTTATACCCATAACTTTTGGCACCAAGCAAAATCTTATGGCTTCAGCTACTTTATCTCAATTACTTTTTGATGGCTCTTACCTCGTTGGACTACAAGCTGCCAAAGTATTTTTAGAAATTTCAATAAATGCCAAAGAAAAAACTGACTTAGAAATTAGAAAAGCTGTAATTAGTACTTATAGTAATGTAATTCTTTCTGAAGAGAGTATTGACATACTAGAAAACAACAAATCTGCTTTGCAAAAAAACCTAAATGAGACTATTAAAATTTATGAAAACGGTTTAGCCGAAGAAGAAAGTGTTGAACAATTACAAATCACTTTAGCCAATATCGAAAGTGCATTATTGAATGCAAAACGATTA
>DAOUTI010000237.1 GCA_030626795.1 Flavobacteriaceae bacterium
ATACAGATAAAGATGGTACCGCTAATTATTTAGACGATGATGATGATGGCGATGGTAAAAAAACTATTGATGAAGATACCAATAATAATGGCGATCCAACAGATGATGATACCGATGGAGATGGTGTACCAAATTATTTAGATGCCGATAGTTAAAATTTATCAAATAATTTATAAAAAACTCTCACTAATGTGGGAGTTTTTTAGTTTAGAGGGTAGCCTATACCACAATAAAACTCTTTTCAGCGTATGTTAATAATTACAAAAGACAGTGATTTTATTGTAAAATAATATCACTATCAATATTTAATTTTTTATGTAATGATTTCGCTATATTAAGTGTAATTTCCCTTTTTCCATTAAAAATTTCACTAACTCTAGATGCACTTACATTAAGCAGCTTGGCTAAATCTTTTTGTTTAAGTTTTAATTCAAACATTCTTAACTCTATTACTTCTTTAAGAGTTGGCAAACCTATAGGAAAATGAATTTCTTCATATTTTTCAATAATATCACTAACTTCAATGATTTCTTTATCTAAATTGGTGTCATTTAAACTTAATAATTCTTCTAAACGGATATTTGCTTTTGTATATTTATCTAATGTAATCATAATACATCAATATTTTTTATTTTATAAGCTCCTTTAAAACACCAATAACATAATCAACTTCTTTTTTAGTATTGTATTTACTAAATGAAAAGCGAACCGAAGTTTTTATAGCATCTTGTTCTGATAAAATGTTATTTAAAACATGCGAACCTTTGTTGCTACCACTCTGGCAGGCACTTCCGCCAGAAGCGGCAATCCCTTTTAAATCTAAGTTAAAAAGTAGCATAGAATATGCTTTATTAAAGCGAACATTTAAGATGTGAGAGGCGCTATCTTTAAGATTTTCAGAATTACCATTAAATTGAATATTCTCAAAATTATTTTGTAATTGTTCAGTAAAATATTGTTTTAGTTCTAAAATATAATTTTTGTCTTTTTCAAAATTTAAAGTAGCTAATTCTAAGGCTTTTGTCATACCAGCAATACTATGTATATTTTCGGTCCCAGCTCTAGCACCACGTTCTTGTTCGCCTCCATGTAAAATTGGGCTGATGCCAAAACCTTTTTTAAAAACTGCAAAACCTACACCTTTGGGGCCGTGAAATTTATGCGCGCTTGCTGTCATAAAATCAATAGGTGTTTTTTGTAAATCTAATGCTACATGCGCTATGCCTTGTACCGTATCTGAATGAAATAAGGCATTGTTTTTTTTGCAAATGGCAACCACCTTTTCGAGGTCTAAAATATTACCAATTTCATTGTTAACCAACATCAAACTTACAAGTGTTTTATATGTTTTATCTTGTAAAAGTATATCTAAATGATTGTAATCTACATCTCCATTCTTATCAAGATTAACAAAGTCAACTTGGGTATTAAAATCATTTTTTAGAGAATCAATAGTCTGTAAAACAGCAGGATGCTCAATTTTTGAAGTTATGATTCTAGTAATTTTTAAGTGACTTACAGCATTGTGTAAAATTAAATTATCAGCTTCACTACCACCAGCAGTGAACACAATTTCGGTTGCAGAGCAGTTTAATATTTTTGCAATAGATTTTCTTGATTTTTCAACCAAAGTTTTAGCACTTCTTCCAAATTGATGCGTAGAAGAGGGGTTGCCAAAATTATTTGCCATGATCTCAGTTATCGTTGCAATAACTTCTTGGTCAATTGGAGTTGTTGCAGCATTATCAAAGTATATTTTTTGCATATTACAAAAGTAAATATTTTTATTTTGTATTTTGATTTTCCTTTAGTTAATAAAACACTTATTTTTGCAGCATAATTTATTACTTCATGAAAAAAATACTCTTATTACTAATTGTTTTATTATCATTATCATGTGATGATGGTAATTTAGATATTGCAAGTTTTGAATTTGAAGAAACAATAAATTATTGTGGAGAAAGTGAAATTACATTATATAGATTAAGTACCAATGGGCACAAAGAAGCTTTGATAATTACTTTAACAGATAATGAAATTAGAGAAGATGAAGAAGCTGTTTTGCCAATTCAGGTAACTGAAAACGGGAAATATACAGTTACTGATAGAGTTTTTGAAAGTGAAGTTACCAGTAGTTATTTTTGTACTGTTATACCACCAATTACACCAAAAGTTTTAAAGAATTGGGTAGGTGTTGGTGGAACAATTCTGGTTCAAAATGAAGCGGTTTATGAAACAGGTAATGCCAATGTTATTGCTTGGAAACACACCATTGTATTGCATGATGTTGTATTAAAAAGTGGAGATGAATCTTTAATTTTTAATGAAACTTACCTTTATGGAGTTTATGAAACACCAGTGAATTAAATGTTAAATAAAAAAGATAAATCAAGATAGTCAACAACTACGAACTACCAACTATTAACCATTCTGATAAATATAAACCTCAGTGGCACCTTGGCCATAATTGGTATAGGAGGCTTCAAATATTTCAACAGGATATTTTTTAAGCAACAGATGTAGTTCATTTTTTAAAACTCCTTCACCAATACCATGAATAAAAACGACACG
>DAOUTI010000119.1 GCA_030626795.1 Flavobacteriaceae bacterium
CAAGTTTGCAAAACATTTAATTATTTTTCGGTGATATAATTGGTGTCTAAGGCTTGTTCTAATAAATTAGAATAATTACTTAGTGTAGTAAGTTCAATATTTGCTTTTTCGAAATTGTCATCCGCAATAGCGAAACCATAATTAAAAATAGCCACCATGCCTTTAATATTAGCGCCTGCTTCTTTTAATGCTGCCACAGCATTTAAACTACTTTTACCTGTGCTGATTAAATCTTCAACAACAACAATATTTTGGCCACTATCTAAAAAACCTTCAATTTGATTTTTTTTACCGTGTTTTTTAGGCTCAGGTCTTACATAAATAAATGGTACACCTAATTCTTGAGCAACTAATACTCCTATGGCAATAGCACCGGTAGCAACACCAGCTATTACATCTGGTTTACCGTGTTTTTCAATAATTATTTTTGTTAAATTCTCACGAATAAAATTTCTAATAGGTACATAAGATAGCGTAACTCTATTGTCGCAATATATTGGAGATGACCATCCTGAAGCCCATGTAAAAGGTTCGGTAGGTTGTAGTTTTATCGCTTTTATAGTTAAAAGTAATTCGGCTGTTTTTTTTGCTGTATTTTTGTCGAAAATCATGTTGCAAATGTATACAATTTTTAAGGACGATTCTTCAATTATTTTAACAGATAATTTGAAAAAGAGTGATAATATTCATTTTTTTTATTTTAATAAAGTTAATTTGAAAGACTTACTTAATATGATTAAAAATAAAACTTTACATATCGTTTTATATGATGCAGATTTAGATATGATGTGGAATAATTTTTTAAAAAACTTCAAAGTAATTGAAGCAGCAGGTGGTGTAGTTAGAAATAATGAAGACGAAACACTTTTTATTTATAGATTGGGAAAATGGGATTTACCTAAAGGAAAAATAGAAAAAGGAGAATTAAAAAAAGAAGCAGCCATTAGAGAAGTTGAAGAAGAATGTGGTGTATTTGATTTAAAATTAGGAGATTTTATAATAAAAACCTATCATATTTATGAATATAAAAACGAACAAATTTTAAAAATTTCTCATTGGTATAAAATGAAAAGTAGCACCAAATTATTAAAGCCACAAATAGAAGAAGATATTACTGAGGTTGTTTGGAAAAATAAAGAACAAATACAGCTAGCACTTAATAATACATATCCTAACATAAAATTATTATTAGAAAACATTGTTGTCCGATAAAGATAAAAGACCGCTAACGCTGTTAGAAAAAAGAACAAAGATTTAATTGTAACTAACTGACAATATTACAGGTAATGATTTTAAGGTTTTACATTATGTTTTTTTCTTACAATTTTCAAAAAGCAAGGTGTCCTATTTCTAAAACGCTTTAAACAGAGCAATAGCAAAGCATTTAATAGATTTTAATAATTTTACTCGAACACTACTGATTAAAAAATTTGCATTAAGTCCTTTTCTAACTATAAATCAAGTAAATATTAATTGATATCCATAACAATGTACTATATTTGCCGACTTCTAAAAAAATCAAAAAGGCAATGATGAATGACTTTATTACCAAGAGATTACCTAATGTAAAAAACGATGTTTTATCTGGGTTAACCGTTGCATTAGCTTTGGTTCCAGAAGCTGTAGCTTTTTCTTTTGTTGCAGGAGTTGACCCTTTAGTTGGGTTATATGCGGCGTTTATAGTTGGTTTAATCACATCCATTTTTGGTGGTCGTCCAGGTATGATTTCTGGAGCAACTGGTGCATTAGCTGTAGTAATGGTAAGTTTGGTTGCAAGAGGTAATGAAATGGGAAATCCAGGTGAAAATCTAGGTTTATATTATTTATTTGCTACTGTTATACTTATGGGAGCAATTCAAATTTCAGCTGGGGTTTTAAAATTAGGAAAATTTGTACGGTTAATTCCACACCCAGTAATGATGGGATTTGTTAATGGCTTGGCAATCGTTATTTTCTTGTCGCAATTAGGAATGTTTAAAGAAAATATTAACGGAAAAAAAGTTTGGTTGCAAGGAACTGAACTATATTTAATGGGTGGTTTAGTTGCTTTAACCATGTTAATGATGTGGGGTTTACCAAAAATAAAGTTTACAAAAAAAATGCCAGAAGCTTTAATCGCTATCTTAATCGTATCATTAATCGCAATTTTTTTCAAATTTGATGTTGCAACAGTAGGCTCTTTTATTAAAGATGGAGGAGGGGAAGGTTTAAAAGGAGGTTTGCCAATATTACACCTAGAAACATTTAGTAAAATTCCATTTACATGGGAAACCATAAAGTTTATATTTCCATATGCTTTGATTTTAGCTGCGATTGGTTTGATTGAATCTTTAATGACACTAAATCTGATTGATGATTTAACAGAGACTCGAGGTAATAGCAATAGAGAATGTGTTGCGCAGGGTGGAGCAAATATAGTTACTGGTTTATTTGGTGGTATGGGAGGTTGTGCCATGATTGGTCAATCTATTATTAATATAAAATCGGGTGGTAGAGGTCGGCTTTCAGGAATCGTAGCAGCCTTAACATTATTAGTGTTTATAGTTTTTGCATCAAGTTATATTGAACAAGTACCTATTGCAGCACTTGTTGGTGTAATGTTTATGGTAGTTGTAGGAACATTTGCATGGAGTAGTTTTAGAATTATAAATAAAATACCTAAAACAGATGTGTTTGTTTTGGTATTGGTATCTTCATTAACTGTAATATTTGATTTAGCTATTGCTGTCTTTGCAGGAGTTATTGTTAGTGCTTTGGTATTTTCATGGGAAAATGCGGTTCGAATTAGAGCAAGAAAGCACCTGAAAGAAGATGGAACTTTGGTATACGAAATATGGGGTCCTTTATTTTTTGGATCAATAAGCGCTTTTAATGATAAATTTGATGTTAAAAAAGATCCCGATAGTGTAGAAATAGATTTTATTGAATCAAGGGTGAGTGACCATTCAGCAATTGAAGCCGTTTTCGGACTTGTAGAAAGATATGAAAAAGCAGGAAAAACAATTCATTTAAAACACTTAAGCGAAGAGTGTAAACAATTATTATATAAAAATAATAGTAAATTCCATGAAGTAGTTATTGATGCAATTGATGACCCAAGATATCATGTGGTAGAAAATCCAGAAGAGTTTAATTAGAATATTATAAACCTGAGTGTGTTGAGCATATATAAAATTCAGGTTTTAAAAAGAATCCCGAATTTAGAAATTTTACAACCAACTAAATTCGGGATTTTAATTTTGAGTAGTTTATTAAATTAAAGCATATCAACTTTTTTCATACAAGCTTTCATTTCTTGATATGTACGCTCAATGTCGTTATCAAGTCCAATTGAAAAACGAATTAAACCATCACTTAACCCCATTTTTTCTTGTTCGTCAGCAGGTATTTCTGATGAAGTTCCTGTGCCAGGTGCATTAAACAAAGTTTTGTAAAAACCTAAACTAACTGCCAAATAACCTAAGTTTCGTTTTTGCATTAACTCCATTAATTCATCCGCTTTTTGTAAAGAACCAGCGTCAAAAGATAACATTCCTCCAAATCCAAATTCTTCATTATACATGCTTTTGTATAATTCATGCTGAGGATGACTTTTTAAACCTGGGTAAACTATTTTTAAACCATCTTGCTCAAATTTATCTGACAAATACATGGCGTTCTCACTATGTTTTTTCATTCGAAGATGTAAGGTTCGCATATTTTTTAGGACACTTGCAGCTCTTAAACTATCCATTACAGGACCAAGTAGCATACTTGCACCATCATTCACACTTCGCAAGCTATCAATAAACTCATTTGTGCCACAAACAACACCACCAACAGTATCACTTGACCCGTTTATAAATTTTGTTAAACTATGAATTACCACATCAGCACCTAGTACTGCTGGAGAAATTTGAAGTGGTGAAAAAGTATTGTCAACCACTAACTTTAAATTGTATTTTTTTGCTAATGCAGCAAGGCCTTTTATATCTGCAACTTCTAAAAGCGGGTTGCTTATACATTCGCAAAAAAGAACTTTTGTATTATCTTGGATTGCTGCTTCTATTTTTTCTAAAGATGTGATATCAACAAAACTTGTTGTGATACCAAACTTAGGAATGAAGTTTTTTAAAAAGGCATAGCTTCCGCCATAAATAGTACGTGAAGAAACAATATGATCGCCCGCATTGCATAATTGCATTAATGTAGGTGTTATTGCTCCCATACCCGATGCCGCAACATTTGCAGATTCAGTACCTTCCATAGCTGCTAAAGCTTGCCCTAAAAATAAGTTTGTTGGACTAGAATGGCGTGAGTATAAATAACAGCCTTCTAAATTACCTTCAAAGGTGTCCATCATTGATTTGGCTGCTAAAAAAGTATAGGTCGAAGAATCGGAAATGGATGGATTTACTCCTCCAAATTCTCCAAAATATTGTAAGTCTTGAATATTATCTGCTGGGTTGAAACTCATTTTATATGATTTAAATTTAATGCAAATTTATATTTTTTTAGAGTTAAAATCAATAGATTGAATCTGATATAGATAAAATATCTATATATTTGTAAAATACTAGAAAAATACAAACAATAAATTTGGAAGCTTAACTAATTTAGAGAATTTACCCAATGAGATTTGATGAAATAGATAAAAAAATACTATTCTTTTTACAAAAAGATAGTAAAATAACCACCAAACAGCTTTCTATTTATTTAAACCTTTCAAGTACTGCTGTATATGAAAGGATAAAAAAATTAGAGAAAAACGGAATTATTGAAAAGTATGTTGCTTTAATTAATAAAGAAAAAGTTGAAAAAGCATTTGTTGTATTTTGTCAAATAAAACTGATACAACACAAACACGCTTATGTAAAGAAGTTTGAGAAGGAAGTTATTAAATTTGAGGAAGTTTTAGAGTGCTATAATGTGAGTGGTGATTATGATTATTTTTTAAAAATAGTAGTTAAAAACATGGAGGAATACCACAATTTTTTAAATGATAAATTAACTACTTTAGATCATATAAGTAGTGCACATAGTACTTTTATTATGAATGAGGTAAAAAATGATTTTACAATTAAATTGTAAAAAAGTACTCCTCAACTTAAAATTAAGGAGTGCTTTATATTATTTATTAGCATTTATTGTAATAGATATTTCCATATCATCATAAATAAATTTATCAGCTAAATCATTAAAAAAAGATTTTGATTTGTACTTGATATCCCATTTTGAACGATCAATTTTAAAAGTTTCACTATCAAAAACCAATTGGTTATTTTCAATTTTAACCATTGCTAAAAACTCAATAGGGTTTGTTTTATTTTTGATAGTTAAGTTTCCTTTGACTAAAGTTTTATCACCTTTTTTTTCAGTACTTGTTATTTTGAAAGTTGCGGTTGGGTATTTTTTAGCATCAAAAAAATCTTCACTTTTTAAGTGATTTACTAATTTGGTGTTCCATTCGCTGGTAGCATCCATATCTAAATCAATAATACTATGCATGTCGATTGTAAATTCACCACTAGTAATTTGATTATTGTTTATAATAAACGAACCTGTTTTTAAATTTATTGTTCCATAATGCTCACCAGTTGGTTTAAACCCTTTCCAGTTTATTTTTGCATTGTTAGTATTTGCTTTAAAGGTTGTTTGTGCGTTAATAGTTACTGTAAAAAGTAAAAGTGCAAGACCTAAAATTTTTGAAATTGATTTATTCATTTTTAATATTTTTTAGTTATTGAATAGTAATACCCGAAGTGTTTATTTTTAATAAATACTTCGGATAGTTTGTTGTAGTATTGATTATTAATGAGAAGTGTTTTCTTTTTTGAATTTATCAAATTGAGAATCTTCTTTTTTCTTTGGCCAGCTATTGTTACTTTTATCAACATCGGCTGTTAATTGGTTTGGATCAATATTAATTTCTTTGATTTCTTTATCAGATGCAAATACTTTTTTGATTTCTTTATCATTGAATCTCCATATTTCAGCTGGATAATATTTACTTTCTTTAGTACCATCCGTAAAGATATAATCAACTAAAATTGGCATAACCAAACCTCCTGGTTTTTCGAATGTTATTTCGTAAAAATATTTGGTTTTTTTGAGAGACTTACGTTCTTCGGCAGTAAAATTATCAGCTAAATATTCATTTAAGAAGGCAAAATCTTTTGTTGGGTCTTTGGCTTCTTTGTCAGAGTTTGATTCCTTACTCTCATCGGTATTTACTAAAAATAGGTTTTGACCAAAATCCTCAACATTCATTCCGTAGGCTTTTGCCATATTTTTTGCTCTTTCGGTTGGTTGATCGGTAACTGTGTATTTTTTCACATCTTTAATACCAATATCATTAAATTCGGTTGTGTAAAACCAACCTCTCCAAAACCAATCTAAATCGGTACCCGAAGCATCTTCCATAGTTCTAAAGAAATCAGCAGGTGTTGGATGCTTAAACATCCATCTTTGTGCATAAGTTTGAAATGCTTTATCAAACAATTCATGACCTAAAATTACTTCTCTTAGCATGTATAAACCAGCGGCAGGTTTTGAATAGGCATTAGAACCACTGTTAAATACATTGTCGTGTTGCGTCATTATAGGTGCAATTCTACTTTGATTACCACTCATGTATCTTACTACATTTTTAGGATATCCTCTTGAAGGAAAACCCTTTTCAAAATCTTGTTCTGCTAAAAGCTGTGCAAAAGTATTTAAACCTTCATCCATCCAACCCCATTGGCGTTCATCAGAATTCACAATCATTGGAAACCAGTTGTGGCCAACTTCATGAATAATTACACCAATCATACCATTTCTTGTTCTGTCAGAATAGGTTCCATCAGCTTTTGGTCTTCCAAAATTCCAACAAATCATAGGGTATTCCATTCCTTGTTGTTTTGCATTAACTGATATCGCTTTGTGATATGGATAATCAAACATTTGTTTAGAGTAAGATTTTACAGTACTTGCTACAACTCTTGTTGAGTATTCTTCCCATAAAGGATTTCCTTCTTTTGGATATAAAGAAATAGCCATAACGGTTCTGTCGCCAATTTTTACAGCTTGGCCATCTAAAATATATTTTCGTGAACTAGCAAATGCAAAATCACGAACATTTTTAGCTTTTAATTTCCAAGTTTTTGTTTTTTTAGAGAATTCTCCTTCTCTTTTTTCAGCCTCTTCTTGGGTAGCTATTATAACAGGTTTATCAAAAGATTTTTGTGCTTGTTCATATCTTTTCCATTGTTTATGGGTAAGCATATCTTTACGGTTGGTAATTACACCAGTTCCATCTAAAATATGATCGGCAGGTGTAGTTATACTTACTTCATAATCACCAAACACAAGAGTAAACTCTCCACGACCTAAAAATTGCATATTCTGCCATCCTTCTACATCGTTGTAAACTGCCATTCGAGGAAAGAATTGCGCAATAATATAGGTATTATTACCATCTTTTTCAAAATGCTCAAAACCAGAACGTGATCTGTTAATAGTATGATTAGGAATATTATACCACCATTTTATTTTAAATGATGTTTTATCACCCGATTTTAAAACGCTTGGTAAATCAATACGCATCATGGTATGATTTATAGTATACTCTAAATCTTTACCATTGATGTCTTTTACGTAATCTAATTTAAATCCACCATCAAAAGGTTTACCTAAAAATGTTTCAGTAAATTTTTTAGGGTTATAAAAAACTCCTGGTCCACCTGCTTTTACATCACCTGTAATGGCATCAGCAGCTCTAATATTTTGATCTAATTGCACCCAGAGGTATTCTAAATCATCTGGAGAATTATTATAATATGTAACCGTTTCTTCACCATAAATTTTTTGGTTTTCATCATCTAAAATGATGTCCATTTTATAATCTGCTTGTTGTTGGTAATACTCATGACCAGGAGCACCAGAAGCAGTTCGATAAGAATTAGGTGTTGCAAGTTCTTGTTTTAATTGTTGAAACTTGCTTATATTGTAATGACCTCCTTCTTTTTCTTCAACTTTCTTTTCTTGAGCAAATGTCATTGCTGTGATGAAAAAGAAGCTA
>DAOUTI010000042.1 GCA_030626795.1 Flavobacteriaceae bacterium
ATTGTACAATTATGAAAAAGGTCCTCTAGAAACAAGAAATTTAAGTACTGACCCTATATATTCTGAAGTTGTTGAAGAATTAAAAAAAGAGTTAAACGCTATTTTAAACTAAAGTTTTTCCTGTACGGACTAAAATATTAACTGCACTATATCAAATAGTTATGCTTCACTTATAACAGAATCTGCTATAGAGTTGGTGCCTATAAATATTAAGCTAAGCTGTTTTGCAACAGTGTCGCAAAGTAGTAAAGATAATTTTTTAAATTATAAAGGATCAATACTGTATTGCATTATGGAGCAGATATTCTATTTCTAATTAATCCTCAACCATTACTCTTAAGGTATTTTATATCAGCTTTTTAAACATCGTATTGTGTTTTCCTATCTGTTCAGTTTCAAATGAGTTTCCTATGATATTAAACCCGATTTTTTTGTAAAAATCCAATGCAATTTCGCGTGCATTACACCAAACAAAATTAATATTTTTATCTATCAATATGGCTTCTGATTTTTCAACCAATATTTTACCGAAGCCTTTGCCTTGAAATTTTTCTTTTGTAGCCATACCTCTAAGTTGATACTGCTCTCCATTTAACAGATGATGCTTTGTTTTCATAAAGCTAACCACACTAACCAATTGACCTTCGTAAAACAGTCCTAAATGAAAAGTTTCTTGATCAAAATCACCATCAAACTCAAACGGTAAACTCATATTTTTTCGAAGTTCTTCTAATCTAATTGGATAAGTGTCTTCGGTATTTATTTCTTTTACAGAAATCATATTTTAACTTTTAATATCTTTACGAAAATAAATAATTTATATGGATAATTATTCCGTTAAGCCAATTCTAAAGCAAGATATCTTTACAATAATCCCATTATTAAAGGTGATAAATACCCAAACGCCTAATAAATTACTAAAAGGAAGGCTTTTAGAAATGACTAATCAAAATTATGAATGTATTGGTTTATTTGATGGTAAAAACTTAATTGGCATTTGTGGCTTGTGGTTTAGCACAAGACATTATATTGGTAAAACTGCAGAAGTTGACCATGCAATTATTAACAATACGTATAGAAATAAAGGCTTAGGACGCTTCTATTTTCAATGGATTTATAATTATTTAAAAGATAAAGGTTGTGAAGCTACTGAGCTAAATACCTTTACAGAAAATAGAAAATCACATAAATTTTATTATAATGAAGGCTATGAGATTTATGGGTTTCACATGCTTAAAATTTTAAGATCTGATGGCGAGTTTTATTGATTTTTACTTGCTTTCTTACTCCCTTTATACATTTCATATTTAACAAACCGGCATTCTAATTTCCCGTTAAATACTTTAATCTTTCTAGATGCTCTTAAACCAACACTTTTAATACCTGTTTCAAAATCAGAGGTAATAAACCAAACATCTGTATCTGAATAACCTTGTTTTAATGTATTTCCTATTTCTTTATAAAATACAGGTGCATTTATTTCTAACCTTTCGCCGTAGGGCGGATTAAACAAAAGCAATGTTTTACCATCAACAAATTTCTCTGAGTCAAAAAAGTTTTTTTGTTCAACATCAATAAATTCCTCAAGAGAGGCATTAGCAACATTATTAATAGCTTTTCTAACAGCAGATGGTGCTTTATCAAATCCAATAATTTTATGACTCGAATTTCTTACTTTTTTTAATAGGGAATCATTAATAACATCAAATAAATTTTCATCAAAATCTTTCCATTTTTCAAAGGCAAATTCAACGCGATTGATATTTACAGGGATGTTATTAGCAATCATAGCAGCCTCAATCAAAATGGTACCACTACCACACATAGGGTCAATAAAATGTTGTGTGCCATCATAACCCGACATTAAAATCAAACCAGCAGCCAATACCTCATTGATTGGCGCAATATTGGTATCACTTTTATAGCCTCTTTTATGTAAAGACTCACCAGAACTATCTAAAGAAAGCGTACAAGTTTCTTTTTGAATATGAATATTGAATTGAATATCAGGATGTTTGATATCAATACTAGGGCGTTCTTGGTATCTATTTCTAAAATAATCTACAATTGCATCTTTACTTTTTAAGGAAACATAATGCGAATTTGTGAAATTATCGGAATGCACAGATGAGTTTATAGCAAAAGTACTTTTAATGTCTAAATATTTTTCCCAACGAATTTTTTTTAATCCATCATATAAATCATCTTCATCATATATTTTAAAAGTATGAATTGGCACTAAAATTCTTATGGCAGTACGTAAAGCAAGGTTTGCTTTGTACATAAAGCCTTTATCGCCTTTAAATTTTACGTTTCGAACACCTTCTTTTACTTCTAAGGCTCCTAAATTTCTTAACTCTTTTGCTAAAATGGCTTCAAACCCAAACAAACATTTAGCCAACATATTAAAATTTCCATCCATATGACAAAAATACATTAAAATATAAGTTTTATAAATATCTCTGCCCTATTTCTTTTTTCTTATCTATATTTTTTTAATTTTGCTTTTAATATCAAAAGATGACTAAAAAAATAGAATGGTTTCAAGATTGGTTTGACACCCCTTACTATCACACCTTATATAATCATAGAAACGACGATGAAGCTCGGTTTTTTATGAAAAATTTAATTACCTTTTTAAAACTTAAAAAAGGTAATAAAATTTTAGATTTACCTTGCGGAAAAGGAAGGCATGCTCTTTTTTTAAATGAGCAAGGTTTTGATGTTGTTGGCGCCGATTTATCTAGCAACAGTATTATTGCTGCTAAAAATCACGAAAACGATACATTACGATTTTACACACACGATATGAGAAATACCTTAGAAGGTAAATATGACGCTATTTTTAATCTTTTTACTAGCTTTGGCTACTTTAATGATGAGCAAACAAATGTTAAGGTTTTAAAAAATTTAAAAAAAGCAGTTAACCAAAACGGACATATTATTATTGATTTTTTGAATATTAAAAAAATTGAAAAAGAATTAATTCCAAAAGAAGAAATTACAAAAAGTGGTATCTCATTTTTAATCAAAAAATATATCAAAAATGGTTTTTTAATTAAAGATATTTTTTTTGAAGCAGATGATAAAAAGCACCATTTTACCGAAAAAGTACAATGCTTAGATCTTGATAAATTTAAGTATTTTGCACTAAGGTCAAATTTGAAAGTACAAAATGTTTTTGGTGATTATAGTTTAAACCCATTTGATAAAAATAAATCTGACAGACTTATATTAATTTTACAATGAATTATTTAGCTTTAATATTTGCTGTTGTTTTTGGTTTAGGCTTGGTATTAATTATCAAACCTAAAGCTAAAACTATTCAGTTATTATTATCATTTAGTGGCGCCTATTTACTTTCAATTACTGTTTTACATTTAATACCAGAAGTATTTGAAAAACAACAAAGTAACATAGGTTTATTTATTTTATTGGGTATTGTTTTTCAAACCACATTAGAGTATTTATCAAAAGGAGCTGAACATGGTCATATACACGCGCATGATATAAAAAATAATATCCCATGGCTGTTATTTTTAAGTTTATGTGTTCATGCATTTTTAGAAGGAATGCCGCTAGGTTTTACAAATAATAGCGCACTGCTTTGGGCTATTGTAATTCATAAGATACCCATAGCAATTATTTTAACTGTCTTTTTTAAGAACTCGAAAACTTCAAATGTGCATGTTGTTTTGTTTTTAACAATATTCGCTTTGATGAGCCCGTTAGGTAGTTTTGTGGCAAATACATTCCCTTTTATTTATCAATTTGAAACTCAAATTAATGCGATTGTAATAGGTGTGTTTTTGCATATTTCAACAGCAATATTGTTTGAAAGTTCAGAAAATCATCAATTTAATCTTCAAAAATTTATTGCAATTTTAGTAGGGTTTGGAATTGCTTTTATTAGTTTGTAAGTACTAATTTGCTACTTCACTGATAAACCTGATACGCATCAAACGCAATTCTTCATCGTCATAATCTCCATCAAATTCATCTAAAGCAAGCTGTATTTTATCGTTTTCAGCTTCCATATAGTATTCAAAAATTTCTTCTTGTTGATCTTCATCCAATAAATTATCAATACAATAATTGATATTAATTTTAGTACCCGAATAAACAATTTGTTCCATTACTTTAACAAATTCAGGCATTTCTAAACCTTTTGCTTTCGCTAAATCAATCAATGGAATTTTTTTATCGGTATTTTGAATAATGTATAATTTTAAACTTGAATTTACACCTGTGCTTTTAACAATTAGATCATCTGGTCTAGTGATATCACTATCTTCAATATATTTAGCAATTAATGCTACAAATTCTTTTCCATATTTTCTTGCTTTTCCATCTCCTACCCCATGTACATTAGCCAATTCTTTTAAATCTATAGGGTATTTTAAGGTCATGTCTTCTAATGAAGGGTCTTGAAAAACAACAAACGGAGGCACGCCTAATTTTTTCCCCACTCTTTTGCGTAAATCTTTCAACATACCCATTAACTTTTCATCAGTGGCAGAACCTGAACCTTTGACATTAGTAATAATATTTGTTTTATCTCCTGCTTCATAAATGTGATCTTTTGTCATCAGGAATGAAACTGATTTTTTTATAAAATCTAATCCTGCGGGTCTTAATTTTAATACACCATATTGCTCAATTTCTTTCGCTAATAAATTGGCAACAAAAACCTGACGTATTAAAGCCATCCAGTACTTATCATCTTTAGCTTTGCCTATGCCGAAAAAATCTTGTTTATGTGTTTTATGTGAAACCAGTAAAGCATTTTCTTTACCAATTAGGGTGTTAATTATTTCTTTTGATCGGTATTCTTCTTTTGTTTTTTGAACAACTTTGAGTAGCATATGAACTTCATTCATTGCTTCTATTCTTTCTTTAGGATTTATTACATTATCATCCATATCAGCTCCATCACCATTAATTTCATCAAATTCTTCACCAAAATAATGTAATAAAAATTTTCTTCTAGACATTGATGTTTCCGCGTAAGCAACAACTTCTTGTAATAGCGCATTACCTATTTCTTGCTCGGCAATTGGTTTATTAGATAAGAATTTTTCTAGTTTCTCTATATCCTTATAAGCATAATAAGCCAAACAATATCCTTCGCCACCATCTCTACCAGCTCTACCTGTCTCTTGATAATAGCTTTCTAAACTTTTAGGTATATCATGATGTATTACAAAACGCACATCTGGCTTGTCTATTCCCATTCCAAATGCTATCGTAGCAACAACAACATCTGTATCTTCCATCAAAAACATATCTTGGTGCCTTGCTCTAGTTTTAGCATCTAAACCTGCATGATAGGGTACTGCTTTTACACCATTTACTTGTAAAATTTGCGCAATTTCTTCTACCTTTTTTCTACTTAAACAGTAAATAATACCCGATTCGCCTTGATAGTTTCTAATAAATCGAATAATATCACTCTCTATATTTTTAGTTTTAGGGCGGATATCATAAAATAAATTTGGTCTATTAAATGATGCCTTAAAAGTATTGGCATCTGTAATACCAAGGTTTTTTAAAATATCTTCCTGTACTTTTTCTGTAGCAGTAGCGGTTAAACCAACAATTGGTAAATCGCTAATTCTTTTAATAATATTTTTTAAATTTCTATATTCAGGTCTAAAATCATGTCCCCATTCTGATATACAATGTGCTTCATCAATCGCAAAAAATGAAATTTTTTGTTTTTGTAAAAACGTTATATAATCTTCTTTTGTTAATGATTCTGGAGCTACATATAATAATTTAGTTATACCATTTTCAATATCACTCTTCACATTTGCTACTTCTCCTTTATTTAAAGAAGAATTTAAAACGTGAGCAATACCATGTTCTGTAGAGATACCTCTAATGGCATCAACCTGATTCTTCATTAAGGCTATTAAAGGAGAAACTACAATAGCCATACCATCTTGTATTAAAGCTGGCAATTGGTAGATTAAAGATTTACCACCGCCTGTAGGCATTACCACAAAAGTATTGTTACCTTCCATCAAGCTTTGTATAGCAACTTCTTGTAAGCCTTTAAATTTATTAAAACCGAAATATTTCTTTAAATTTTCTTGAAGATCAAATTTTGTTACTTTCATCAAAGTATTTATCTATTTTTTGAATATTTTTGCAATATTAAGCACCTAATTTGTTTGAAGGGAAACAATAAGTAGTTTATATAACTAACATTACATAAATTGCAATTATATCATAAAGATAATGTAATATTTTTAATTTTTAAAAATAAATATATTGAACAAGGATAAAAACATTTTAGAAACAGCAAAAAAAACTATTCTTATAGAAGCTGAAGCTATTCAAAACCTAACAAAATTATTAGACCAAGATTTTGAAAATGCTGTAAAAGCAATATATAATTCAACAGGGAGAGTTATTGTTACCGGAATTGGAAAAAGTGCGAATATAGCATCAAAAATTGTTGCAACTTTTAACTCTACTGGTACACCAGCAATCTTTATGCATGCTGCCGATGCCATTCATGGTGATTTAGGAAACATTCAAAATGATGACGTTGTTATTTGCATATCTAAAAGTGGTAATACTCCCGAAATTAAAGTTTTAGTACCCCTAATCAAAAATTACGGCAATAAAATAGCTGCTATCACAGGTAATCCAGATTCATTTTTAGCAAAAAGTGCAGATTTTATATTAAATTCTTATGTTGAAAAAGAAGCTTGCCCTAACAATCTCGCTCCTACAAGTAGTACCACAGCACAATTGGTTATTGGAGATGCTTTAGCAGTTTGTTTACTAAATTTAAAAGATTTTACGAGTAATGATTTTGCTAAATATCATCCTGGTGGCGCTTTAGGAAAAAAATTATATTTACGTGTAAATGATTTGGTTGCAAACAATGAGATACCAAAAGTGAATGTAAACACACCTGTTAAAGATGTTATTGTTGAAATATCGAAAAAAAGACTAGGTACAACAGCTGTACTAGAAAACGATAAAGTTGTAGGCATAGTTACTGATGGTGATATAAGACGCATGCTCGAAAACAATACTAATATTAGCGAATTAAAAGCTAGTGATATTATGGGTGTAAACCCTATAATAATTGATGCAAACACGATGGCTGTAAAAGCTTTAGACATCATGCAGAAAAATAATATTACACAAATTTTAGTAACCGAAAATGATAAATATTTAGGCGTAGTCCATTTTCATGATTTATTAAAAGAAGGTATCATTTAGTTTTTTATAAAAAATATATAATAATAATTAATAGAAACACGGTTACATGAGTGAGCAACAAAATGAAATGTCGTTTTTAAACCATTTAGAAGTTTTACGTTGGACATTAGTACGATCTTCTTTAGCAGTTTTTGCATTTGGGATCGTTGCATTTTTGATGAAAGGTTTTATTTTTAATGATATCATATTAGCACCTAAAGACCCTTCATTTGTTACTTATAGGTTTTTATGCGCCTTTTCCAAGTTTTTTGGAACTCAAGGCTTATGTATTGACGAAATTCCTTTTATAGTGCAAAGTAGAACCATGGCTGGGCAGTTTTCTGCTCATATATGGACTTCTTTTGCATTTGGATTCGTTATGGCATTTCCTTACATTATATGGGAAGTGTGGAAGTTTTTAAAACCTGCTCTTTATGAAAAAGAACAAAAAAATGCCAGAAGTTTTATTATAGTTACCTCATTCTTGTTTTTTTTAGGAATTTTATTTGGATACTATGTAATTACACCATTATCTATTAATTTTTTAGGTAGTTACACTGTTGCTGATGAAGTAAAAAATAATTTTGATTTAAGCTCTTATACCTCTTTATTAAAGGCATCTTGTTTATCAGCAGGATTTATTTTTGAGCTACCTATTATTATTTATTTTTTAACTAAAATGGGCTTGGTTACTCCTGAATTTCTTAAAAAATACAGAAAATATGCCTTAGTAATGGTATTAATTTTAGCTGCACTGATTACACCGCCAGATATTATTAGCCAAGTAATTGTAGCAATACCAATGATAGCACTTTATGAAGTAAGCATAAAAATCTCTAAATTTATCATCAAAAAGCAAGAAAAAGAAAAATCTAAAACAATGGTTAAATAAAAATATAGTGGAAAATTCTAATCCTATTGATGAATATATTGCCAAGCAAACAACGCTTAGTAACATTTTGATATGTTTAAGAAATATACTTGAAACTACACCTCTGCAAGGAACTATAAAATGGGGTGTACTAACATATGCTTTCCAAAATAAAAATTTGATAGGTATTGGTGCTTTTAAAAATCATGTAAGTCTCTGGTTTTTTCAAGGTGCTTTACTAAAAGATTCTTTTCAATTATTAACCAATGCACAAGAAGATAAAACCAAAGCAATGCGTCAAATTCATTACAAACATATTGACGAAATAGATACTAATATCTTATCAGAATATATTCTTGAAACTATTGATAATTTAAAAAATGGCTTGGTAATAAAACCTCAAAAAAACACTAAAGAATTAGTAATTCCAATCGAGTTATCGAATGCTTTTAAAAAGGATACGAAATTAGAAAAATGTTTTTTTGATTTAACTCTAGGTAAACAAAGAGAGTATGCTGAGTTTGTAAATAGTGCTAAAAAAAATACCGCCAAATTAAATAGGACAGAAAAAATAACTCCCTTAATTTTAGAAAAAAAGGGACTTTACGATAAATATAAAAATTGCTAATACATCCATAAAATATGATATTAAGAGCCGAAAATATAATGAAAATGTATGGTAGTCGAAAAGTTGTTAAAGGCATTTCGATACAAGTGGAACAAGGAGAAATTATAGGTTTACTTGGTCCAAATGGTGCAGGGAAAACGACTTCTTTTTATATGATAGTTGGTATGATAAAACCTAATGAAGGTAATATTTTTTTAGATGATGAAAATATTACACACGACTCCATGTATAAACGTGCCCAAAAAGGTATTGGTTACTTGGCACAAGAAGCATCGGTTTTTAGAAAACTATCTGTAGAAGATAATATCATGTCTATTTTACAATTCACTAACTTATCAAAACAAGAACAAAAAATAAAATTAGAATCTCTTATTGAAGAATTTAGCTTGGGTCATGTTCGTAAAAATCGTGGTGACCTGCTTTCAGGTGGCGAACGAAGAAGAACAGAAATTGCCAGAGCCTTAGCATCTGATCCTAAATTTATTTTATTAGACGAACCTTTTGCAGGAGTTGACCCTATTGCAGTTGAAGATATACAAAGCATTGTTGCTCATTTAAAAGATAGAAATATTGGTATTTTAATTACGGATCATGACGTTCATGCAACACTAGCTATTACTGATAAAACCTACCTGATGTTTGAAGGAGGAATTTTAAAAGAAGGAACTCCTAAAGAGTTGGCCGATGACGAAATGGTAAGAAAAGTTTATTTAGGAGAAAGTTTTGAATTGAAAGAACATAAAAAAAAGTTGAAATCATAAAAAAAAGCCTTATTAACTTGCGTTAATAAGGCCATACAAAACAAATCTGAAAAATTTATAATAAATTTTTCCAGATGACTTTAAGCTTTAATGTTCGCCTGTTTCTATTCCAATAATTTTACCACTTTCGTCAATCAATAAAAAGTGAGACCAATTACCTTTTTGTACTTTGAATTTATATACATTACCCTTACTTTTCTTAATAAAAGTAACTTCATTTGATATCTTATAATCTGAATATTCTTTTAAAGACGCTTTAATCTTCTGTGGTGTTTTAGTCATTGTAGTTTTATAAACAGTATTATCCTTTTCATTAACGGACTGTGCATTAGAGTTTTGAATTCCAAAAAATGCAATACCCAATACTACTAATAGAATGTGTAATCTTTTCATTGTTGTTTTTTTTTAATGTAAATTCTTTAATTAACCGTAAGTTGAAAAACTTAGAATAACAAATAACATTAAAAACAGAATTATTTTTACTTTTTTCATAACTGCAATTTTAATTTTTGTTTACCATCTTGAATTCCCCCTACTTGATTCAAAATCGTATCCTAGAGTTAACATATGTGTCCCTCCATGATTTAACTCATTTGCTTCATTAATATTGTATTGAAATGCATATCCTACGTAAAAATCTTGCTTTTTTAAGCCTAACATGGGTACAATAGCTAATGGTTCGAAACTTTGGTCGTTTATAAACCTTGTACTAAAACCTGCCCAGTAATAACCATCATCTGTCATTCTTTTACCTTTTACGTTTAAATCTGTAATAGATCGTGAATCACTTTCAAATAGTTTAAAGTAAATAGAGGGTTCTATTTCATATAAACCATCTTCTAATTCAAATATATATCCTGTGTAAACATAGTAATTACGTAGTTTTTTTGGTTCGGTATCATCAAAGGCTTTTACACTTTTATTCAATATGTTAGCTGCGTTAAAACTGATGTAAAAACGTTCTAGTTTGTATAGGAATGCCGCATCAAAATTCGAATTGAATGATGAAATATCTCCTCCTATACTTGGATCACCTCCTACATTTTCAAAATCTGAAACATCAATTTTAAATTGTGTGAATTTATAGGATAATCCGAAAGAAATATATTGCGCATTGGCATCATTTATTGTTAAATGATGTGCAAAACTTAACTGCCCTCCTATTTGTGAAGTATTTCCATTTTTATCTCTATATAAAACACCACCTACACCCGATCTTTCCAAAACATGGGTGTCATAAGATAAGGTTTGGGTATTTGGAGCATCTTCTAATCCAACCCATTGAAAAGCACCACTAAACCTTAATCTATTCATTTTTCCTTCACCTGCGTACGCTGGAGATATAATAAATGGATTTTCAACCAAATATTGTGTATAAGGTGCTAGTTTAAATTCCTGTGCCTTACTTAAACCAGTAATCAACAATAATGCTATAATTAATATCTTTTTCATCTTGTATAATTATCTAACTAAACTAAAATTCCCTTTAAACTCTCTATGATCGGCTGCATCGTTTAATTTTACGATATACCAATAGTCTCCGCTTGGCAAAGGTTTCCCTTTATAATAGCCATCCCAAGCATGCTGATTACCTTTATAGGTTGCTATCTGGCGCTGGTATCTATCAAATACTTGTACAGAAATATTTGGATATATTTCAATATTTATTGGATACCATCTGTCATTATAACCATCATCATTAGGTGTAAAGAAATCGGGTATTTCGATATCTAAAAACTCTAAAAATATTGTTTTTTCAAGTACGCAACCTCTTTGGTCTCTCACATAGAAAACATAATCTCTAGTTTCTCTTGTTGTGCGTAAGTCTAAAATATTGTTTTCACTATAATCATCCGGTGAATCAAAACTATATTCATAAGATGGCTCACCTCCTGTTGCAACAACTGTATATTCATTGACTCCTGTTTCTACAACTTGAAAATCAAGTGGAATATATTCATCTACAAAAACAATTACAGGTTCATCACTACAACCAAATTCATTATGTTTAACCGTTACTGTATGGTCACCTTTATTGATGTTTTCAAATATTCCTGAAGTATTACTTGTACTGCCATCAAGGGTATAAGTCACATCATCTTGATAAATAGGATCCACTTGCGCAATAATAATATTACTAGCTCCTTCACATGAAAAACCAGTAGTAGCCTCTAATTGTAAATAAATTAACTGGTCAATCTCCATCGTACTTTGTGTTTCACAAACATGAAAAGCATTTTCTTTTTTAACCCATAAATCATAAGTTCCTATGGCTAAACCATTAAAATTTGGACTTGCTTGATAAGTTGTGCCATCTAAACTATAAGTTACTGTGTAACCTTGATCATTAGTTAGATTTACTGAAATTTTACCATCGGTATCTCCAACACAAATAATATCTTCTTTGGTTATTTCATATTCAATTTCTTGATCAAATCCTACAGCGACACTAGTAACTGTAGTACAACCATTAGCATCTTTTACAGTTATATCATAATTTTTTTCAACACTTACTAAAAATGTATCTTCTGTTTGATAAGTTGCTCCACCATCAATACTATATTCATATGGAGGAACACCACCTGAGCCTGTTGCTTGCAAACTTCCATTTAAAATGGAGCCATTACAAGTAGTTATATTGTATAACTTAACTGATGTTGCTACTAAAAGCGTTGGTTCAGTAATCGTAAAATCTGTAATATCAAAACAACCATCCGCTTTAATTGATTTAACGGAGTAATTACCAATATCAATATTTGAAAAAGTGTGTTGATTTGAAGTTTTATTTACTGATGAAATTAAACTTGCACCTTGGTATAACTCATAAGTATAATCAGTTGAAGATTCATTTACTGTAATTTCAACACTACCGTTGCTATCTTTACACAAGGCTGTAACAGGATTAACTGTAACATCTAAGCCAAAAACGGTTACTGTTCTAATTGTTTCAGTACAACCCGTTCTTCTTTGTGTTGCTGTATAAATTCCAGCTCCAGTTACTGTAACTTCCTTAGTATTGCCTATAACATCACCATTTTCATTAGTCCAGATATAAGTATCATAACCATCATCACCCTCAAAAGTTAATGAGTTATTACAAAAATATAATTGACTGTCAAAAGAACATGAGCTAGTATCAACAAATAAATCCATTGAACCAGCATTACCTAAACCACAACCATTTATACCATTTAATCCTGGTTGACCAGATATATTTTGTCCAGATGTTTCACCATCATAATAGGAAGTTATACTGTTTTCCAATAAATTTGTACAAGCATCTGTATAATCAAAACAATCGTTTGAAGCAGTTACTTGATAGCGTATATCATGTGAAGTGGAAAGAGACCCTCTTTCTACTAAGTTATTAGGAATGTCAAATCTTAATTCTCTAGTCGCTTGATTAAAAGTATAGGTTACTCCCGCTGGTAGTACCATAGAGCTCTCATCTAAAGTTACATTTATAGGTAATGTATTTAGTATATAAGTACTTTGTGCATTATCTGTTCCAATGTTTTGGAAATTAATATTATACCAAACTGTTGAACCTAGTGGTACAGGAGAGTTCAAAGTGATATTGTTATTTGCTGTATCTTCAACACTAGTTAAAACCTGTAAGTTTGGTTCAATAATGTTGATAGAAAAAGTATTTAAAAAAGTATAAATCCAATCCCCACCTGAGGTATTTGTTACTCTAACTGTAGCTCCTGTTTCATTATTACCAATCAAGCTGTTACCAGAATTTAATGCAGTTAAGTCTAATAATTTTTGATCCCACCCCAAAGTATTGGTACTATTCAAGTTACGATCAGTTACTTGAGCGCCATCTTTAGTGATTTTACTATTAAAGAAGTTATTAACATCATTTTCTGCATCATATAAAGCTGTAAAAGTTGCATTGGCATCTGATTTAAATAACATTTGATCACCAAACCAACCTAAATCACCTTCAAGTGCAGCAACACCTACTCTTCCTTCAACAGGTCCAGATGGAGGTGTTACAAATCCTGAATAATTAAAATCAACTTGGTTATTTGGGCTATCTCTTACTGCAGAAAACCCATCAAAGGTTGAAATATATTTTCTAGGCTCATTAGGATCTTCATATACAATTACCATAGACCAACCTGCTGCTGAACTTGTACCTTCTGAAGTACTGATATTTCCCACAAAATAATCACCACTAACATTTGTGTTAGCAGCAACAATGGCAGTTACATCTTTATAATATATTAAATCTATTGTCGTATCTGCCGTTAAATCTTGATAAGGATTACCCGGAATTTTGAATTTAATTTTTTCAGGTTCTAAAATTGTAGGAGCAGAAACAGCTCCCCAGTACAAACCTGCATAAACAACTCTATTACATGCGTTTGTTGTAAAATTAGCACTACTAGAATTAAAAGTATTTACACTGGTATCGATATCTACAAATACCATGTCAATAAAATTATTTTGTGTTGTACCATTATAAGGAGTGTCTTTACTATCACCCAAAATGGAGTTACCAATAATGGTTAAATCACCATTGATACCTGTAGTTTCATATCTTTTCACAAAAGGTGTTGTAGTCTGCGAATAAATCAGACTTGAACTAAAAAATAGAAGCGCTATAATAAATTTAAATAAATAAGCTTGGTTTTCTGTTTTCATGACAATAATATTTTATAACAAAAATGTTAAAATAGTTGAATGATAAAACAGGGAGAAGATTATATCATTATATATAATATCCAATAAACCTTTAAAATGGAAAAAAATTGTGTTAACACTAGAATAATTTTTACTAAAAAAAACTTAATTCTTAAAAATAAGCCACTTCTAATGCTAAGTGATTAACCCATAAATGATTCCAATATGGCTACATTAAAGAAAAATAGTAAACTTTTATTTATTCAAAAAGTAATAAGATAGTTGTTAAATTAGTTAACCTTATTTTTTATAAATATATTTTCAACAATTGAAATAAATACATAAAGTAAGATAACTAGTGGTACTGCCACGGTTTTTAACAAAATTAATAATAGGGTAGTTAAAGTTAAAAATAAATATTTTATTTTATTATCATTCCAAGAATAATTTTTAAACTTTAATGAAAACAATGGAATTTCAGCATTAAGCAAATAACTTCCTAATAAGGTAATGGCAATCAAAACATATTTATTATGAATAAGATCAATAAAAAATTGCTTGTCAGAATAAAATAATATCAGCGGGAGCGACATTACAAAAATTGACATTGCTGGAGTTGGTAAACCTATAAAAGAACTGGTTTGACGCTCATCAATATTAAAATTCGCCAATCTGTATGCTGATGCCAAAGGTATAACTAAACCAATAAGAGGTATAAAATAAAAATAGGTTTCACTATAATCTTGCCAAGATCCAATTTCACTAGATAATTGCATAAAATATTGCGCTTTTGCTGCATATAAAATTAATTGAAACATAACAATACCTGGCACTACGCCAGAGGTTACCATATCGGCTAAAGAATCTAATTGTTTTCCAAATTCACCTTCAACATTAAATTTTCTAGCAAAAAATCCGTCAAAAAAATCAAAAAATATTCCTAAAAATACAAAAAAAGCAGCTTCTACTAATTTATCTGATAAAGCAAAAATAATAGCAATAGTACCTGATAATAAGTTCAATAAAGTAAACAGATTGGGTATTTGTTTTTTAAACATGTTTTATATTTAATTCATTGTAAAAATAATAAATTAATGTCAATCCGCATTTTAATTTCTTGTGTAAAAAAAAAGTCGCTTGCTATTTTATTATTTCCGCTTAATTATTACTTTAGCATCGCTTCTTAATCCAAATTATTTAATGACAAATCAAACAACATATACGGAAGATAATATACGCTCTTTAGATTGGAAAGAACATATTCGTATGCGACCTGGAATGTATATAGGTAAACTTGGTGATGGCTCAGCTCCAGACGATGGTATCTATATTCTAATTAAAGAAGTTCTCGATAATTCTATCGATGAATATGTGATGGGAGCTGGTAAAACTATCGATATTTCGGTTAAAAATGAGCAAGTTACGATTCGTGATTATGGTAGAGGAATTCCTTTAGGTAAAGTTGTTGATGTCGTTTCGAAAATGAATACGGGTGGCAAATACGACTCCAAAGCATTTAAAAAATCAGTAGGATTGAATGGTGTAGGTACAAAAGCTGTAAATGCATTATCATCTTATTTTAAGGTGCAATCCATAAGAGATGATAAAACTAAAATTGCCGAATTTGAACAAGGTAACTTGGTAAATGATCCTCCCGTTGAAAATTTGAGCTCAAGAAAAGGGACAAAAGTTTCTTTTATTCCCGACCTAGAAATTTTTCCTCATTACAAGTTTAGAAATGAGTATATCGTAAAAATGATAAAAAACTATGTATACTTAAATACTGGTTTAACTATCCTTTTTAATGGTGAAAAATACAAGTCTGAAAATGGGTTAAAAGATTTACTAGAAGAAAACATAGCCGAAGAATCAAAACTTTTTCCTATTATACACCTCTTAGAAGAAGATATCGAAATAGCCTTAACTTATAGTAAATCACAGTATAGTGAAGAGTTTCATTCCTTCGTAAATGGGCAGCATACAACTCAAGGCGGATCACATCAAAATGCTTATAGAGAAGCTATCGTAAAAACTATTCGTGATTATTTTGGTAAAAATTACGATGCCTCGGATATTCGAAAATCTATTGTAACAGCAATTAGTATCAAAGTAATGGAACCTATCTTTGAAAGTCAAACCAAAACTAAATTGGGCTCAACAGAAATGGGTGGTGGTTTGCCAACAGTTCGCACTTTTATTCATGATTTTGTTAAACGCAGATTAGATAATTTTTTACATATAAATACGGATGTTGCTGATCATATTCAACGTAAAATTTTACAAGCAGAAAAAGAACGTAAAGAATTATCAGGAATTAGGAAAATTGCTCGTGATCGTGCCAAAAAAGCAAGTTTACATAATAAAAAATTACGTGATTGTAGAGCGCATTTAAACGATATGAAAAAGGACAATCGCTTAGATAGCACTTTATTTATTACTGAGGG
>DAOUTI010000015.1 GCA_030626795.1 Flavobacteriaceae bacterium
GAAGAGTTTTTTTCTTTAACAATAACAATTTTCCCTAGTTTTGTTTATAAAAACTAATGAGTTTATACAACGCAAATAAGTATAGTTTATTGCAATAGGTTTTTAATTATTTTAAAAAATAATTAAATAGAAAAAATCTAACGTAAATCCTGTTTTTATAAAACAAAAAACTCTCCATTTTCATGAAGAGTTTTTTTCTTTAACAATAACAATTTTCCCTAGTTTTGTTTATAAAAACTAATGAGTTTATACAACGCAAATAAAAATTGTTTATTGTAGTTTTATTTTTAAAAACACACCGTAATCTGGATTTAGATAAAATAAGAGTTAATGTTTATAAATTTCGAGTTTATTTTGAGCATAAATATATTTTAAAATAACTATTAGAATCTATTTTTTACTCTTGGTTTTAGGCATTCTAGTTTTTGGTTTTTTATATTTTTTCTTAATTTCTCGTTTATAAGAACCACCCAAATTTACCTTTTGATTTTTCTCACTCTTTTCATGAAAAGCAGGACCCGGAGCATCCAAATTCATTTTCTTTTGAACAATTTCTTTTTCAATTGTTTTATCTTTTTCTTCGGGCATTAATACTGTTGAAATTTCAACTTCTTCCGGTAACGGAAATATTGGAATTTCGGTTTGCATTAAAATTTCAATTTCTAATAAATTTTCTTCTTCATTAGGTGTAAAAAGTAGATAGGCATTTCCGTTTTTCCTTGCCCTACCAGTTCTACCAATTCTGTGGATATATTGCTCGGGTAATTTAGGCGTATCAAAATTAATAACATGTGTTACCCCTTTAATATCCATGCCTCTCGAAACGATATCGGTTGCAATTAATATATTATGTGTACCATCTTGAATTTTATCAATGGCATTAAACCTAAAATTTTGAGATTTATTTGAGTGAATCACATTGATATTATCAATAAAGTCTTTTTGTAAGTCTTCAAAAAGCCTATCCGCAATTTTTTTGTTTTTAACAAAAACCAAAACTTTTTCAAATTCTTGTTGTTTTAATAAGAATTTTAAAAAATTAACTTTGGTATTGTAATTTGGGACAGAAAACCCTTTTTGTATAATTTTTTTTAAGGGTGTACCAGCAGGTACGATTTCTATTTTTCTTGGATTGATAAAAAAGTTTTGAATTACTTGATCAACATCTTCTGTCAAAGTAGCCGAATATAAAATATTTTGACGCTTTTTCGGAAGTATATCTAGTATATTCATCAATTGAGGTCTAAAACCTATAAATAACATTTCATCTACTTCATCAATTACCAATTTTTGAATGGAAGACAATCGTAAAACTCCCGAAACTGCCAAATCAAATAATCTACCAGGTGTTGCAACTAAAATATCTAAACCTTCACTAACCATTTGTCTTTGGTTATTGATATTCATACCACCAAAAACACCATCAATTCTTACATTTTGATATTTTGTTAAGCTTTTTGCAGCATCAACTACTTGCATTACCAATTCGCGAGTTGGAACTAATATTAAAACTCTGGGTTGAATTTGATCAGAATAAATTAATTGTTTAAGTATGGGTAATAAGTAGGCAAAAGTTTTACCTGTACCAGTTTGTGCCAAACCAACCACATCATTACCAGAAAGTATTGCAGGTAATGATTTTATTTGAATAGGCGTTGGATTTTCAATGCCTAAGTCGTTCAGTGCTTTAAGCTGAGGTTTGTTAATTTTTAAAGCTTCAAATGATTTCATTTATTTTCTTTTATAAAGCGATTCAATTAAAACTATTTGATAATAATCAAATAGTAAAGTTAATTTGAACTTAATTAATCAAATGTATAAGCCAAACCATTTAAGAGTCTGTATTGATATTTCGGAATGCCACTTGCAGGCTCAGTGTCGTAGGTTGCAATATATGAAATTCCTATAGAGAGATTTTTAAATACTTTAAACATAACAGAATTATGACTGTAAATTCTATAATCACTAAATTTATTTATTTTAGGCTGATAAAACGTTGTGGTCGATAATGTGAAATTTTTGGTAGGGAATAATCTAAAAGTAAGATAACCACTAAGCCTTATATCATCATTATAAATCGCGGCGGGTACTTCATCAATTTTTTCATGCTCATACATAAGGAGTGTTCCAAGGTAGGTGTCAAATTTTTTTTCTTTAAAAATTGTAAACCTCGGTCCGGTACCTACTAATTGTCTCTTATCAATTTTTGATATTCTATTATAATGTGATTGTGCAAAACCTTCCCAAGTGATACGATTATTTATTTTATAATTATACCTTATATGAAGCGTTCCTTTATTTATAATAAATTCATCATTTACAGTTTTTATATTTAGACTATTAATAAAGAAAAACAAATGTCTATTTTTTCTATATTGTATATAAACAGAATTCCCTAAAGTAAATATTGTACTCGTATTTTTAATTAATCCAATATCTAAACCAAAAGAACCTGAAAAGCCAATAGAATCCTTCTCACTTCTAACGGCATCTGCATTAATAAATTGAGAATAAAGATTAGTACCAATAAAAATAAAAAATAAAAAAATAATTTTTTTTTGCATAAAATGTATTATTAATAAACAGTATTGTTATTTAAAATTTCGTTAAAATTTGCCAATTCGTATATTCTGTTTGGGGTGAAATTACCTTTTAAAACAAAAATTAGTGGTAATTTCCTATGTTTTGTAAACGATTAACTTTTAATCGCATCATTTTTTTATTTGACCGTTATTAAAGGTTTTGTGCCTGTTAATTAGCTAGATACTGAAATTTCGGTAAAAATATATAAAAAATGCCAGTATCAAAGGGCTTCATTTCTTTTTTTAGTTACTTTTTTTTTATAATATTACATAAAAATATATAATGACATTCAAAAATAGTCAGATACTAAACATTATAAAGTCGGTAATTAATATTTTATGGGTATTACAAATAGTAGTTTTAATTTCAATTATTGTTTATGTCATGTTATTAATACTGAATGTTGAATTTTTTAATGTAGATGTATTAAAAGGATTTAAAATACATTTTTCTCAAATAAATTTTTTACAACCAATTTTAATTGAAGGAGATGAGCATATTGTAAAACTAACAAACGGCGAAGGAAGATTACATATTGAAAACTATAACCAAAGTTTTATCTATATGAGAATATTTGCTGCTTTTATGGATTCTTTTCTGTATTTACTGATATTATATTTTATTCGAAAAATATTTAAAAACTTAACTCAGAACCAGTATTTTATAATTGAAAATGGTATCTTAATTAGAAAAATTGGTTTTACTATTATAATGCTAGCAATTTTGCCAGGAATTATACATTATATAACAGATAAAATGGTAATAAATGCAATTCATATTAAAGATGTTGTTTTAAAAAATGAATTTGCATTAGATTTTCAAACCATTTTATTAGGCGTATTGGTATATGTTATCAGTATTGTTTTTTTACGAGGAATCGAGCTAAAAAAAGATCAAGAATTAACCATATAAAAATTTTATGCCAATAATTACTAATTTAGACGTACAACTTGCTAAAAGTAAAATGTCATTGACAGAATTGTCTGTACGAATTGGTATAACGATAGCAAACCTTTCTATATTAAAAAGTGGTAAAGCAAGAGCCGTTCGTTTTTCAACACTAGAACTTATTTGTAAAGAACTAAATTGTACTCCAGGTGATATTTTAGAGTATGTATCTGATGAGTAGTTAACTAGTTCGTTAATTAGCAATATAGAATTATTATACTAATTCCACACTTAGTATATTATTGAAAAACGATAAAAAATAGTTGTTTTTCAATAATTTTTTTTACTTTTGCATCTGTATTACAATTATATTGTTGTAAAATTAATTCTTAGAATGCCGATAATTACCAATTTAGATGTACAATTAGCTAAAAATAAAATGACGCTTACTGAGCTTTCAGAAAGAGTTGGTATTACTATAGCTAATCTTTCTATTTTAAAAAGTGGTAAAGCCAAGGCCATTCGATTTTCTACCTTAGAACTAATATGCAATGCGCTAAATTGCCAACCATCTGATCTTCTTGAATACCAGTCGGTTGAAAAAGAAGCCGTGTAATTACTCCTTTATACTGTTGTTTCATTAAAACTATGTTAAAATATCGAAAAGCAATAAAAAATTATTGAAAAACAATAATTTATTTTTATATTTGTTGCAAGAATAATTAATAATGCTATAAATAAATTTTAATGAAACGATATTTTACTTTAATGATAATGGCTTTGGCGTTTATAAATGCTCAGTTGTTAAGTGCTCAAAACCAATATGAAAATCAAGAAATTGATGTAACAATTGATGTAGCAAGTTCTATGCTTACCGTAAAGAATCAAATTACTTTACCTAATTATTTGTTCAATAAAAATGACAAAAGCATTGCATTTTATTTGAATAAAAATTTATCAATTGAAAAAATTGAAGGTGCTAAAATTGAAAACTTAATCAATAACGATACTTTAAACAATCCATATGTAAATAAGTATCAATTAGTATTTAAAAAATCAAACAGTCATAATTTCACTATTCATTATAAGGGTGTTGTAAAAGATGATATTAAACAATCTGCTGCAGAATATGCCAGAGGTTTTAGTGAAACAAAAGGTGTAATTTCTGAAAAAGGAATTTATATGGCAAACTCTACATATTGGTTGCCAACTTTTAATGAAAATTTATTATCGACATTTAATTTAAACGTTAAAATTGATAAAGATTGGTCGATTGTTTCACAAGGTGAAAGAAAAAAAAATGATGTAGTTGGAGATAAGAAAATGATTACTTACCATTCGCCTAATCCAATGGATGAAGTTTATTTGATAGGGGCAAAGTGGACCGAATATTCTAAAAAACTAGGAGATGTTGAGGTGCAAGCATTTTTAAGAACTCCAGATCAAGAATTGGCTGATAGATATTTGAATGTAACCAGTGGTTATTTACAAATGTACAATACATTAATTGGTGATTATCCATACACAAAATTTGCATTGGTTGAAAATTTTTGGGAAACAGGTTACGGTATGCCTTCTTTTACTCTTTTAGGAGAAAAAGTAATTCGTTTTCCATGGATTCTTTTTTCATCATATCCACATGAATTATTACACAATTATTGGGGAAATAGTGTGTTCGTAAATTATAATGAAGGAAATTGGTGTGAAGGCATCACTGCATATATGGCCGATCATTTGATGCAAGAACAAAGAGGAAGTGGTGCTACTTATCGTAGAAATACTTTGCAAAAATTTACAGACTATGTTAATGCCGAAAATGATTTTCCAATCCATCAATTTTTAAATAGAAATAACTCTGCCGAAGAAGCAATCGGTTATGGTAAAGTTTTGATGGTAAATAATATGTTGCGTTATGATTTAGGTGATGAGGTTTTTGTAAAAGCTTACCAAAAATTTTATGAAGACAATAAATTTAAAAAAGTTTCATTTCCTGAAATTCAAAAAAGTTTTGAAGAAGTATCTGGTAAAGATTTAAATTCATTTTTTAATCAATGGATAGATAGAAAAGGAGCTCCTACTTTAGAAATATCTAACGTAAGCTCAAAGGGTAATCAACTTACTTTTACCATAAAGCAGTTACAAAACGAAGATGTTTTTAACATGAATATTCCAGTTGCAATTTATACAGAAGGAAATAATGAAGTAGTTTGGAAATCTGTTCAAATGAATAAAAAAGAGCAAAAACACACTTTTGATTTGGCTCAAAAACCACTAAGAGTTGAAGTTGATCCTCAATTTAATATGATGCGAAGATTAGATCGTAAAGAAGTTCCTTCTTCTTTATCTCAAGTTTTTGGTGAAACAAAATCAACGATAATTGTTCCTGTAGATGGGAAGAGTGTAGCTGTATATCAAAAAATGGCTGAAACTTGGAAAGCAACACAAGAATCTCAAGGGAAATTTGTAGCAATTGTAAATGATATTGACATTAAAAATATTCCGGTTGATCAATCGGTTTGGGTTTTAGGATATAAAAATAAGTTTTATGGTAAAGAATTAAAAACCATATATAAAGACAACTTCAATGCATCTAACACGGAATTGATAAGTAGCCTTCAGAGTTCAGGAGCATTAGTTTATGCAATTCCAAATGCAAATAATATTGCACAATCTGTTGGTTTTGTTGGTGCTAATTCTGATGCTGCAATTACTGCCTTAACAAGCAAATTATTACACTACGGAAAATATGGATATTTAGGTTTTGAAGGAGATAGCGCTAAAAATGTGATGAAAGGATCATTGCCAGCATTAGACTCACCATTAAGTGTAAAGGTAAATGATGGTGAGATTACTGCAAAACTAATTCCGCGAAAAGCGCTATACCAATCAAAAAAAGGGTCAGGAAGACCAAAACATTAAAATAAATAGAAATAATTAAATATAAAAAAATGAAAAATATTTTCAAATTTTCAATAGCACTTGGCTTATCAACTATGGTAATGGCATCTTGTGCAGATAATAAAAAAGAGGAAGTAAAAGCCAAAAATACAGAAGAATTGACTGCTGTTGTAGAAAAAGAAATGGAGTTGCCAATCACAAAAATACCAACAGTGACAAATGGTGCTGAAGCCTATTTTTCACCTGATGGAAAAGCAGTTATTTTTAATGGTAAAATGGGTCAAGATTCTACACACTATGTTTATACTGTAAATATTGATGGGACTAATCTAAAAAAAATTAACGCTGTTGGTGATGATGCTTGTTCGCATTTTACACCTGATGGTAAAAATTTGATTTGGACATCAACCAAAGATAATTTAGAGATGCACAGAGGTAATTATTCTGACCCCAAAGATTATCCTCAAGGAGCTGAATTGTATATGAGTGACCTTGACGGTAATAATGTTGTTAGATTAACCAATAATGACCTATATGATGCCGAAGTTGGTATTAGCCCGAACGGAAAAATTGTTTTATTTAGTCGCCAATCTAAAGAAGGAAAAATTGACCTTTGGACAATGAACCCTGACGGAACCAATCAAACACAAATTACTTTTACGCCAGATTGGCAAGAAGGCGGTGCTTTTATTATGGGAGACAACAAGACAATTTTGGAAAAAATCTGAAGAAGGTCAAGATAAAAAAGATATGCATTTATTTACGGTTGATGTTGATGGTAAAAACTTAAAGCAAATTTCACATAAAAGCGGTACACATTGGGCTCCTTTTCCTGCGCCTGATGGGGAGCATTTTGCTTATGTAACTGTTTTTCCACCACACAATTATGAAATTATGTTGCGTAGTTTAAAAACAGGTGAAGAGCAAAGGTTAACAAACAATGCTGCATTTGATGGTTTTCCAGCATTTTCTCCTGACGGAAAAACAATTTCATTCTCTTCTAGTAGAGGTAATGAAAAAGGAGATCGTTCTTTAAAATTATACACTATGGATGTTTCTTCTTTAAACTTAGGTCAGAAAGAATAAAAATAGGGTTAGTTGTTCTGTTTGATTATGAAAATTAATAATAATATCTTAAAAAAATGGACTAGAATTATGATATATTAAAAACACAAAATTCAATATAATAAACACATTGTTCGTTATTAACATTTATCTGAATTGTATACATTTGACAAATAAACAGACAAGCATAAAAAACAAATAAACATAAAAACACAAAATAAAAATGAAAAAATTAAGCTTAACCATTATCGCGATTATTGCTTTTATTAGTTTGACAGTCGCACAAGGAAAACCAGCATATCAATTGTACAATAACAAAGGGAAACTGGTAAATTATAATAAGATGATTAAAGACTTAGCCAAAAGTGATATGGTGTTTTTTGGTGAATATCATACCAATCCAATTTCGCATTGGATGCAAATTGAAATGGCAAAAAGTTTTCACGAATTAAAAGGAGAAAAATTATTTTTTGGAGCCGAAATGTTTGAAAGCCCAAACCAATTGGTTTTGAATGAGTATTTAGCAGGTTTTTATCCTGAAAAGAAAATGATACCAGAAATGACTCAAATGTGGGGTAATTATAAAACTGATTATAAGCCATTGGTTGAGTTTGCTAAAGAAAACAAATTACGTTTTATCGCATCCAATATTCCACGTAGATATGCATCTATGATCAATAAAGAAGGAATTGATGTTTTAGATAAATTAAGCCCAGAAGCCAAAGCATGGATTGGACCCGATTTAAAAAAATATTTTGATCCAGAAGTGTATGCAGATATGGAAGATATGATGGACGGACATGTACCACCAAATATGTTATACACCCAAACAGCACAAGCAGGTAAAGATGCAACAATGGCACATTTTTCAGTAAAGAATTTTAATAAAGGTGATTTATATTTTCATATGGACGGGTCTTACCATTCAAATAATAAAAGAGGAATTATTTGGTGGATAAATAAAATTCAACCAGGATTAAATATAAAGTCTATTACTACGCTAACGCAATCAGAGTGGGATAAAAAAACTCGGGAACAAAAAGAAATGATAGCCGAATATATTATTGTTGTAGCAGATAATATGACACAAACAAAGAGATAATTAATTAAAACTTCATACTATGAAGTTATTGTTAAACTACATTACCGTATTTTTACCAGTAATTATTGATTTATATTTGATAAAACTTATGAATTCATAATGGAGAAGAAAAAAATCACAATAAAAGAGCTAGCAAAAATTTTAGGCATCTCGGTTTCAACAGTTTCTAAATCTTTAAATGATAGTTATGAAATTAGCGAAAAAACAAAGCTTAAAGTTCAAAAAGCAGCTAAAAAATATAATTATAAACCAAATAGGTTAGCCGTTAATTTAAAATCTGGAAAAACTAAAAATATTGGTGTTATAATTCCAAATATTTTGAACACTTTTTTTACAAGGGTTTTATATGGTATTGAGAGAATTGCTGCAAGTGAAGATTATAACATTATTACCTGTTTTTCTAGAGAATCGTATCAAAAAGAAGTTGCTAATATTGAATTGCTATCTAACGGGAGTGTAGATGGTTTAATTGTCGCTATTGCGGAAGAGTCTCAAATTAAAGATGATTTTGAGCATTTTAAAGAAGCCAAAGCTGATGGTATTCCTATGGTTATGTTTGATAGAGTTACGGATGCTGTTCATTGCGACAAAGTTGTTGTTGATGATTTTAACAATGCTTTTAATACAACAAAACATTTGATAAATTTAAACTGCAAGCGTATTGCACTAGTTTCAACAATTGATTTGTTAAGTGTTGGAAAATTAAGAACAGAAGGACATAAAAAAGCAATTGAAAATGCTTTTAATAAATATGATGAAAAATTAGTAATTAAATCTAATGTCGATAATGTGTTGCAAGAAACTATTAGCTTATTAAATAATGAAAAAATTGATGGCATTTTTGCTATTGATGAAGATGCTTCTTTAGCAGCTATAAAAGCAGTGAAAATAAAAGGTTATCAAATTCCAAATGATATTTCTATTATAGGGTATGCAAATGAGAAAATTGCTGAAAATTTAACACCCACATTGACTACTGTAAATCAACATGGAATTACTATCGGGAAAACCGCAGCTAAATTATTGATTGACAGGTTAAAAAATGAAAAAAATGAAGTGGTAACAAAAATTATAGAAACTAATATTGACCAGCGATCTTCAACAAAAAAGTTAAAAACTTTATTTTAACCTATCAAGTAAGCAACATCACTACGCTTTAGATTCACTTGAAGTGTCAATCTATAACTTTCTCTCCAATCAAATAGATTGCCAGGCTACATTATATTTTGCTCGCAAAAACGTACTTCGTTTTCACGAGGAGCAAGGCACGAGCGACGTGGTGATCTCATCATAAATGACACCGAAGATTGCCACGCTACATTACATTGCGCTCGCAAAGGCGACGATTACCATGAAGGTTAATACTTTTCTAAAAAAATAGCAACACCATCATTAATATTACTTTTTGTAATTTCATCCGCTATAGCGCGAACTTCATCTTTAGCATTTTGAACGGCAATACCTAAACCAACAGATTGTAACATTTCAATATCGTTATAATTATCGCCAAAAGCTATTATATTTTCAAGAGTGCAATTAGGATATTTTTGTTCAATCAAAAATTGAATGGCCGTCTTTTTTGAAATGTTTTTAGGCGCAATTTCTAAGTAAGTTGGTTTTGACCTGTAGCCAATAATTGCATCAGAAAAATGATTATTGATAAAATTCACCAAAGTATCAATCTCTTTTTCATCACCCATACACATAATTTTATGAGCGCCTTTGTTTTCGCTTTTCCAATTTTTGAGTGTTATTTTAATATCTTGAATTTTAGGAATCACTTTGGTATTGTTACTTTCTCTGTTTGCCCAATAATCCATAGTAGGCACATACCATTCATTATGATGGTATAAACTCAAATGAATACTTGTTTTACTACAAAATCGAGCTAGATCTACACTAACTTGATGTTTTATTTCTGTAGATTGTAATACGGTTTTTGGCATAGTTATTAAAGCCCCGTTATAAGCAATCAAGGGCAAATGAGTAATATTTAATTCTTTTTGTAAATGCAGCATGGCTTTGGGCATACGCGAAGAAATCAATATAAAAGGTATAGAAGAAATATGTTTTATCGCTGTGATAGTTCTAATAGAAAGTTCTCTGTTTTTATTTAAAAGTGTACCATCAATATCAGAGCAAATAAGTTTTGTTAGCATAATTTATTTCCAGTTATTTTGTTCGTTTTCATTAAGAAAAGTCCACGCCATGATTCTTGTGTTTTTATTGCCTTTTTTTAAAGGAATTGCTTTTACTTCAAATGCATTTAGTTTCTTTAAAATAACTTTAGTTTTTCTAATGTTTTCTTTTTTTGAAACTAAAATAGTAAACCAGAAGCATTGATTTTTATACAAAGAACTTTCGTTGGCGTATTTTTTTATAAATGCTAATTCACCACCTTTTACCCAAAGCTCATTGGATTTTCCGCTAAAATTTCTAGAAGTGTTTTCAGTATTAAGTCCTAAACCTTTTAATTTTTTTAAGTTTGCTTTGTCGGCTTCTTCTTCAGATTCGTAAAAAGGAGGATTACAAATACTTGCCGAGAATTGTTCATTATCTTGAATAATATTTTTAAAAATATTAAATGAACTTGGTTGTAATCTTAATTCAATATTTTTGTTTAAATTATTTTTATCAATTATTTCTTGTGCATTTTTGATAGAATCTTCATCAATATCTGTAGCCGTAAAATTCCACTTAAATAATGAATGTCCTATAAGAGGGTAAATACATGTTGCACCTATACCAATGTCTAAAAGATGAATATTTTTTTTAATCTTAGACGACTCAAGTAATTCGGCTATAATATGAATATGCGCTGCTCTACTTGGAATAGGAGGGCATAAATTCTCGTCAGAAAAATCCCAATACTTCACGTCATAATCTGTAAATAATATGGCTTTGTTGAGCGCTTTTACAGCTTTTGGGTTTGAAAAATCAATAGTTTCATTTTGGTAATCGTTTACAAAAACATAATTTTTTAAGTCAGGATAAAAGTTGCTAAGATTTTTAAAATCATAAATATTTTTATTGCTCATGCTTTTTTTCGTTTATTTTTCTGTTTAATTCTTTTATTCTTTGTTTACTATCTTCTTTACTTTGTAACAATTTTTTCTTTTTTCGCCCCATCAATTTTGCATGTTTGGCTTTATTTTGTGTATTTTTTGCTTTACCTTTTTTAGCCATAACTTTAAAATATTTATAAAAGCCAAATTTAATAAATTTTGATTTAAAACAAGAGTTCGGTCTAATGCATTAAATTTTTAATTGAATTGTCTTAAAAAGAAAAATATTTACTTTTCTTTGTAAATTCTATGAAAATAATATTTACTATATTATTGATTGTTAGTATAAATTATACTTCTGCACAAGTGGGAGGAGAGCGTGTATTTAGTTTTTTAAATATAACGACATCTGCACATCAAGCAGCATTAGGTGGTGAAGCGCTTACTATAAATGATGATGTAAACCAACCTTTATGGAACCCTGCTACGATTAGTAAATATATGGATAATCAAGTTGCTGTTAATTACGTAAATTATTTAACAGATGTCAATATGGGTTCGGCAACTTTTGCACATTTGATTAATAGAAGGTTTGGAACAATTCACGGTGGTATCCAGTATTTAAATTATGGTGATTTTATAGGTGCTGATGAAAATGGAGTTGAAACAGGTGCTTTTAGTGCTCGCGATTTAGCAATATCTGTTGGTTATGCCTATAATATTCCTTGGTCAAATTTTTATATAGGTTCTAATATCAAGTTTTTAAGTTCAAAAATTGAAAATTATACATCACAAGGTGCTGCATTAGATTTTGGTGTTTATTACTTTTCGGATGATAAGCCTTATTCTGTTACAGCAGTAATAAGAAATTTAGGTTATCAGATTACACCTTATGATGAAATAAGAGAAGATTTACCACTTGAAATCGCAGTTGGGGCTTCATATAAATTATATGATGTACCTTTAAAATGGCATTTAACTTTAAATAATTTGCAACAATGGAATATTGCTGTTGCAAATCCATCAGACAATGAAACAGATTTAGAAGGCAATACCACAACAAATGATATTAATTTTTTTACTAATGCCATTAGACATGTTGTTATTGGCGGTGAATTTTTCCCCGATAAGGGATTTAATATTAGGTTTGGATATAATTTTAGAAGAGCAGCAGAATTAAAGCTCACTGAAACAAGAACCTTTGCAGGAATTTCGGCTGGTTTTGGTTTGAAAATGGGAAGATTTAAACTAGATTATGCTTTTACAAAATACCACCCTGCCGAGAATACGAGTACTTTTACCTTGCATATAGATTTAACTCAAAAATAATTTTAAATGAAAATCACAAATAAAATAATTATAGCTATTGACGGGTTTTCATCTACAGGTAAAAGTACATTGGCAAAAAAAATTGCTCAAAAGCTGGGTTATATTTATGTTGATACGGGCGCAATGTATAGAGCTGTTTCGCTTTATGCCATGGAAAATGGATTTATAGATGATGAAACTTTTTTAAAAAAGGATTTAATTTCAAAACTGGCTGATATTGATTTAAAATTTAGATATAATGACGAATTAGGTTATGCAGAAATATATTTAAACGGCAAAAACGTAGAGCATAAAATAAGAACTTTAGAAGTTTCAAATAGGGTCAGTAAGGTTGCTGCTATATCAGAAGTGCGTGAAAAATTGGTTGAGCAGCAGCAAAAAATGGGACTAGAAAAAGGCATTGTAATGGATGGCAGAGATATAGGTACTGTTGTTTTTCCTAAAGCAGAATTAAAAATATTTATGTTAGCTGAAGCCGATAAAAGAGCAAGTAGAAGACACAAAGAAATGACTGATGATGGTAAAAATATTAGTTATGAATCGGTATTGAAAAACGTAACAGTAAGAGATTTGATGGATACTACACGTAAAGATTCACCACTTATAAAAGCGGATGATGCCATTACCATTGATAATAGTGATTTGAATGTTGATGAAACTTTTGATAAAGTTTATAAGCTTGTAGTACAAAAAATAAAGGATTAATAATCTGTAGGTTTGTTTTTTACTGTGCTTCAACCTTTGCAGTTGTCAATCCATATATATTTTCATATCAATTAAAAATCACTTTGCTTAACGCAAAATAAATCACCATCAGTGCCGAAAAAATTGCACTAACAGGAAATCGCCAAGTTAAATTTACTTTATTTTGAATTAAATAATTTGCAAACAATGTAATTGGTAGCGGAGTTATGTATGCTAACCAAGCAATATGAAGTAGATTCAAATTTATTGATGCAAAATTACCAGAAAATAAAAAAATAAAAATAAAATGTCTAGCAATCCAAATCGGATTAAAAAACAAGGTTGTCAAAATTGTTTTAATGGCTTGTGATTTTTTGAGGCTAAATTTTTTAGAATAAGATTCTAACCAATCAAAAAAAGCTGGTATTTCTATCGCATATACGGTACCTCCAATAAACGCTAAACCAATAAGTCTAATCCAACTAAACTCATTTAATATCAACGAGCCAATACTATCACCAATACCATAAATAATTGCGCCACTGATAATGTTTTTATTATTAAAATATTTGATCAAAAAGCTAAAATTGTAGGTAATAATTAATTATTTGGTAAGATGTAAATGTAATTAAAACTATTTTAACGTTCGAAAATATTTATCAATAGTATTTGAAATATATGGTTTATTTAAAAAATGTTAACTTAGTAACAAATATTACACAAAATACTAGCTAAATAACAATACTATGCCAATTTATATGGATCGTCATGATTTACCAGAAGCCGTTACTGCAGAGCATGTTGCAAAAATACATCAAGAAGATTTAAAAATTGAACATAAATTTGGTTGTAAAGGATTAACCTATTGGTTTGACGATAAAAGAAAAACAGCATTCTGTTTGATTGATGCTCCTAATAAAAAAGCTATTGAAGATATGCACGAATTTGCTCATGGTGGTATGCCTAATAGTATTATTGAAGTAGACCCTTCAATTGTTGAATCTTTTTTAGGAAGAATTGAAGATCCAATAAAAGCACAAAAAACCAACTTAAACATTATAAATGACCCCGCATTTAGAATTATAATGGTAACAGGGTTCATGAATAAATATTTAAGTAGCAGAGAAGAATTTTCGAATAAAAGCGCATTTCAAAACTATAAGAATACTATTGTAAAAATTTTAATTCGTTTTAATGGGAGCTTGGTTAAAAAGAAAACAAATTGCTTTTTAATTTCATTTGAATCTATTTCAGATGCGGTATTATGTGCAATTGAAATTCAAACAGAGTTTAAAAATTTTATAAATTCAAATGGACATTCTAGTTTAAGTTTGAAAATTGGATTAAGTTCAGGTATTCCAATAACTGAAAAAGATAATTTTTTTGAAGACACAATAAAATTGGCCGAAAGATTATGCAATGTAGTTTTAGGGCAAATTAATGTTTCATCAGAAGTAAAAGATTTATATGAGAGTGAAAATTTAAACGTTGCTATTGATAGTGAATGGGTACGAACTATAAATCCATCCGATGAAAAATTCTTAAATATTTTAATGGATTTCACTGAAAAAATTTGGGCTAATACAGATTTAAAAGTAGAAGACTTTAGTAAAAACTTAGGTTTGAGTAAATCTCAATTATATAGAAAGGTGAAATCTCTAACCGGAAAATCATTAAACTCTTTTTTAAAAGAATTTAGACTACAAAAAGCTTTAAATCTTTTAAATAATCAAAAAGGGAACATTTCTGAAATAGCATTTGAAACCGGTTTTAATAGTCCAGCGTATTTTTCTAAATGTTTTTTTGAGGCCTATGGCGTTTTACCATCCAGATATATGGAAAGTGCTTGAATTATTCGTGAGACCCTAAAAAATTCATTTCAATTTTTTAGTCTGTCGAACTAATCCCGATTTTTCAGCGGGATCTAGGTTTAACCTTTGTGTCGATTACTATTATTGGGTTCAGGGCTTGCCCTGAGGTTTTAATACCTTTTACTGTCTTGTTGTTTTGCCTTAAAATGAGTTTTTTCTCCATATCACCATTTTCAAATCTTCAAATTGAAGGTGATGAATCAAAATTACCATTATTTGAATGAAATGTGGTCTTATGTTTTTTTGTAAGCACGTAATTTTGAAGTGAGTATAAAACTTTTACTAATCTTATAAAATCAGAAATTATGCAAGAAACACTAACTAAAAAAAATGAGCTATTAAAAAACTTAGAAAAAATTTTTAAAAATTGCCAGAAAAGAGCTGCTCATTATGATGCAAACAATCTTTTTTTTCAAGAAGATTTTGAAGAATTAAAAGCAGCAGGTTACCTTTTGATTTCTGTTCCCAAAGAATTTGGAGGTTACGGAATGAATTTATCTGAATGTAGTGAACTAACCAGAAAACTAGCTTACCATGCTGCTCCTACAGCATTAGCTTTAAATATGCATGTCTATTGGGCTGGTTTGGTATCTGATTTATGGAGAAATGGCGACACTTCTATGGAGTGGTTGTTAAAAGAAGCTGGTGAAGGAAAGGTTTTTGCTGCTGGTCATGGAGAGGCAGGAAATGATTCTCCAGTATTGTACTCTACTTGTAAAGCAGAAAAAGTTGAAGGTGGTTATAAATTTACAGGACATAAAATGTTTGGAAGTTTAACACCCGTCTGGGATTATTTGGGATTTCACGGACAAGACAACAGTGACCCAGATAACCCTATGATTATTCATGCTTATATGCCAAGAAATTCAGAAAATTTTGAGATAAAAAAGACCTGGGATGATGTGATGGGTATGCGGGCAACAAGATCAGATGATACTATATTAAATGGCGTGTTTATTCCTGATAAATATATAGTTAGAAAATTACCAACTGGCTTTAAAGGAATGGATGGTTTTATTATGGGGATTTTTGCTTGGGGCTTATTAGGTTTTGGAAACGTTTATTATGGATTGGCACAGCGTGCTGTTGATATAGTTTTAGAAACACTTCCAAAGAAAAAATCAATATCCTTAGATAGACCATCTTTGGCTTATCATTCGGGAATGCAACATGATGTGTCGGAAATCATTTTAGAATTAGAAGGTATAGGCCCTCATTTAGATACAACCGCTAGAGAATGGAGTGAAGGTAAAGATTATGGTCATGCTTGGGGTGTAAAAATTGTAGCAACTAAATGTCATGCCGTTGAAGGTGCTTGGCGAATTGTTGATAGAGCAATGGATATTATGGGCGGTTACGGAATTACTAGAAAATCAGGATTTGAACGATTGTTTAGAGATGCACGTTTAGGGAAAATACATCCTTCTAATAGCTATCTTACAAGAGAAATCTTAGCTAAAGGAATGTTAGGATTAGATTTAGATTACCAACCAAGATAAATTAACTTAAAAATAAAATTAATATTTAATAATAGAATTATGAAACGAGCATGCTAAAAGTTTTCTCACCCAATGTCGTGATCAATAGCGAACAGCATGTGACCAATAAAAACCAATAAATATAAACACATGAAATTAATATATAAAAATAAAAAACTAATATTTATTCCAATTTTGCTACTATCATTAACTGTGTTTGCTCAAAAAGGCACAATAGATGATATAGAAAACTCAGTTGTAAAAACAATAAGTGACACAGATTTACAATGGGGACCTTGCCCTCCATTTATGCCTGATGGCTGTAGTATTGCTGTTTTACATGGTAACCCTGCAGTTAACAATGTGGATGTCCTTTTTAAAGTAGAAGGAAATTCTGATATTCCAAATCATTGGCATAACTCTCCTGAGCGTATGATTCTTTTGTCTGGTGAGTTGCAGGTAACCTATGATAAAGAAACAACGCAAATTATGAAAGTAGGATCGTATGCTTATGGGCCTTCAAAAAAACCACATACAGCAAAATGTATCAGTAAAGAGCCTTGTATTTTATTTATAGCCTTTGAAAACCCATTAGATGCTTTTGCAATTAAGGTAAATAAATAAAAATATTAAATAGTAATAATATTTGAAGTAAGATAAAGTTATGGAGCTACAAACTCCCATTTAAGCAAACTTAAAAGTTCTATAACTTTTTCTTTATCTTCAATTTTGCAGACTGTATAATCGAAGTGGTTATTATAAATTAAAATAACCAAGCCTTTGTTTTTTAATAAGCTGTTATTTCTGTGTAAGTAGTCATAAGCATATTCATCAGGTTTTGCCTTGTAAAATTCCATGCCTTTTAGCAAGATTAAATCGTGAATGGACTTCTGTGCAACCTTAGCTTTTTCACTATAAGTTAACAAATTTTCATAGGTCAATATTTGTGTGACAGCCCATTGAAAATATAAGTATTCATCACCAGTATTTGTCCATTTTGCTAAATAAGGGTTAGGTTCAAAATTTGGATCTTCAAATTTTATTTTTACACCCCAATTTTTAATAGTACTTAATGAAAAATCTTTATAAATAAAATCAAATTTTTTTGGATTAGAAACAGCCAGCCATAATTTGTTTGATAAATCTTTTTTTTGAATTTCTGAGAAAACACCAGTAGTAATTCTATTGACCAGTTCTTCAAATAATATTTTATCAATGCCAAATTTTTCTGCTTTCGGCATTATTTTGGTGTAACTTCTTAATTTACTTTTAAACCGAATCTCAGTATAATCCTTATTTTGAGCACATATGAACACGCTAGCACTTAAAAAATAAATAAGGATTATAATTTTTTTCACTTTAGAATAAGTTTGATTATCATTTATTCGAACGTTTAACAATATTATTTATTGGATTGTATTAAAAAAAAACCTGTTTTTATTTTCATAAAAACAGATTTTTAATGAGGGGGACCAATTTGAGTTTACGGTTGTACCAATTCCCATTTAAATTTTTCAAATAAATTGGTTAATTTATCTTTGTTTTCAATATTGCAAACAATTATGTTATAATAGCCTTTTGTTACAAGTGCAACAAGACCTTTTTTTTCTAGTTCAGTATTTACACTTTCAATGTATGAATATGCCCAGTCATCATCTTTTGGCGAAGAAAACTTAAAGTCTTTAGTAATTAATAATTCATTAAAAGAAGTAGCAACACTTTCAGCATCATCTCCATAAGTCATTAATTGAAAATGTTCTAAAATTTTATTAAGAGTCAATTGAAAGTATGGGTACTCATCGTCACTAACAGTCCAGTCCGTTAAGTATGGATTTGGCTCAAGAACAATATCACCATTGGCATTTTCTGTACCCCAGTTTTTATTTGAAGATACGGCAAAATCTTTAAAAACATAATCAAATGTTTTTGGGTTTACCATAGCTAACCAAGCTTTATAAACTATTTCTTCTTGTTCAGCTTTAGTGTATAATTTATTGCCTAAAAGATTAACGATATCAATGAGTAATTGTTTATCAATACCAAGCTCAGAAGTTCTTGGCTCAATATCTTTATACTTATATATATAGCTTCTAAATTCAACATTTGAATAATCAGTTTGTCCAAATGATAAAAAAGAGGTAGTTAGGAAAGTAAAAGTAAATAGTAGTTTTCTTATCATAGATTAATTTTAGTTAAACTTAGTTTTAAGCATTTTACTTGCAAACATCTTAATTTCAATTAATTATGAAATTAAAAAAACAACTTAGTACTAAAAATAAATTGAATTTTAGGGGATTCAACTATTTTATGTAGCGCAATGTATTAATAATAATCGAATTTAACAAAAAATTAACCTTGCAAATTATACAATATTAGATAGTTAGATTGCTTAATTACTGAGCATAACCGGCATAACCAACATCGTAATTTCTTCACCTTCTTCCAAACCATCTATTGGTGTTAAAATACCAGCTCTGTTTGGTAAAGACATTTCTAATAAGATTTCATTAGAATTTAAATGATTTAGCATTTCTAATAAAAAACGAGAATTAAATCCAATTTGCATATCATCGCCTTCATAACTACACTGTAATCTTTCATCAGCTTTGTTTGAAAAATCTAAATCTTCTGCAGATATTTTCAACTCCGTTCCAGCCATTTTTAAACGAATTTGATGGGTAGTTTTACTTGAAAATATGGATACTCTACGAACTGAATTAGAAAAAGAATTTCTTTCTAATGTTAATTTATTTGGATTCTCTTTTGGTATAACAGCTTCGTAATTAGGGTATTTACCATCAATTAGTCTGCAAATAAGTACACTGTTTCCAAAAATAAATTTTGCGTTGGTATCATTATATTCAATAGTAACATCTTCATCACTATTGGTTAAAATGTTTTTAAGTATAGTTAGAGGTTTTTTAGGCATGATAAATTCAGCAACTTCATTTGCACGAACATCAGTTCTAATATATTTAACCAATTTGTGCGCATCAGTTGCTACAAATATTAAGCTCTCAGGACTTAATTGAAAAAACACACCGCTCATTACTGGTCGTAAATCATCATTACCTGAAGCAAATATGGTTTTAGAAATTGCAGTTGCTAAAATATTACCACTTAATATGGTTGTGCTAGGTGATTCTAACTCAACGGATTTAGGAAACTCTTCACCATCCGCGTAAGCGAGAGCATATTTACCACTTTCTGAACTTATTTCAATAGTATTGTTATCTTCTGCTTTAAAAGTAAGTGGTTGCTCAGGAAAAGTTTTTAAAATATCTAACAACAATTTTGCTGGAACAGCAATAGCCCCATTTTCATCAGTTTCAACATCAATTATAGTGCTCATGGTTGTTTCCAAATCAGAAGCAGATATTTTTAATTGATTATCACTCAATTCAAATAAAAAATTATCGAGTATAGGGAGTGTGTTATTTGAATTTATAACTCCACCTAATATTTGAAGTTGTTTTAGCAATTGAGAACTAGATACTATAAATTTCATCTATAAAAAATTAATATAAATTAATGATACTTTTTTGTTGGTATAAGTATACAAATATATTGTTTTAAACTTGAACTTAAAAAATAATTTTAAGTAGAATTTTTTTAAATTGAAATGTTAAGATTTTCTTAATGCATGGTTTGTATGTGTTTAATTTTATAGATTTGTTTTCTTACAACTAAAAAATCAAATGAAAAAAACTTTACTATTGGTATTAATTTTTTTAGTATTCACTTTAAAAATTGATGCTCAAGCTCCAAAAAAACTGAATTCAAACGAAGTTTATCATGCTGTTCAAAAATTAAATTTTTTAGGGTCTGTTCTATATTTAGCAGCGCACCCAGATGATGAAAACACAAGGATAATTTCCTATTTTTCTAATCAGGTTCATGCCCGTACAGCTTATTTGTCAATTACAAGAGGTGATGGCGGTCAAAATTTAGTAGGCCCTGAAATTAGAGAATTACTTGGCGTGATTAGAACTAACGAGTTATTGCAAGCAAGAAAAGTAGATGGAGGAGAGCAATTTTTTACTAGAGCCAACGATTTTGGGTATTCAAAGCATCCTGATGAAACTTTGAAACTTTGGAATAAACAGGAAGTTTTAAGTGACGTGATTAAGGTAATTAGAACCTTTCAGCCAGATATTATTATCAATAGATTTAATGTGGAATCTGCAGGAAAAACACATGGCCATCATACCGCTTCGGCAATGTTGAGTACAGAGGCTTTTGATTTAGCAGCTAATGCTGAATATCAAGTAAATAGTTTAAAACCTTGGAAAGCGCAAAGGTTATTTTTTAATACTTCTTGGTGGTTTTATGGCAGTAAAGCAAATTTTGCTAAAGCTGATAAATCTAAAATGATTGCCATTAATACAGGAGTTTATTATCCGTCAAGCGGATTATCAAATACCGAAATTGCTTCTTTGAGTAGAAGTATGCACAAATCACAAGGTTTTGGAAGTACTGGAACAAGAGGAAAACAAGAAGAATATATTGAATTAATTAAAGGTGTAGTACCTCAAAATAAAAACAATCTATTTGAAGGAATTGATACCACTTGGAATAGAATTGAAGGAGGAAATGAAATTAAAGTAATTCTAGATCAAGTGGAGAAAAATTTTGATTTTGAAAACCCTTCGGCAAGTATTCCAAATTTAATGAAAGCTTATGTTTTAATTGATAAGCTAAAAAATGACTACTGGCGTAATTTTAAATTAAAAGAAATTAAACAAATTATTGCAGCTTGTGCAGGTTTGTATTTAGAAGGAAAAGCAAATGCTTCTAATGCTACAATTGGAGAAGAAATTTCAATTGATATAGAAGCTATTAACCGAAGTAATCAAAATATTTTTTTAAAAAGGATAAAACTTTTTTCTGAAAACAAGGGTGAAAGTATTAATAAAAAATTAGAAATAAATGAATCCTATATTACAACTAAGAAAATTAATATTTCTGATAAATTAAATTTCACTTCCCCTTATTGGTTAAAAGAAAAAGGAACTTTAGGCATGTATCATGTTAGTGATAAATCCTTAATTGGAAATCCAGAAACGATCAGAGAGTTAAAATTAAATTTTGAATTTGAAATTGATGGAATTTCTATTGATTTCTCAAGAGACATCATCTATAAGTATAATGATCCTGTAAAAGGAGAAGTATATCAGCCTTTTGAAATTGTTCCTGAGATTTCTTCAAATATTGCTTCAAAGGTTATCATTTTTAATGATAATAAGCCAAAAGAGATTCCTGTAAGCTTAATTGCCCATAAAGATAATGTTATTGGTGAAGCTAGCTTAGATGTTCCTGAAAACTGGAAGGTAACTCCAAAGATTATTCCTTTTAAAATACTTCAAAAAGGAGAAGAAAAAAAGGTGCTTTTTACGATTACTCCTACGAGTATTCAAAGTGAAGGTTATATAAAATCAAAAATTCAAAGCGAAGGGAAGTTTTTTACCAATACTTTGGTAGAAATAAACTACGACCATATTCCAAAGCAAACTATTTTAATGCCAGCAGAATCAAAAGTTGTTCGTTTAAACTTGATTAAAAATGGAAATACTATTGGCTATATTAAAGGAGCCGGTGATGAAGTTCCTAAATATTTACAGCAAATAGGGTATAAAGTTACTGTTATAGATCCTAAAAATATTTCGAATAATTCATTAAAAAAGTATGATGCAGTTATGTTAGGGATTAGAGCATATAATACTGTGGAAGAATTAAAATTGAAGCAAATTATGATCTTAGATTATGTCAAAAATGGTGGAAATGTAATTGTACAATATAATACAAGCCACAGGTTATTAGTTAAAGAAAATATTGCACCTTATACTTTAGAACTCTCCCGTAATAGAATTACCGATGAAAACGCAAAGGTTAAGTTTTTAGCACCTAATCATGAAATTATGAATTACCCTAATAAAATTACTAGTCAAGATTTTGATGGCTGGGTTCAAGAAAGAGGTTTGTATTTTCCTGATAAATGGGCTAAAGAATTTACACCAATACTTTCCTTTAAAGAAAATGGAGAAAAACCAAAAAATGGAAGTTTATTAGTTGCAAAATATGGAGAAGGCTATTATATTTATACAGGTTTATCCTTTTTTAGAGAATTGCCAGCAGGTGTGCCTGGAGCGTATAAATTATTAACCAATATGATTTCTATTGGTAAAAATGATTTAGAAACAGAAGTAAAAAAATAATTTATTAGTGAGACCCTAAAAAATTATTACCTTTTTTAGTTAGTCGAACTAATCCCGCTCCCGATTGCCTCGGCATCAGCGGGATCTAGGTTAAATACCTCGACTCTTGGGTCGATTCCTATTATTGGGTTCAGGGCTTGCTCTGAGGTTTAATACCTTTTATTATGAAACGAGCATGCTAAGTTTTTATCACCAAAGGATAATGACTAATAGCGAACAGTCCCGATAGCTATCGGGATGACCGAATTAAAAAATATTATAAACACATGAAAAATAAAGACCAATTTGTTTCTACCAAATGGAAAAAAGAATATACAGCTGTACTTATTTTTAATATAGTTTACATATTTATTTTTTATGTCTTAATGCAAATATTTTCTTAACATATGGCAATAATTGATTGGATTATTTTATTTGGAACTTTGCTTTTTATTGTAGTTTTTGGCGTTTGGAAAACTAGAGGGAGTAAAAATGTTGACGATTTTATTAAAGGAGGTAGTGAAGCAAAATGGTGGACTATCGGTTTATCCGTAATGGCAACACAAGCCAGTGCAATTACTTTTTTATCTACTCCAGGTCAGGCTTTTCATAGCGGAATGGGTTTTGTACAATTTTATTTTGGCCTACCTATTGCCATGGTAATTATTAGTTTGGTATTTATTCCTATTTACCATAAGTTAAAAGTATATACGGCCTATGAGTATTTAGAAACAAGGTTTGATTTAAAAACGAGAACTTTAGCAGCAATTTTATTTTTAGTGCAAAGAGGTTTGCAAGCAGGAATTACAATTTTTGCTCCAGCGATTATTTTATCGGCAGTTTTAGGCTGGGATTTAATAATGTTAAATATTATTATTGGAGTTTTAGTCATTATTTATACCGTTAGCGGAGGCACAAAAGCGGTTAACGTAACACAAAAGCAGCAAATGGCAATTATTTTCATTGGCATGTTTGCAGCATTTTTTATCATTATTAGTTATTTACCTCAAGATATTTCATTTACCAAGGCTTTAAAAATTGCTGGAGCAAGTGGAAAAATGGAAATTTTAGATTTTTCGTTTGATTTGAGTAATCGATATACTGTTTGGACAGGTTTCCTTGGCGGAACTTTTTTAATGCTTTCTTATTTTGGCACAGATCAATCACAAGTGCAGCGTTATTTATCGGGTAAATCAGTTCGAGAAAGTCAGTTAGGTTTACTTTTTAACGGATTTTTAAAAGTACCGATGCAGTTTTTTATTTTATTAGTTGGTGTAATGGTTTTTGTATTTTATCAATTCAATGCCTCTCCATTAAATTTTAATCCAGCGGCGACAGAGGCAGTTTTAAATTCAGAATTCGCAAATGAATATAAAGCACTTCAATTAAATCATAAAAAAATTGAAGAAGAAAAGAAAATTGCACAATTTCAATTTGTTGAAAATGATCAAAATGAAGCTTTAAAAAATAAGATTCAAGAATTAGATGCAGCTAATGTATTAAACCGTGAAAAAGCAAAAGAAGTTATTTTAAAAGCAGATAGTTCTCAAGAAACTAACGATAAAGATTATGTATTTATTCATTTTATACTAAACAACTTGCCTAGAGGTTTGATAGGACTTTTGTTAGCGGTAATTTTATCGGCAGCAATGTCGTCAACAGCATCAGAGTTAAATGCATTGGCATCGACTACAACAATGGATTTGTATAAAAGAAATGAAAAATCGGAAAAGGATGATAAGCATTATGTAAATGCAACCAAATGGTTTACTCTTGGTTGGGGAATACTAGCCATTTTAGTAGCAAGTGTTGCCAATTTATTTGATAATTTGATTCAATTGGTAAATATTATAGGCTCTATTTTTTATGGTAATATTTTAGGCATTTTCTTATTGGCATTTTTTGTAAAAAAAGTAAAAGGGAATGCCGTTTTTAAAGCAGCTATAATTACACAAATATTAATCATAATAACCTATAAATTAGATATTTTACCTTATTTATGGTTAAATTTATTAGGTTGTTTTATCGTGATGTCAATCGCTATTTTATTGCAGCAATTTTCGCCTAAAGAAAAAATAATAAATGCAGATTAGTTTTTTAAGATACTTCGCCTTTACGAGCGTAATATAATGAAGCATGGTAATCTATATGTTGAGATCACCACATGTCTCATACTTCGACATTCGTGAAGGCGAAACATCCATATTATTTGAAAAAAGATCTACTTTTCCTAATGCTTTGTTATTTGAAAAAAGTCTTCGATTTTTCCCAATACTTTGTTATTTGAAAAAAGTCTTCGATTTTTCCCAATGCACATCCATTTCAGCGAGGGTCATTTCGGTAAGTTGTTTACCTTCTTTTGCTGCTTCTTTTTCAAGGAATTGAAATCGTTTGATAAACTTTTTATTGGTTCTTTCTAATGCACTTTCTGGATCGACTTTGATAAATCGCGCATAATTGATTAAAGAAAATAAAACGTCTCCAAATTCTGATTCTATTCGAGTATGGTTATTTGCTAAAACTTCTTGATGTAATTCTTCAATTTCTTCTTGAACTTTTTCAAAAACTTGTTCCGATTTTTCCCAGTCAAATCCAACGGAAGCAACTTTATCTTGAATACGGCTCGCTTTTACTAAAGCAGGTAAAGATTTAGGAACACCTTCTAAAATAGATTTGTTACCTTCTTTTAACTTGAGTTTCTCCCAGTTTTTGGCAACTTCTTCTTCAGTATCGGCTTTTACATCACTAAAAACATGAGGATGGCGATATACCAATTTTTCATTAATTCCGGTAATAACATCAGCAATATCAAAAGTGTTATTTTCGGAAGCTATTTTTGAATAAAAAACAATATGCAAAAGTAAATCGCCCAATTCCTTTTTGATTTCTGGTAAATCATTATCTAAAATGGCATCACCTAATTCATAGGTTTCTTCAATGGTTAAATGTCTAAGCGATTGTATGGTTTGCTTTTTATCCCAAGGGCATTTTTCACGAATTTCATCCATGATATCCAAAAGTTTACCAAAAGCATC
>DAOUTI010000003.1 GCA_030626795.1 Flavobacteriaceae bacterium
ATTTATCGTTCATGTAATTCTTATTTCTCAAATGTTTATCGTAAAAGTATTGAAAAATATAGTAGCCCATCTGAAGGTATGGACGCTTGGAGCAAACATGTAAAAAGCTTTGGTTTAGGAAATTATTTGGGTTATGATTTACCTTCTGGTCAAAAAGGACTTGTACCAGATTCTAACTTATATAAAAAAATGTACCCAAATGGAGGTTGGAGAGCAATTACAACCATTTCAAATGCAATTGGCCAAGGCGAGGTTTCAACTACTCCAATTCAATTGGCAAATATGACTGCAACTATTGCAAACCGAGGTTTTTATTACACACCTCACATTATAAAAAAAATTGGAGATAGCACCATTATCAACAAAAATTATACTAAACCTCATTACACTACAGTTGACACAAAACATTTTGAGCCAGTAATAGAGGGAATGTATAATGTTTTTGAAATTGGTACTGCTCGGTTTTCAAAAGTTAATGGCATTGAAATTTGTGGTAAAACCGGAACTGCTGAGAATTTTAAGCGTATTAATGGAGAAAAAGTGCAATTTACAGATCATTCAATCTTTGTAGCTTTTGCTCCAAAAGATAACCCTAAAATAGCTATTGCTATTTTTATTGAAAATGGATATTGGGGCTCAAGATGGGCGGCTCCTATAGCAAGTTTAATGATTGAAAAATATATTAATGGGAGTATTGGAGAGTCTTATCAAAGACAAAATGCTGAAAAAAAAATGCTAACACAAGGTTTAGAAGAAGAATATAACAACCAACTCAATAAAGAAAATTACGTTGCGCAAAAGGAGAAATAACATATTTAAAGGTGTTGATTGGTTATTAATTATCATCTATTTAATCTTTTTATTTTTAGGTTGGGTAAGCATTTATGCTGCAACCTATTCTGATACGCAATTTGAAATATTCGATTTTTCTACAAAATACGGAAAGCAATTTATTTGGATACTACTTAGTTTCATCTTGATTGTTATCATATTAGCCATTGATAAAAAGTTTTACGAGCAGTTTTCGGGTGTTTTTTATATGGTTTCCATACTATCACTAATCGGATTATTTATTTTAGGTAAAAATATAAATGGAGCAACTTCCTGGTATAGTTTTGGATCATTCACCTTACAACCTGCTGAATTTGCCAAAACCGCCACTGCACTTGCTATTGCCAACTACCTCAATGAACGAAATCAAGACCTAAGAAAACTATCTAATCAGCTTAAAGCTTTTGGAATTATCTTTTTACCAGCGTTGTTAATTACTTTACAACCCGACCCTGGTTCTGCATTAGTATATGGCTCATTAATTTTAGTTTTATATCGATTCGGATTACCAATGTACTATTTAATAATAGGGTTTTTAGCCCTAATCCTATTCATAGCAACATTATATTTTGGGTATGTTATAACATTACTAATAGCTGCTTTATTTATAAGCATATTTTTTATCTATTTAAGTTATAAAAACAAAAAATTTATAAGGCACAACTGGTTGAATTTTGTACTTGTGTACTTTTTTACTAGTCTATTTATATTTAGTGTTAATTTTGTGTTTAACAATGTATTTGAACAACGACACAGAGATAGATTTAATATTTTATTAGGAAAAAATATAGATACTAAAGGTATCGGTTATAATACGGCACAATCGGTTATTACGATAGGCTCTGGAGGTTTTAATGGCAAAGGTTTTTTACAAGGAGATAGAACACAAGGTGATTTTGTTCCAGAACAACAAACGGATTACATATTTAGTACAATTGGTGAAGAGTGGGGCTTTTTAGGCAGTACTTTTGTAATCTTATTATTTATTGCTTTTTTAATTAGATTACTTTATATAGCCGAAAGGCAAAAATCTACATTTAGCAAAGTATATGGTTATGCAACTGTTGCCATTTTCTTTTTTCATTTTACTATTAATATAGGAATGGTTATTGGCCTACTACCAACTGTAGGAATCCCTCTATCATTTTTTAGCTACGGAGGCTCATCACTTTGGGGTTTTACCGTTTTACTATTTATCTTGATAAGACTTGATGCTGATAGAGTTTATGAATGGTAATTTTTTTATCACCATCCCTTTTTCAGTTATTTCCAACAAAAAAAGACAGCTCAAAAAGAACTGTCTTTATTAAAAGTTATTAAATCTAAATTTATAACGCAGCTACGTGCTTTGTTAAACTTGATTTTATGTTTGCTGCTTTATTATTATGAATAACATTATTCTTCGCTAATTTATCAACCATTGAAATTACATTGGATAAAATTGCTTCAGCATCTTTTTTCACTTCAATTGCACGTAAACTTCTAATTGCATTACGCGTAGTTTTATGCTGATACTTATTTCTTAAATGTTTAGCTTCGTTACTTCTTATTCTCTTTAAAGCTGACTTATGATTTGCCATAATTTTTTTAATTTAAATTGTTTTTAAAACAAATTGTAGCCCGTAGGGGAATCGAACCCCTCTTACCAGGATGAAAACCTGGCGTCCTAGCCGATAGACGAACGGGCCTAAGATATACCCAACAAGCTTCCTTGTTAAAGCGAGTGCAAAAATAATACATTTTTTAAATTCTGCAAGTACTTTTTTGCTTTTTTTTATTTTTTTTAATACGCCTTAGCAAACAACACTCTTTTTAAAGATTTATTACCTGTTAGAACACAATTTCCTTTCTCTTCTTTTGCGTCATTAGCAATACACCTTATAGTTGCTTTAGTCCTATTTTTGATTTTCTCTTCAGTTTCTATAGTGCCATCCCAGTGGGCCGACACAAATCCGCCTTTATTATCTAAAACATCTTTAAACTCTTCAAAATTATCCACTTCAGTTATTAAACTATTTCTATAATTTAATGCTTTATCAAATAAATTATCTTGAATTTTATTTAGTAAATTAAAAACTGTCTCTGCAATATTTTCTTGACTAATAGTTTCTTTAGTTAAAGTATCTCTTCTAGCCAATTCAACAGTACCGCTTTCTAAATCCCTTGGGCCAATAGCTATTCTTAGGGGCACGCCTTTTAATTCATACTCAGCAAATTTCCAACCTGGCTTGTACGTAGTACGTTTATCATATTTAACTGAAATACCTTTTGCTTTAAATGCAACTATCATTTCTTCCACTTTAGTGGAAATCTCATCTAATTGCTCATCGTTTCTATGGATAGGAATAATTACCAATTGAATTGGCGCTAATTTCGGTGGTAAAACCAATCCTTGATCATCACTATGTGTCATCACCAAAGCACCCATCAGTCTTGTTGAAACTCCCCAAGAAGTTGCCCAAACATAATCTTGTTTACCTTCTTTAGTTGTGAATTTTACATCAAATGCTTTTGCAAAATTTTGACCTAAAAAATGTGAGGTACCTGCTTGTAAAGCTTTACCATCTTGCATTAAAGCTTCAATCGTATAGGTATCTAATGCTCCTGCAAAACGTTCACTTTCAGTTTTATATCCTTTTATTACTGGCATCGCCATAAAATTTTCAGCAAATTCTGCATAAACATCTTGCATTTTCTTAGCTTCAACTATTGCTTCTTGTTTGGTTTCATGGGCTGTATGACCTTCTTGCCATAAAAATTCGGCAGTACGTAAAAACAAGCGGGTACGCATTTCCCATCGTACAACATTTGACCATTGATTAATTAATAATGGTAAATCTCTATAAGATTGAATCCATTTTCTATATGAATCCCAAATTATTGTTTCCGAAGTTGGTCTAATAATTAATTCTTCTTCTAGTTTTGCATTCTCATCAACAACTATTTCTTTACCATCTTCAGAGGTTTTTAATCTATAATGAGTAACAACAGCACATTCCTTTGCAAAACCATCAACATGACTTGCTTCTTTACTAAAGTATGATTTTGGAATTAGTAATGGAAAGTAAGCATTTTCATGGCCTGTTTCTTTGAACATCCTATCTAATTCTGCTTGCATTTTTTCCCAAATAGCATAACCATAAGGTTTTATAACCATCATACCTCGTACTCCAGAATTCTCTGCTAAATCAGCTTTTACCACCAATTCATTGTACCATTTTGAATAGTCTTCCTCTCTTTTTGTTAGCTTTTTACTCATACACAATAATTTTTGGCATAAAAATTGTAATCCTTATACTGAAATTTAAATAAGTTGCAAAGCTAACTTTTTTTTATCTTACAACCATATAAATTAAACACTATGAAAAACTTTACTTCTATAAAAAAACACCTTATACCGATAACATTATTGGGTCTCTTTCTAATAACTTTAATATCCTGTAGTACGTCACAAAGTGCGTATAACAGTAATGATGGTATATATGGATCAACTAATAAGGAAGTTGTTCTAGTTAAAGATTCTAAATCTGATTACTATCAGACTTATTTTTCTGCAGAAAACGAGCGTTATGAAATTAATGAAGAAGATATTGTTACTGACATAGATGATTATGGGTATGAAGATACCGACACCCTTTATGTAAGTGATCAATATAGCGATGGTGCTCCTCCATGGGAATACACAACTAGTGTTAGCATAAATTTTAATATGGGCTATGGCTATGGCGGTGGATATTATAACCCTTGGTATTGGGGCTACCCATATTATGGTTATGGTGGCGGATACTGGGGCGGTTACTACCCTCCTTATTATGGTGGCGGTTATTGGGGTGGTTATTACCCTCCATATTATGGCGGTGGATACTGGGGATACAGACCTCCGTATTATGGTTCTCCATATTATGGACGCTCTACTTATGGAAAAAGAAATGCATATAACACAAGAGGAAATTATTCTAATAGTAGGTTTAATACTCGAAATGTTTACAATAAAAGAGCTGATTATGCCAGTAATTATAGAAAGTCTTCAAAAACATATAATAGAAGAGCAACCTCAAGCACAAGAAATTATAGAACCAAGAATACTGAATTTGTAAAAAATAGTAAAAGTTCCCAAAAAAGATCTAATACTAGAAGTACAAACAACAATAGAAGCAATACGCGTAGTAATAATTATAATAAAAGTAATACGCGTAGTAGTAATACACGTAGCAGTAATACTAGAAGCTATAACCGAAGCAGCTCATCACCAAGTAGAAGTAGTGGTTCAAGTAGCGTTAGAAGAAGTTCGGGAAGACAACAAGCATTCAATAATGAAAATTCAAGGGTTCGCTATACCAATGCTTCTACCCGTCAAAATACTTCAATTAAAAGTGCTAGAACAAAAAATAACGCTACTAATAACCCATCAAGAACTTATGCTAACACCAATAGAGTTGCCTCAAAAAACACAAAATCATCTTCTGTGAATCGTAGCTCATCAAATAACAATCAAAAAAGAAATAGCTACAAAGCAGTAAGCAACTCAAACCGAAGTAGTAGATCAAGCGTTGCTAGTAATTCAAACCGCTCAACAACATCGTCAAGATCTTCATCAAGACCCACAAGTCAAAGATCTAATCGATAATTATAAAAAATCGCTATGAAAAAATATTCACTATTCATTTTATTAATATCTACACTTGTCTTAAAGGCACAATCTCTTAGTTATGTAGATCAAGCTGTACTTTTTTCATCAGATGACAATTATGGTACCGCAAGGTTTACTGCAATGGGTGGCGCTTTTGGAGCGTTAGGTGGAGATATGACAGCTGTTGATACCAACCCTGCAGGATTAGCAATTTTTAATAGCACTGGGTTTTCTAGTACTATTAGTTATAGAGAAACCAACACAAAAAGCACTTTTTATGGCTCTTCAATAAACAATAGTGATGATGATTTTCGGTTTTCGCAAATAGGCGGAACTGTAGTTATCCCAAATCATGGAAATTCCGATTTTAAAAAAATAACACTTGGCTTTAATTATAATTTAATTAAAGATTATAACAATAGTTATGCTGTACAAGGCAATAGCGGAATTGCAACCTTTATTGATGACCCAAATTTAAATTTTGACGATAACGAAACAAATGATGTGTTTTACAGAAATGCTGATGAACAATTTTTTAGTAACTACACCTCAGGTATTAATGATAGATTTAGCTTTAGTATAGCTACGCAATATAAAGATTTATTATTTTTAGGAGTTTCAATGTCATTCCAAAATATTGACTTTTTTCAAAATGCTTATTATGAAGAGTTAAATAATGATGGTAATGGTAATTTGTTAGATGCTTTTAACAACCAATTTCTAACTACTTATGGAAACGGATTTAATTTTGGATTTGGTGCCATATTAAAACCTTATCAAAATTTGAGAATTGGAATATCGTACCAATCTCCTATTTGGTATGATTTAACCGAAAGATTTATAATTACTGACCCTGACTCCATTTATACTGACACTCCTTACCCATGGATTGATGGAGAACTTGACGTTATTGTAAGCAATAATGAAAATGGTTTTTTTAATGAAACCATTCCTAATTTTTATGATTACAGTCTAAATACTCCAGGTAAATTAACTGGTAGTTTGGCTTATATTTTTGGTCAAAACGGATTGATTAGTTTTGATTATACTTATCGTGATTTCTCAAATACCAAACTAAAACCTTCAAGTTTTTTTATTGATGAAAATAATGATTTAAATAAAAATTTAAATGGCACTTCGTCTTTTAAAATTGGTACAGAATGGAGAGTAAAAAACTTTAGTTTAAGAGGCGGTTATCAATTCACTGAAAACCCGTACAAAAAAGCCAACTCTTCAAATAATACAACAGGTTACTCCTTTGGATTAGGTGTCAAATTATCAAGAACCATTAATTTTGATTTCGCTTTTGATAACACAACATACGCTGACAGCTATGCATTTGTTGACAACCAAAATGTTGCTCCTGCTAAATTAGACATAGATCTCAATCGTTTTACTTCAACCCTAGTAATTAGCTTTTAATAAAGTTAATTTTAAAACATTTTCAAACTGTTTCGATATATCGGAACAGTTTTTTTATTGAATTATTTTTCATACTTTTAACACAAATTAATTAACCTTAAAATCTTAAAAATGAAAAAATTATTAGCATTTTTGACATTTCTATTGTTTCTACTATTGCTATGGTTTGCTTGGAACTGGTACAAAGATAATGTTGCCTGTTGCCCAGAAACTGTAGTAGAAATTAAACATGGCTCCCTTTATTTTGATTGTGATTCTGATTTACCAATTACAAGCGAAGCGTGGGCTCAAAAGAAATCCGAAATTTTATCCACAAAAGTGGAAGGAAAAAAATTACTTATCGCAGGTCCTTACTTCAAAGGCGAAAATGAAAACCTTGGCTTAACAAGAGCTAAAAATATTGCAAAACTATTTCTTAATGATTTAACAGATAGCGATATTGAATTTGGATCAAGATTAGCTAATAATTGTGAAGAAGCCCAAAAAGATGTTTTAGGAAAATCTCTTTTTAAATGGGTAACAAGAAATGAACATGTTGTTGAACATCACGACAAAACCTATATCTATTTTAAATACAATACTGATAACCCTATTGACTCCGAAAATGTAGTTATATACCTAGATAATTTAGCTAAAGATTTGATGTCTTCAGGCAAATCAGTACAACTAACTGGTCATACTGATGCAGATGGTGATCAAGCCTCTAATGAACAATTAGGTTTAAAAAGAGCCAATCGAGGAAAAACATACTTGATGGAACGAGGTGTGCCAGAAGATAAAATTTCTGTCGCATCAAAAGGGAAACTGGAACCTTTGGCAGATAATTCGACTGAAGAAGGAAAACAAAAAAATAGAAGAGTAGAAATTGTAATAAAATAAAACTAACCAAATAAAAAATTATAAATTATGTTAAAATTAGCAATAAATACAACAGCATGTGATGGTTCGGATGTTTTTTGGCCGTGGTTAATGTGGCTTTTAGGAGCTTTCTTATTAGGATTATTATTAGGATGGCTACTAAAACAACTTTTTGGTTGTGGCGAATCAGAAGCAGCTCCAATTGTAGCTTTAGATGCCGTAAAAGATGATCTTACAAAGGTTGAAGGAATAGGGCCTAAAATTAAAGGTTTATTAAACAATGATGGTATTTGGAGTTTTAATCAACTTTCATTATCACCATCATCAAGATTGCAAAGAATTTTAGATGATGCTGGCCCAGCTTATACGGTTCATAATCCTCGCACTTGGTCTGCACAAGCAAGATTAGCAGATGAAGGCCATTGGGAAGATTTAAAAATATGGCAAGACCATTTAAAAGGAGGTCTGTAACCTTAGTTTAAATTGCTTTAATTATCAAACAATCCCATTCTAATCTAATTAGAATGGGATTTTCATCTAAATAAGTTAAGCTTATTATTTGTGATACTAATCAAACTTACTTAATTTTGCTCGTTTTTAAATTTAAAATGGATTATGGAAAATAAAGGAAAAATACTAGAGAATTCTAACAGCCAAGTAACAGAAGAAGAAATTGATTTGGGCAATTTATTTAAAGTAATTGGTAAAGGTTTAAAAAACTTTTTCAACTTTATTGGAGATGTTTTACAAAATATTTTTCACTATTTTATTTTACTTTTAATTTTCCTAAAAAAACATGTAGTTAAATTAGGGATCGCAGTTGTATTAGGGTTTATTATTGGGCTTATATTACACAAATTCGAGCCAAAAACATATGTTTCAAATATGATTATTGAAACGAATTATGGTAGCGGAATACAATTGTATAAACAAATAGATTATTTGAATGATTTGGTTAAGAAAAAAGACTCTATTTCATTAGCACAGATTTTAAATATAAACACTAAAGAAGCTAGCCAAATTAATAATATTGAAGTAAATCCAAATCAACCCGAAGTCAACTTGTACAAAGCCTATGATGAATATATACAAAAAACAGACACTATTTATACCAAAGGATATAAATTTGAAGATTTTAAAAAAAGAATAGATAAATATGATCTTCGATATCATCAAATCAACATTAATTCTAAATCTAAAACAGTATTTAGTAATATTTCATCGTCAATAATAAAACTAGTAGAAAATGATTATTATAAAAAATTAAAAGATTTAAAAGTTAATGAGATAAAACAAAAGCTTCAGGTTTTAAATAAAAATTTGGCGCAAATTGATTCATTGCGATATTCCTACAAAGAAGTTGCTTTAAAACAGGCCGTAAATTCTTCAAATTCTTCTACCATAGAAATTTCAAAAAATGAAAATAAAAAAAATGAAAATGATATTGAACTTTTTAATACTTCCTATGGTCTTCTTAAATCTATTTCTTGGACAAATGATGAATTAATAAGAAAAAATAATATTGTTAATATTATTTCTAATTTTGATAAAGTTGGTATTCCTGATAAAAAAATTAGCCACAAAAAATATTTTCAGCTACCATTATTGTTTTTAGGGTTGATGTTGGGGTGGATATTGATAGTGCAATTGAATGAGTATTTGAACAACTATAAATCTGACAGCTAAAAACGTATTTCATCTTCAAAAAATTCAAAATTAAGTCCAATCAAAAGATTAAAACACTATATTAATTCTGATCTTAAAGAAATCCTCTTAAGTGGAGGTTTAACCTTTCTATTTAAAATTATTGGCTTAGTGTTAGCTTATATGGTAATGCTTTTAATAACTAGAACTTTTGGTTCTGCAGTCTTTGGAAGATATACTATTGCTCTTACTTTTTCACAGTTAATAGTTTTAATCTTTACTTTTGGATTTCCTAGTGGAGTTATAAGATTGCTGACAGATCAAAGTCACTATGATGAAATTCCGAAGACAAATTTTCTTAAAAAAACGTTATGGATTACATTTGTTTCGTCTATAACTATTTCAATCCTGATTTATTTTTTATCAGAACTAATAGCAATAAGCCTTTTTAAAGACAGATCATTAATTATATATTTAAAAGTCTTAAGTTTTTTCATTACTCCTCTTATGTTTCATGAAGTTTTATTAAATATTTTTAGAGGTAAAAAAGAATACAAAAAATACAATCTCTTTTTATTTGTTTTACCTCCATTATTGTTTTTAATTATGTTTTACATAATATATAATTATTTCTATAATGAAATTTCGGTAATACTAAGTTTTGGATTAAGCATTTTAATCGTTTTTTTTATAGAAATAATATTCTTAAAGGGTGTTAAAAACTCTATAAAGAAAGATTATCCTACAAATCTATTATTTAAACTTTCATTACCAATGATGATAAGTGGAACAATTTTATTTTTATTAAGTTGGACTGATATTTTTATGCTTGGAGCAATGGTATCATCAGAAGAGGTAGGGATTTATAATGTAGCCTTTAAAATATCTTCAATTGGGTTAATTATAATTTTAGTTTTTAACGTGGTTATTGGTCCAAAAATATCAGAATTATATAATAGGAATGAAATAAAAAAACTAAAAAAAACTATTATCAAAACAACTCAATTAATTACTATAACTACAATTCCTATATTTTTAATACTTATTGTTTTTAGAAAGGATATCCTAAGTTTTTTTGGTTCTGAGTTTATATTAGGAGAAACAACTTTGGTTATACTTAGTTTTAGTGTTTTAATTAATGCTATTTCGGGTAATGTTGATCAGATCTTAAATATGACTAATCATCATCGGTTAATGAGGAATATAGCCCTTGTTTGTTTAACTGAAAATGTAATTCTTAATTTTATATTAATTCCAAAATATGGAATTAACGGTGCTGCTACCGCTAGTTTAATTACAAATATAAGCTTAAACCTAATTAGTATATATTATATAAAAAAGAAATTGGGTTTTTATACAATTCTATAATATATGAGCAAATATAATTTATCAATTATAATTGTAACGTTTAATAGTGAAAAATATATTCAAAACTGTATTAATTCTATAGTTGAATATTGTTTAGATATTAATTATGAAATTGTCATTATTGATAATAATTCAATAGATAATACCGTAAAAATAATTAAAGAAGGTTTTAATGACATTGTATTAATTGAAAGTAAAAAGAATTTAGGTTTTGCTGGGGGAAATAATCTTGGGGCTAAATATTGTAGCGGAGAATATTTTTTATTATTAAATCATGATACTATTCTATTAGAAAAAATTTCAATAATATTAGATATCTTCAAGAAAAACACTGCTATTGGAGCTTTAGGTATAAAAATGTTGAATGAAAAGAAGAATTATATATGTTCTGCTGGCAATTTTCCAAAACCTTATCAATTATTGAAGTTGTCTCTTTTTGAAATAAAATCTAAAGAATTTGTAAATGGTAATTTTGATGAACCTCATAAAATTAGAATTGTTGATTGGGTTTCAGGAGCATTTTTATTGACTAAAAAAAAATATTGGAACAAGGTAGGTGGATTAGACGAGAAATATTTTATGTACGTTGAAGATGTTGATTTTTGTAAAAAACTTAGTCTAATAGGAAAAATAACTGTTTTTTTACCATCTATCAACTATTTACATTTTGTTGGTTTTAATAAAAAAAGAGAAATCCAATTGATAAAAGGGTATAAAATATTTTCTAAAAAATTTTTCAATAAATATGGAAGTAAACTTGCCAACATATGTTTAGATTTAAATTATGAATACAAAAAAGCTTATAAAAGTCTTTATTGATGGATATTCATTAAATAAAGAACCTCAAGGGGTTACAACTTACATAAAAGAACTATATAAAGAAATTGCTATTCAAACATCAAATATTAAATTTTTTATTGGATGTTTTGAAGATGACAATATAAAGAAGGAATTTAAAGATCAAAAAAACATATCTTTTATTTTTTATAAACATAAATCACGAGTTTATAGAATGTTATTTGAAATTCCACACTGCATTAGAAAAGAAGAATTTGATTTTGCACACTTTCAATATGTAATTCCATTTAAAAGAAGTGAAAAATGTAAATACATAACTACTATTCATGATATTTTATTTAATGAATATCCTGAATATTTTTCTAAAATGTATAGATATAAAAGAAATTTTTTATTTTACAGAAGCGCAAAAAATACAGATTTTCTATTAACCGTATCTAATTATTCAAGAGAGTCAATTAAAAAAAAATATCAACTTAAAAATAAAAATGTTTTCATAACTCCCAACGGGATCAATGAATCTTATTTTAAAGATTATAACAAAAAAAAATCAAAAATAATAATCAAAGAAAAATATGGTTTTGATGATTATATTCTATATGTTAGTAGAATAGAACCTAGAAAAAATCAAGAATTACTTTTAAAAACTTATTTGGAAACTAAGATTTATAAAACATCTACTCATCTTGTTTTTATTGGGAAAAACTCCATTAAAAATATTAAACTAAATAAATTAGTAAATTGTTTGAGTTCAAACCAAAAACAAAAAATACATTTTTTTGAAAATGTAGAACAAACGCATTTAATTGAATTTTATAAAGCTGCAAAAATGTTTATTTACCCATCTAAAGCCGAAGGATTTGGCATACCTCCTTTAGAAGCAGGAGCACTCAAAATTCCAGTTTTATGTTCGAATGTAACTGCTATGGAATCGTTTATTTTTTTTAATCCATATTTTTTTAACCCAAATGATGAAGATGGATTTAAAAGAAAGTTCCAAAATTTTTACACAAGTTACAAATCAATTGATTTGAATATCATCCAAGATGAAATAAAAACAAATTATTCTTGGGAAAAATCGGCTCAATTACTAACTTCAATTTTTAATCGTAATACTTCAAATTTTGAGAGTTAGTATTTATAAATCAATATTTATTCTTTTACTGTTTATTTTAACAGCAATACCTTTATTTGAAATACACTTTTTATCATTTCTTATATTTCTATCCATTTTGTTATCTAGCACAAATGATCATAGTATGTCTAGATTTTCATTTGGGTTGATATCCATTTTAATAATTGTACTAATAATTGGTATTATAAGTTCTTTTTTTTATCAAAAACATTTATTTGATTGGTTTAAAGACCTTCTTTATTTTTCTAAACCTATACTTGGTATTTTACTCGGGTATTTTTTAATTAAGAAAATAAACAACAAAAACTTTTTTTTAAAGGCTTTAATATATGTATCTCTTCTATTTGCAATTTATCACATTTTTAATGTTTTTATAACCACTGATTTCTCAACGGATTCCATTAGCACAATAAGGAATGAAAATGGGTTATCAAATCCTTTAGAGTTATTGGCATTAATTATTTTAATATCTTCATACCGATTTGAATTTTTGGCTGTTATTAACAGAAGAAGAAAAACAATAATTTTTACGCTAGCATTATCTCTAATTCTATATTTTTCAAGGACCATGGTTGTTGCTTTTATTATTATGCTACTAGCTATAAATGGTTATACAAAATTAACAACAAAAGGTTTTAAATATGGAGTAGGTATTATGCTTCTGGTTGGGTTGTTTTACTTGTATTTATTTTCAATAAACTTAAAAAGAAATCAACCAGGTATTGAATCGTTTTTATATAAAATAAAAATTGCGCCATCCGAAATTTTTTCTCCTGCTAAAAGTATCGACATAAAAAATCATAAGAATTTATGGGATCATTGGAGGGCTTACGAAACAAATTTAGCATACATGCAAATGAAAAAACATCCAATTAGTTTTTTAAATGGATATGGTTTTGGATCTTTAGTCGACCTAAAATTTGTAGCCCCCTTGAATGAACAGGGAATGAGATTTATCCCAATATTACACAATGGATATACTAATATTCTCTTTAAAACAGGTTTTTTAGGATTATTCTTTTATATTTCCTTCTTATTGTCACTTTATATACAGTCTTACAAAACTAAAAGCTATACAGGTGAAGAAATAATACGAAATATCATATCAGCAATAGGACTGTATTTTATTTTCACTTCTCTTATCATAACAGGTATTTATAATTTAGAAGAAAAATATTCTTTAATCCTTGGAGGTTTTTTATTTTTACTATCCAAAATAGATACTAACCAAATAAATGAGAATATTTGAAAATAGCAATTTTAGGAACCAGAGGGATTCCAAATAATCATGGAGGCTACGAACAATTTGCCGAATATTTTGCAAAGCATTTAGTTAAAAGTGGTTATGAAACCTACGTTTATAGCTCTTCTTTACATCCTTATAAAGAAAATACATGGAATGGTGTGCATATTATTCATAAGTACGACCCTGAAAATTGGCTTGGCACTTCTGGCCAATTTATTTATGACCTGAATTGCATTTTAGATATTAGAAGAAAAAAAATGGATGTTGTTTTTCAATTGGGTTATACAAGTAGCTCTATTTGGAATTGGCTTATTCCAAAAAATATAAAATTAATCACTAATATGGATGGTTTAGAATGGAAACGCTCTAAATATTCAAAAAAAGTTCAAACCTTTTTAAAATATGCCGAAAAACTTGCAATTAAGCATAGTGATATTTTGATTGCTGATTCACCTGGAATTCAAGAATATTTAAAAAATAAGTACGCTGTTGAATCTGAATATATAGCCTATGGCGTTGAATCAGAAAATGAATATAATGATTCGGTTTTACAAGAATTAGATGTTACCAAAAATAAATACAATATGCTAATCGCTAGAATTGAACCCGAAAATAATATAGAAGTTATTCTTAATGGTGTTGCAAATTCAAATTGTGAAAATTATTTTTTGGTCATTGGTAATGCAGATAATTCTTTTGGGAAGTATTTGGTTGATCGATTTAATAATAATAAAATAAGGTTTATTGGTTCTATTTATAATCTACCAAAATTAAATTCATTACGTAAATATTCAAATATCTATTTTCATGGCCATAGTGTTGGTGGCACAAATCCATCTTTATTAGAAGCGATGGCATCATATGCTTTTATTTGTGCTCACGATAATATTTTCAATAAATCAATTCTTAAAGATGATGCTTTTTACTTTTTAGATGAAAGCGATGTAACTAAAGTTTTAGAATCTAAAAACAAAAAAAATCATCAATCTTTTTTAGATCAAAATTATAAAAGAGTAGTTATGGATTTTAATTGGAAAAGCATTAACGAAAAATACGAAAGGTTAATATGAATTTGAAGAAAATAAAAATACTGGTTTTTATTGTTTCTTTTATTTTGATTAGTTTACTATTAAGTTTTATTGACTTTAGTAAAAAACTTAATTATTACAATATCAATAAATCTTATAATGATTCATTGAAAGTGCAAATTGATTTTAAAAAAAAATTAGATTTAAATAAAAAAGAAATAAGACTATATTATACCAATTTTACAAACTCTCCGTATTCTGATGATCAAAGTGCAACGACCCAAATTGACAATCATAGTGCTAAACTAAATTTCTTTTCTAAATCTATACCATTATTGTTCAGGATAAATTTTGATGAACATATATTAGATACAATAAGGATTAAAAAGGTTACCATAAACTTGACGAATCAAAAAATTGATATAGATCTAACAAAGTTTATTGCCCACCCTTCTATTCGACTCCTTAGAAAAAAATCAGACATTCTTACAGTCGACCTGTCGCATATAAATAATAGTAATTATGATCCTTATATATATTTAGAAAAACCAATTTATGTACATCGTTTAACAACTCTTGAAATTATTCTAATTATTATAGCGATAACAATTCTTTCGTTTCTAATCTCTGAATTATTTATTTATCTTCTGTTTTTTAAATTAACTACAAATAATATTAATTCAACACTCTTATTTCTTTTAATTATATCCCTTTTATTTAAAGAACATTGGATTAGTAAAACCATGATATTAATTGGAGTTTATACCGCATTTTTATTTATTAAAAATAAAATTAAATTAAAAAAAATAAATTTTTATGGCTATTCCCTCTTTTTCTTTTTTACTATTATTTCATTAATATGGTCTGTAAACATAGGAAGTTCCATGCCAAAATTAATCGGTTTCACACCTTTCATTATAATACCCATTTGGGCTTCTTTCTTGAATTTAAAAATCAATTATGAAATTATATTTAAATATGTAGGAATGTTTTTTATGCTAGTTGCAATTACTACCGTTTTACAAGCATTTTTTAGGTACAATTCTACTTTTCAAATGTCAGAGTTTTATTATCATAACTTATCTTCTCCTTTATCTACAAATGCGATTTACATTTCTGTTCTATATTTAATTGTATTCCTCTTTAATCTTTCCTTTTTATTAAGAAAAAAAGGAAAAACACAAACCCTCGATTATTTAACCCTAATTGTGTTATTAGTCTATATATTACTCTTGAGTTCTAAGCTAATTGTTGTTTTGTTATTTTTAAGCACTTATTTTCTATTTTATTCATTTTTGAAATTACGATTTAAAAAAAGCATCTTAATTCTTGTAACATTATTAACATTTGGACCCTTTACTTTATTGATATTTCTTTCTGAAAATAATATTTTTAAGAGGTTTGAAAAAATAACAAACATTGAAAAAATAAAAGAAGTTTATTCGCAAGATGAATTTGGCGACAACTATTTATGGAATGGTTTAAACCTAAGATTACTTCAACTTAGAGCTTTTTATGATATAGAAAAAAATACTAATTTCAATTCCTTTTTAGGAGTTGGATTAAACAATGGGCAAGAGTTACTAAATGAACGATATAAATATTATAAAATGTATACTGGTAAAAAATGGGAAAATAAAGGCGGATATTTAAGCTATAATTTTCATAATCAATATGCACAAACTTTAATTGAATTAGGTGTGGTAGGTTTTATATTTTTGGTGTTAATCTTTTTTAGACTTATTATAAATTCAAAAAATAATAATAACTTTCTTCTTTTCTCGATTGTTTTTATTTTTATACTTGTTATGTTTACTGAATCAATTTTAGTGCGTCAAAAAGGAATTATGTTATTTGTTTTATTTCCAATTATTGCTATTAAAGTAAATAACTCCAAACAAATAGGCCTTAATAATTAATATGCCAAATAAAAACAAACGCTACTCCATATATATCAAACCTATTTCCATAATAGCAAATCTTGTTATTATTAATCTTTTTCTAAGGTTTTTTCTACAGGAAGCTTATTCTGGTTTTTGGCATATTACCTTTATCAATCTAAGCTGGTTAATTATCTCATACCATTTAAATTTTTATAATATTAAAAGGTATCAAAAAAATGTTGATATGCTTTCCCGGTTATTTATGCAATTCCTCATATTTACCTTCGTGTATTTTGCATATTATAGCTTAACAAATAAAACTATCAATCCATTAGAACACATTAAAATTTTAGTTTACATTTTTATATCTATCACCCTATTTAGGGGTTTCTATTTATTTGCTTTAAAAAGGTACCGGATAGAAGGAGGAAATTTTAGAAACATCATTTTTATTGGGTCTAACAAAAGCATGCAAAATGTGAGTGATTTTATTAAAGATCATCCTGAATTGGGGTATAATCTTTTGGGTTGTTTTTCAAACAATTCAAACACTAAAACCTATTTGGGTGAAATTGAAAACAGTTTTGATTACTCTGCTAATAATACAATTGACGAAATATTTTGTTCTATCTCTGAGCTAACAAAAGAACAAATTCAAAAATTTATTAATTTTGCAGATAACAATCTTATTCAATTAAAATTAATTCCAGATTCAAAAGATGTTTATTCCACCAAAATGATTGTTGAATATTATGATTACATTCCCATATTATCCCTAAGAAAAATTCCTTTTGACGAACCTGTTAATCAATTTTTAAAGCGTTTTTTTGACATCCTATATTCCTTGATTGTTATTTTGTTTGTTCTTTCATGGCTTACTCCTTTATTGTTTATTCTTATTAAATTAGAATCAAAAGGCCCTTTGTTTTTTAAACAGATTCGAGATGGTTTGAATGGCGAAACTTTTGAATGTTATAAATATCGGTCAATGTTTGTAAATAACCTTTCAGATGATATTCAAGCCACCAAACACGATTCAAGAACAACTAAAATTGGTCGTTTTATTCGTAAAACAAGCATAGATGAACTGCCACAATTTTTTAATGTTTTTATAGGTGATATGAGCGTTGTAGGTCCGAGACCACATATGCAAAGTCAGACTAAAAAATATGCCAAAATAGTGGATAAATTTATGGTCCGCCATTTTGTCAAACCTGGCATTACTGGATTAGCGCAGGTAAGAGGGTTTAGAGGTAAAGTCGAGAAAAATGAAGATATGGAAAATCGTGTAAGACTCGATATTTATTATATTGAAAACTGGTCTTTTTTACTGGATCTTAAAATTATTGGACTTACAATAATCAATATATTTAAAGGTGAAGATAAAGCATATTAATTATGTTACTATACTCCCTCCCAAACACACCATTAATTCCTCAAAGTGAAACAAAATTAATTGTTGGCACAAATTTTCAAAAGAGCAATCTTTCATATAATATGTTTTTTTTGTAAATTAGTACTTTCTATTTTTTCATATATAAAATGACAAAACTTCAAATCACAACAATTGCACTAATAATTGCTTATTTTATTTGGGAATTATTTGTCTGGTTTTGGGCTAAAGGACAACCCGAAAGTGGTGGCGCTATTATTCGAGTAGATCTTATTATTATTTATCCTATCCTGTTGATATTAATAATGATATCTCTTTATCAATATTTTAAAAAAGAAAACCATTAAAGATCAATCCATTGAAGAAATTAAAACTTATACCTTTTATTCTGGTCATTTTACTTTTTAGTTGTAATAACATTAAAAATGAAAAACTAACCACACCAATAGAAACAAAACAAGAAATAGAAAAAGAAAAAGAAATTCAATCTAAAACAAACCCACAAATGGAAACAAACAGCAAAGCAAAACCTGATTCACTTTTTTTTAATGAATTAATAGGGAAATATCCTACTCAAGTAAATTTATTTCAAAATGAAATTTTAACAAGCAGACTAAAGAATATCAATAGGTTCGATTATGATGCATTGATTGCAAATTGGAATACCGAAACTCCTATTACAATAGAAAATCAAATCATTCATTCTAGTGGATGTAAAGCGCATAACTGCCCCAGCAGTGGTTACGAACTTTTTATCGACTTAAAAAATGACAACATCAATATATATCATTTTAGAGGAAATACTTTAAGAGTTTATACCGAAAAAGATTGGATTGATTTACCCGCAAATTTTAATAATGAAATAGAAACAAAAAAGTCAAACGCAAAAATTGGGAATACATCTGACGATATGGAGTCTACTTATAATGTTACATTATAGAAATATTAAATTTATGAAAAAACTATTTTTAACTTTAATCGCAATCGCATTATTAATTTCATGCAATCAAAAAAAAGTTTCTAAAAAACAAGAAAATACAAAAACAGAAATAAAAACCGCTAAAGCAACTCCAGAAAGTAAAACCCCAGAAAGAGAGTATAAAACCAAAACTGGTAAATCATTTATTATCTCTGAAGTAAAACAAAGTGCTAGTATTAGTAAAATAACGATAACTCCAAAAGGTTTTACAGCGGTAAATAGACCACTTGAAATGGAAGAAAGTGATCTCTTTGATTATGCGTTGGTTGCAGATGTTAATAAGGATGGTTTTGAAGAATTATATATTATCACAAGAGGTACTGGTTCTGGATCTTATGCCCAGGTTTACGGTTTTGCATCTAACAAAGATAAAAGTGTGACCCCAATTTATATTCCCAAATTATCTGATGATGATTTTGTTGCTTTATTCCAAGGATATATGGGACATGATAAATTTTATACAGAAGACAATAAATTATTAAGAAAATACCCTATTTACAATAAAGAAGATTCAAATAACAATCCAACAGGTGGGGATAAAATAATAGAATATGAATTAAAAGTGGGTGAATCTTCATGGGTTTTAAATATTAAAAAATAACTTTATTTACATCTTTTAGTTTAACTATTAACCTCAAAAAAAAAACAAATAAATGAATCTTTTTTTTAGAAAAATTACTATTCTCTTTACATTATTACTTTCGGCCATCACTTTTGCTCAAGAAACAGTTGCCATATTACCGTTTACTTTTACTGATGATGGTCATTTATCTATCTCTAAAGGCAAAGAAGTACAACATTTTTTAATCGATTATATCCATAAAAAAGGTAAACATTTTAATGTCACTGTTTTAAACGGAAGGGATATTACAGTCGCTTTAAATAAAGCAGGTATTACACCAGATACAATTGATAATTTTACAACTAAAGAAATTGCTGATGCCATAGGTGGTGCCGATTATATTTTGATGGGAGAAGTGGAAAGGTCTTTTGAAGGCACTACAAATTTAGAAACAAATTTTTCCTCCATTAATGACAAAAACTGGAAAAAAACCAATATTTATGGAGGCTCAGCAGGCACAACCTCAAAAAAATACAATGCCAATGTATCTATAAGTATTTTTAGAGGCAACGGACAAGTAGTTTACGAAAAAAGTAAAGGAAATATTTTTATTGACATAACTACTGATAGTTGGAAAAATACAGTGATTTGGCATGTGAGACACTTTCCTTTTTATGAGTAACTTGTCAATCTAATAATAACTCTTAAACATCTTAAATATTTAAGATGTTTTTTTTATTTTTATAAATAATTTTTTTTCTTAAAATGAATAGATTTTTTTATATTCTATAAATTGATATTTCCTTACTATTTTTTAACTTTTAAAGGTTCATTATTTTTACACTTAGTCTTAAGTGCAATATTTGTTGTTGTTGTATTAGAGTACACCATTTTGCTTGCCACATTTTTTAAAACAACCATTGGCTGGACAGAAATTATAGCATTTTCAACCTATCCATTGTTTTTAGTTACTGGATACTCTTGGCCTGTTGAGGCCATGCCCAAATTATTACAAGGATTTGCAAATATTTTACCTTCTACTCCTTTTTATCGTGTTTTTAGTAAATTATCTATTGAAGGTGCTGGATTTAACCAAATTAAAAGTGAGTTTATACATTTATTGATTTTACTACTTTTCGGATATATATTACTTTATATCAGATATCATTTTTTACATTCTAACAAAGTAAAAATAAAAGGTTAGATCCGATTTTTATCAACTTGATTCATTAACTTTTTTTAGCAATCATTAAAAAAAGAGGATATTTCTTTAATATACCCTTATCTTCCTTTTCAATTTCAAAAACGATTTTATAAAAAACGGTTTCAAAACCATTCTTCTTTAACACTAAACCAAGCTCTTCTTTATCAAAGCCATTATACCCATCAAAATCAGGATGATTGGAATGAAAAGTTCCATCTTCGGTTACAAGATCTGCAATACATAAGTAACCTCCCGTGTGTAAACTAGAATAAAACAGTTGCATTATTTTATTCAGATCGTGTATATGGTGTAGCGTCATTAAAATATAGGTTACATCAAAATTATGTAAACCCACCTCTTCCTCCAGCGGGTCAACACAAAGTGGTTTAAAATTATGCAATCCGTTTTCTTCTATTTTTTCTTCCAATACATTGATCATTCCCTGTGAATTATCAATTAAGGTAATTGATTTAAAATGATCTCTTAATGCAACACTCAATAATCCCGTGCCACAACCAAACTCCATCGCGGTCATTGATTTGTCAGGTTTGATAAAATTAATAATCTCACTAGTAAATATATTTGCTCTTTCTACCTTTTCAGGATCGTTATCCCAATTTTTAGCCACGTCATCAAACCGGTTGAAGTCCTTTTTCATATTTATAATTTTACTGATACATTTCAAAATTAAATGAAATTTTAATATTTACGACTGTTTATCTAGACTTTAACCATTTTGTATATTTTTAGTACTTATATGTAGTATTTGTAGCACTGTCTAGGTTTTCTATATTTAAGCAGCTAATGATCAAATTATTTGCATTCATATATTCACAACTTTAATAATTGTTGGTGATTTTCCTAAAAATCTAAATAAAAGATAAATAAGTTGAATCAAATTTAAGTAAATTTACCCTATAGATTTTAAGATCATTTTATATGCAAATAAAGAATAAATTTAATTTAGAAGGAAAAGTCGCTATTATCACAGGTTCTTCCAAAGGAATTGGAAAAGCCATTGCTAAAGCTTTTGCCGAACAAGGAGCTATTGTTATAATTAGCAGTCGGAAACAAGATGCCTGTGAAGAAGTTGTCGCTTCTTTTAAAGAAGACGGATTAAAAGCCCATGCCATAGCATGTCATGTTGGTGATGAAAAAAGCAGAGCTTACCTAATTGAAAAAACCGTAGAGCTTTGTGGTGGTATTGATATTTTGGTGAATAATGCAGCAACAAATCCGGTTTACGGACCAATTGAAGATGCGCCCCTAGATGCCTTTGATAAAATAATGAATGTTAATGTTAAAGCACCTTGGGATTTGTCAAATAAATGCTTATCATCTATGAAGTCAAGAAAAGGAGGAAGTATCATCAATATTAGTTCTATAGAAGGTGAGCACCCCGGTTATGGACTAGGCCTCTACTCTACCAGTAAAGCAGCCCTATCTATGCTTACTAAAAATCAAGCAAAAGAATGGGGTAAACACGGTATTCGGGTCAATGCTATCTGCCCCGGATTGATACAAACCAAATTTAGTTCGGCACTTTGGAACAACGAAAAAATAATGCAACAAATCAATAAAAAATTACCTCTGGAAAGAATGGGGCAGTCCGAAGAAATTGCGAGTGTAGCCTTAATGTTGGCCTCAGATGCTGGCAGCTATGTAACAGGTAGTTTACTAGTTGCCGATGGTGGTTTTTTAATATCAGGATAAAGAAGTGGTTCTACATCAGAACTAATGGAATGTGGGAAATTTTAATTGTTATAATATTAGTATTTTCAATAATATTGAGAATTATAGTTTTTAAAACAAGTTTTGTTTTTAAGGTGCTAGCCGCCAGTGATAATGAATGTAGTAACGGAATTGCGTTTACCGTAATGAAATGAAGGTAAAAAGAGCATGAAGGCACGAGAATGAATGGTGCAAAGCAATCACCTCGAGCAGTAAAGATTTTTTTGATTCTTTTTTTATCCAAAAAAAGATTAAGAAATCAAATTTGAATGTGTATCATTAAAATAATAGTATATCTAAAATATTTTATTAAAATGAATTTCGAACATACGGAGAAAGCAAAAGGACTGGTCAAAAAGTTACAGAATTTTATGAAGGTAAATATTTATCCCATAGAAGAAGAAGTAAACGCTTATAACAGAGACCCTAAAAATCTATGGACCTCACACCCATCCATAGAAATATTAAAGATAAAAGCCAAAGAAGCAGGATTGTGGAACCTTTTCTTACCGAAAGGTTATGGTGATTTTAGTCCGGGATTGACCAACCTTGAATATGCCGTGATGGCAGAAGTTATGGGTAAAATTCCGTGGGCATCAGAGATATTTAATTGCTCTGCACCCGACACAGGTAATATGGAAGTGTTTGCAAAATACGGAACTCCAGAGCAACAAGACAAGTGGCTAAAACCTTTGATGGAAGGAAGTATTCGCTCCGCTTTTTTAATGACCGAACCTCAGGTCGCTTCATCCGATGCGACTAACATCCAAACTTCTATTGTACGTGATGGAAATGAATATGTAATTAATGGTAGAAAATGGTGGTCGTCGGGTGCTATGAATCCCAACTGCAAGGTTTGCATTGTTATGGGAAAAACAGACCCAAATACAGGAAGATATGTACAACAAAGTATGATTATTGTACCCACGGACAGCAAAGGGTTAACTATAGTAAGGCCACTTTCGGTAATGGGTAATTTAGATTCTCCGGAAGGCCATGCAGAAATGCTTTTAGAAAATGTAAGAGTACCTATTACCAATATTTTACTTGGTGAAGGGAAAGGTTTTGAAATTGCTCAGGGCAGATTAGGTCCCGGAAGAATTCATCACTGTATGAGAATGATTGGCATGGCACAACGCGCTATGGAAATGATGTGTAAACGATCTACAGAAAGGCAAACTTTTGGCAAGAAACTGGAACAATACAGTAGTATTCGTCAGGATGTAGCGAAATCGAAATGCGAAATCGAACAAGCGAGATTACTAACTTTAAAAGCCGCCTACTTAATGGATACAGTAGGTAATAAAAAAGCTACAGATATTATTGCCATGATAAAAATCGTAGCGCCAAATATGCTCTTAAAGGTAGTCGATCGGGCCATGCAGATTTTTGGAGCCATGGGTGTTTCACAAGACGTACCTTTATCCCAATTTTATTTGTATGCCCGTATGTTAAAATATGCAGACGGACCAGATGAGGTACATATGTATCAACTCGGTAAAAGAACAATAAAGGAATTCTCTTAAGTAACAATGAGTAAAATATTTTTAATTAGACACGGGCAAGCTTCTTTCTTAAAGGAGGATTATGATAATTTATCTAATAAAGGCATAGAGCAATCAGAAGCATTAGGAACTTATTTTTTAAATAATGAGATTCATTTTGACAAGATATATATTGGTAACCTAAAAAGGCATCAGCAAACTTTTGATGCATATTCTAAAGCTTTTATTAATGATGGAATTGAATTAGCAAAACCCGTGTTTTTAAATGATTTAAATGAGCATCAGGCCTTGGAAGCCTTTAAATTTGCTTATGAAGAGTTTATTGAAGTTAATAGTAATGCCAAAACCTTATTTGAAGAAGTTAAAATAAAACCACATCTTCAACAAAGCAATTATATTCAAATATTTGGTCTTTTTTTTAATGAATTTGTTTCAGGTAATTATCCATTAAATGACCATCCGGTTCAATCCTGGCGCGATTTTCGAATTCAGGCAAAAAAAGGAATAGCCACAATCTTGGAAAACACAAATCAAAATGAAACAATTGGTGTTTTTACTTCTGGTGGAACTAAAAGTTCAATCATTGGTGATAGTTTAGACCTAAGAGAGCAAAAAATATTAGAATTGAATATGGCAATTAGAAACTCTTCATTTTCTCAATTGCATTTTTCAAACAATAAATTCAATATATTGAGTATTAATGAAATACCTCATTTAAGTAAAGAACTCATAACTTTTGTTTAGTATTATAAACCTAATTAGTATATTTTATGTCAAGCAATAATCTTATAGAAGTAAATAAAGAAGAAGCCTTACCTCTTGACAGATTGATGCAGTATTTATATGAAAATGAATTGGTGTCAGACCTTAAAAGCAATTTAGAAGCCAAAAGATTTACAGGAGGTTTATCAAATCTAACTTATTTATTACAAGTTGAAAACAAAGAATATGTTTTGAGGCGCCCCCCTTTTGGAGCCGTTAAAAGAGGGCATGACATGAAACGTGAATTTAAAGTCCTGTCAAGTTTAAACAATGAATTTTCGAAGATTCCCAAAGTCCATGTCTATAATGATGATGATTCTGTAATTGGATCTTCTTTTTATATAATGGATAAATCCGATGGTATCATTTTAAATTTATCAGAAGCAAAAAATAGAAATATTAGTGAAAGTGAATTTAAGATCATTTCCAATACCTGGTTAGATACTTTTGTCGAATTGCATCAGGTTAATTATAAGGCAGTAGGTTTAGAAAATTTGGGAAAACCTAAAGGCTATGTGGAAAGACAAATAACCAACTGGGCCAAACAATATTATCAAGCCAAAACCGAAGAAATATCAGAATCTGAAAAGGTAATACAATGGTTGCAAGCCAATAAACCCATTGAATATAAATTCAGCCTCATACACAACGATTTTAAATATGACAACATGATGTTTAAAGACAATTCATGGACTGAGATCAATACGGTTTTAGATTGGGAAATGTGTACTTTGGGTGATCCGCTTATGGATTTGGGTACCTCTTTGTCTTATTGGGTAACAGAAGATGACCTAGATCCTTTGAAAAAAGGCCTTGCAAGCCCTACCATTTTAAAAGGCAACCCAAGTAGGCTTGAAATTGTTGAAATGTACAGTAAAAAAAGTGGTGAATCTATACATAATTTGGTCTTTTACTATGTTTATGGTCTGTTTAAATTAGCGGTGATTGTTCAGCAAATTTATTTTCGGTACCACAAAGGATTTACAACAGACAAGAGATTTGCACATATGAATCAACATACACAATTACTATTCACTATTGCATGGCAAGCCATACAAAAAAATAAAATTGACAAACTTTTTTAACCTTTTGTTATTCCTGCGAAAGCAGCATCTAAAAAAGTGTTAAATAAACTCTCTAAATAATAGCGAACAGTCCCAGTGTTTATCGGGATTACCATTAAAAAATAAAATTTAAACACATGGAAATCAAAAATGTAACTATCGCAGGAGCGGGAACTTTAGGATCACAAATTGCTTGGCAAACTGCCTTTATGGGCTTTGATGTTATGGTTTATGATGCCTTTGACAAGGGAATTGAAAAGAGTAAAAAATTTCATCAACAATTTGCCCATATCTTTAAGTCAAAAAGAGGTGCAACACAAGATCAAATTGATCAAACATTTGCTCGTTTGACCTATACAACAAATTTAGCTGAGGCAATAAAGGGTGCCGATATTTTAAGCGAATCTATACCTGAAAATTTAAAAATTAAGAAAGAATTTTATACAAAGATTGCAAAACTTGCTCCCGAAAAAACAATTTTCACAACAAACACTTCTACTTTGTTACCTCGTTATTTTGCTGAAGAAACTGGTCGACCAAGCAAATTTTTGGCCTTGCATTTTGCCAACTGGATTTGGGATGCCAATATTGGCGAAGTAATGGGGCATTCGGGAACAGATAAAAAGGTATTTAACCGGGTTATAGAATTTGCAAGAGAAATTGGTATGGTTTCAATCCCGATACACAAAGAGCAAAATGGTTATGTAATAAATACATTGTTAGGACCATTATTATCGGCAGCTGGTAATTTGTTAATCAACGAAATTACCGATCATGAAACCATTGACAAAACTTGGATGATCACAACGGGAGTGAAAATGGGACCTTGTGCCATTATGGATATGATTGGCTTAGAGACCATTTACAATGTTGAAAAGCATTGGGGTGAACAGCAGAATGATGAAACGACTTTAAAAAGAGCCGCCTATTTCAAAAAGAACTTTATTGATAAAGGAAAATTAGGAATGAAAACCAATGCGGGTTTTTATACTTACCCGAACCCAAAATATCAGGATCCTGATTTTTTGAAATAGGCTTAATATCCTTACAAATAGCTTATTGATGAATTTTTATATAATCTAATAAAAAACTATAATTCCAATGCTTTTTTCTCGTTGTTATTCATCAAAAACTCTGTTGGGTTTTCTAATGCTTCTTTAACAGCAACTAAAAATCCTACGGATTCTTTACCATCAATAACGCGGTGATCATAAGACAATGCTACAAACATTATTGGTCTGACAACTACTTTACCATTTAAAGCTACTGGTCGTTCAACAATATTATGCATACCTAAAATTGCACTTTGTGGTGGGTTTATTATTGGAGTTGATAACATAGACCCAAATACGCCACCATTGGTAATGGTAAAAGTTCCTCCTGTCATTTCATCTACTGTAATTTGACCATCACGAGCACGAATAGCCAAACGTTTTACTTCAGTTTCAACACCTTTAAAAGTCAGACTATTTGCATTTCTAATTACTGGAACCATCAACCCTTTTGGTCCGGAAACGGCTATCGAAATATCGGCAAAATCGTAAGAAATTTTAAAGTCTCCATCTATCATTGAATTTACATCTGGGTACATTTCTAATGCTCTAACAACTGCCAAAGTAAAGAAACTCATAAAGCCCAAACCTACTTCATGCTTGGTTTTAAAATCTTCTTTATATTTTTTACGCAATTCAAAAATAGGCTGCATATCTACCTCGTTAAAGGTAGTAAGCATCGCTGTTTCATTTTTAACGGCAACCAAACGTTGGGCAACTTTTCTTCGTAACATCGAGAGTTTTTTTCGCTCGCTTTTACGATTTTCATCATTAATTGCTTCTCCCATTGCAGGCACAAATTTTACTGCATCTTCTTTGGTAATCCGACCATCTTTACCTGTTCCTTTTACCTGTTTTGCATCAATTCCTTTCTCGTCTAATATTTTTTTAGCTGCAGGTGAAGGTGTGCCGCTGGCATAGGTTTTCTTCTCACCTGTAAGTTTTGTTACTTCAATCGGTTTTTCTTCTTTTATTTCTTCTGACTTCTGACTTCTAACTTCAGACTTCTGAGCACTCATATCAATCAAACAAACTACAGCGCCAACAGCTACTGCATCGCCTTCTTCAGCTTTAAAAGTAATAATACCGCTTTCTTCTGCTGGTAATTCTAGGGTTGCCTTATCGGAATCTACTTCGGCTATAGCCTGATCTTTTTCAACATAATCACCATCTTCAACTAACCAACTTGCAATTTCAACTTCGGTAATCGATTCCCCCGGAGAGGGAACTTTCATTTCTAAAATCATTTTTTATCTTTTTTAATGATAATTATTATTCTTTAATGTAATCAAAAACACTTTCAATTACTCTTTGATGTCTTCTTTTAAATCTTGTGGAAGATCCTGCTGCTGGTACAGAATAAAATTTACGTGAGCGAACTTTTAAATCTTTCAATTCAAAACGTTGTAACATATAACTCCATGCACCCATATTTCTTGGCTCTTCTTGTGCCCAGATATAATCTTGAGCATTTGTATATTTATCAATTATTTTTTGAATTTTATCTTCATGCAATGGAAACAATTGCTCAATTCTAACCAATGCAATATCGTCTCTATCTAAGTTTTTACGCTCAGCCAACAAATCATAATAAAACTTACCTGTACAAAAAACCAATCTTTTTACATTATTTGGTTCTATACTATCATCTATAACTTCTTGAAATTCCCCTTCAGTAAAATCAACCATTTTTGAAACTGCCAACGGATGTCTTAACAAGCTTTTTGGTGTAAAAACAATTAAAGGTTTTCTAAAATTACGTTTCATTTGTCTACGTAATAAGTGGAAAAAATTTGCAGGAGTGGTACAGTTTGCAACCGTCATATTATCATTAGCACAAAGCTGTAAAAATCGCTCCATTCTTCCCGAAGAATGCTCTGCCCCTTGGCCTTCATAACCATGAGGTAATAAAATTACGATTCCATTTTGCTGTTTCCATTTATCTTCGGCAGCCGACATATATTGGTCAAATATTATTTGAGCACCATTATTAAAATCGCCAAATTGCGCTTCCCAAATAGTTAAAGTATTAGGACTAGCCATGGCATAACCATAGTCAAAACCTAAGACACCATATTCTGACAAAGACGAATTATAAATAAACATTTCGCCTTTATTTTTTTGATTGGTATTTAACAAGTTTATTTTTTTCTCTGATAATTCATCTCTTAAAATAGCATGACGGTGAGAAAAAGTACCTCTTTCAACATCTTGACCCGAAAACCTCACATTAAAACCTTCTTCCATCAAACTTCCAAAGGCAAAAATTTCGCCCATACTCCAATCTAATTTATCCGTTTCGAAAGTCATTTTTGCTCTATCACCTAAAATTCTCTCGGCTTTACGCAAAAATTTTACACCATCTGGCACTGTTGAAACTAGCTCTGCAATAGATTTTAAATTCTTTTCAGGATATTTTGTTCCAACACTAAGTAACATGCCTTCAACATCTTGCTGCATAAAACCATGCCAAACATTATCCATAAAAGGTACCACTTTTGCTGCTGTATCTTCTTTAGATTTGGCAAATTCTTCTTCAAGTAATGATTTATATTCAAGCTCTATTTTTTTTGCATAATCTTCATCAATTACTCCTTCAGCAATTAATTTGGCATTATAAATATCTCTAGGATTTGTATGTTTTGCTATTGCTTTATATAAATTTGGTTGTGTAAAACGAGGTTCATCACCTTCATTATGTCCATATTTTCTATATCCTAGCAAGTCAATAAAAATATCTCGTTTAAATTTCATTCTAAAATCTAGAGCCATTAAAGTTGCATGAGTTACCGCTTCAACATCATCTGCATTTACATGTAAAACTGGTGATAAAGTTACCTTAGCAACATCTGTACAATAAGTACTTGAGCGAGAGTCTAAGTAATTGGTAGTAAACCCAATTTGGTTATTTACAACAATATGAATTGTACCACCTGTTGAGTACCCTTTTAACTTACTCATCTGAATAAGTTCGTATACTATGCCTTGTCCTGCAATTGCAGCGTCGCCATGCACGATAATAGGTATTATTTTAGAAGAATCTCCATTGTACTCTTCTTCAATTTTGGCTTTTACAATTCCCTCTGTTACAGATGCTACCGTTTCTAAATGTGAAGGATTTGGCACCAAATTCATGGTGATTTTTTTATTGTTTTTTAAGGTTTTATTTAAAGTTGCTCCGAGATGGTATTTTACATCACCATCAAAATCATCTTCATTATAATCTTTTCCTTCAAACTCATTAAAAAGTTCTCGTATAGGTTTTCTAAAAATATTTACCAAAGTATTTAACCTGCCTCTATGTGCCATTCCTAAAACAAATTCTTCAGCATCATATTCTTCAGCACCAATTCTAACTATTGCACCCAAAGCTGGTATTAAAGTTTCTCCTCCTTCTAAAGAAAACCTTTTTTGACCTACATATTTGGTTTGTAAAAATTGCTCAAAAGTAACTGCTTGATTTAATTTTGAAAGGACATACTTTTTTGTATCTGGTGTATAATTGGGGTGGTTATCATTTTCATTTAACTTGTCTTGCCACCATTTAATTTCTTCTGGTTTTCTAATGTACATGTACTCAACCCCAATAGAATCACAATAGGTTCTTTCTAAATGAGTGATAATCTCCTGTAAAGTTTTCGGTTCTAACCCAAGAATACTCCCTGCATTAAATTTGGTTTGTAAATCATTTTGGTTTAAACCAAAATTTTCAATTGCTAAAGTAGGTGAATAAGATCTACGATTACGAACAGGATTTGTTTTGGTAAACAAATGTCCACGAGTTCGATAACCATTAATCAACTCAATTACTTTAAATTCTTTATGAACTTGATGTGGAATTTCAACATCTATGCTTTCATCACCATCTAAGCTATAATCAGAATTTGCTAAATCATACCCTTGAAAAAAGCTTTTCCAACTAGGCTCTACTGTATCAGGATTTTCTTGATATTGCTCATATAAATCGGCAATAAATTCAGTATGTACAGTATTTAAAAAGGAAAATCTATCCATTTTTTTATATTATCTCTAATTTATTAGAAATCATTGACAAAAATAAGATGTTTTAATAATATAGCTATATAAAAAGTGATAAATATCATCTTTTATTTGAGAATTGTTTACTATAATTTATCCGTGAAATATACGATTGAAATACTTCCATTTAAATAAGATTGTTTTGAAGAAAAGAAAAGCTGTCAAAAGCTTTGTTAGTTGAGTACAAAATAGAAATATCAGAAAAACTCTAGGTTAACGGTAATGCTAGTGGTCTAAAGCAAGAAAGCCACTCAATTTCTTGAATGGCTTTCTGTAATAATGCTCCTCCTCAAGGACTCGAACCTTGGACCCTCTGATTAACAGTCAGATGCTCTAACCAACTGAGCTAAGGAGGAATATATTTTCCGTTTTCGGTGTGCAAATATAGTCGTTTTTACTATTTCTGCAAACGTTTTCTAAAATATTTTTAGTTTTTTTTTGGTCATTACTATTATATACAATTCTTTGTTTCTTACTTACACTTTAAAATCAATAAAAACCAACATACTTACTATGATAACTTTCTTTTTTGTAAAAAATAATCCAAAAATAAAAGCGAACTTAATGCAAATATACTTAGAGCAAATAATGGTGAAGTAAAAAGGGGTGGTAAGTTAAAAGAGAATAAGTTTTCCCATTTTATCAAGTTATCGCTAACAAAATTTGATTGCGATGAAGCGTCTCCAAAATAAAGGAAAACATAAAATATAAAGAGTGTTATTCCCGAGAAAATAAAATACCAAGCCTTGGCACCTATTACAGGCTGATACACTGAAGTTTTTGAATTTAATTGAATCTTAGATAAAATGCTTGAAGTAAAATTTATCGATGGCTTTTCTAATGTATGTTTTTGCAATAAAGAAGTTAATGCCTTTTCTTTTTCTATATCTAAAGCATGAATATGCTGCATAACATGATCAGAAAAATCCAAAGAAGTGTTTTCAACTTCTAAGCCTTCTTTTATAAATTTATCTATATTTTTATCTTGCTTCATATGAGTTCTTTTACCTCTTCTTTTAACAGTAAAGATAGTTCATTATACAGCTTTTTTCTTGCTCTAAAAATTTTTACTTTCACATTGGTTTTGGTTAAACCTGTAATTTGTTCGATTTCTTCTACCGAGTTTTCATTTAAATAAAATAATGTGATCAATAAAGCGTCTGTTTCTGATAAATTATCAATTGCCGCTGCAATATATTTCTTTTGCTCACCGTTTTTAATAGCTTCTATTTGCGGAAAATCAAAATCAGTAGTATAATTATCAACGACATAAGAATCTATATCAGTCGTTATAATCTTTTTTTTACGGATTTTTGAAATCGAATTTCTATAAATAATGGTGTATAACCAAGTCGAAAATTTTGAACTCCCTTTAAATGTATCTAACTTTTGATAAGCCTTTAAAAAGCTATCTTGAGCAACCTCTTCTGCATCTTCAGTATTCTTTACAATTTTGATAGCAATGGTATATGCCATATTCTTATACTTATCAATTAAATAAGTATAGGCATTTGTATCTCCTTGTAAAACTTTATCTATATAGATTTGATCCGAAATTGTATCCATTATTAATATCAGACGCTTATAATTATATACTGGTTACAATTTATAACAATATCTTTTTATTTATCAATTTTTACAAAAAAAGTGTAACCATAATTATCTCTACATCGTCATAATTACCAAACAAATTAAATAACTAAAAATTTTAAATTATGAACGCAGAAGCAATTTTAATCCCTTTAATAGTATTTTCATCAGTATTCGGAATATTTTTTGTTTGGATAAGTACAAGAAACAAAGAGCGTATGGCTTTAATAGAAAAAGGAGCCGATGCATCTCTTTTTGCCACAAAAAAAAGAAACTTTACCAATATTACTTTAAAAATTGGCATGTTGGCTGTAGGTATTGGTACAGGAATATTAATCGGTTCTTTATTGTCAAACTATACAACCCTAGATGAAGAGGTTGCGTACCCTTCAATGATATTTTTATTTGCCGGTCTATTTTTAGTAGGGAATGCAATGCTAGAAAGAGAGAAAAATTAAGAAGCCTAATAAATATTTTTAAAACATGAACTATGAGTTTTCAACGGAAGTAGAAAACTCATAGTTGTAATTATTTAAGAGCTCCCAATAATATGTAATTCTGTAAACTCTTTAGAAATAATTATGGTATTATCTCCATTTACTTTTACATCTTCAAAAGCAATCTCTTCATTATCTACTTGAATTTTCACAATGTTAAAAGGTAATCCGTGTAACTTTATTTTAAATGTTTTATACGTCGTAATAAACTTACCCGATTTATGTTGTTGAATGATTAATTCATCCGATTTTCCTAACAAATTAAAATTACGCAAACTATATCTTCCTTTTTTATAATCATAGCCATCATCAGCATCATCATATAACTCACTTTTTTCTCTTCCTTTTTTATAATAAACATCTAATGTTAGCTCATCAATTTGCTTTTCGCCAACATATTGTTGTATTGGATATTTAGGGATAATTGCTCCTTCTTTTATGAAAATTGGAAGGCTATCGATATCCGCATCTACCCAAGTTTCTTTACCTCCTTCAATAATTGAGTCATTCCAAAAATTAAACCATTTTCCTTTCGGAACATACATTCTTCTCCCTTTTGCATTAGGCTCAATTATTGGACAAACTAAAATTTTCTCACCAAAAACAAATTCATCTGTTCTATTATGCGTTTGATTATCATCTTGATCAAATAAAACCAATGATTTTAAAATTGGAACTCCCTCATTAATATATCTCCAAAAAGCAGTGTATAAATAAGGTAGTAACTGGTAACGAATTTCAATAAACTTCTTAACTATACTTAAAACCTCCTCATCAAAAGACCATGGCTCTTGATCGCCGTGATCACCAGAAGAGTGAACCCTACAAAATGGATGAAAAACTCCTAATTGAATCCACCTTGTATATAATTCGCCCGTAGGCTGTTCGGCAAACCCACCAATATCTGATCCTGCAAAGGAAAAACCAGATAAACTCATTCGCTGTGCTTGAATATTTGCAATCCATAAATGCTCCCAAGTGGCAACATTATCACCTGTCCAAGTTGAAGTATATCTCTGGGTACCTGAATAAGCCGATCTTGTGATTACAAATGGTCGTTTAGGATATGCATACTTTTTCAGACCTTCATAAGTCGCTTTTGCCATTTGCATACCATAAATATTATGTGCTTTTCTATGACTACAAGGGTTTCCGTCATAATCATGGCGAACATCATTAGGAAAAGTTTTGTTTGGCACCTCCATCACAGCAGGTTCATTCATATCATTCCAAACTCCTTTTACCCCGATATCGTGAATCAATTCTTTAAATAAACCCGACCACCATTTTCTAACTTCAGGATTTGTATAATCAGGAAAATAACATTCTCCGGGCCATACCTTACCTTTCATATAAGGGCCATCTGCTCTTTTACAGAAATAATCATTTTTTATTCCTTCTTGATAAACACTATATTCTTCGTCAATTTTAATTCCCGGATCAATTATCACAACAGTTTTAAAACCATCATCGGATAATTCTTTTACCATTTTTTTAGGATTAGGAAAGTGTTCTTTACTCCAAGTAAAACATCTAAACCCTTCCATATAATCAATATCTAAATAAATCGCATCACATGGAATTTGTAATTCTCTAAACTTTTTTGCAACTTCTTTTACTTTTGATTCTGGATAATAACTCCATTTACATTGATGATATCCTAAAGCCCAAAGTGGTGGAAGTTCGGGTGTGCCAGTTAAATCAGAATAACTTGCCACAACATCATTCATTTTAGGACCGTAAATAAAATAGTAATTCATCTCACCACCTTGTGCCCAAAAACTGGAAACATGGCGACGCTCAGCACAAAAATCAAAAAATGACCTAAAAGTATTGTCAAAAAATATTCCGTACGATTTTTTATGATGCAACCCGATGTAAAAAGGAATCGTTTTGTAAATAGGATCTGTATTTTTACCAAAAGCATAAGAATCGGTTGCCCAATTTTCAAATCTTTTTCCTCTAAGGTTGGAATGAACAGGTTTATCTCCTAATCCATAAAAGCTTTCTCCATCTTGAGCTATTTTACTCATTTTAACTATGTCACCTCCATATTCGTAACTCTCTTCCCAATGAAAACCTAATTCATCTTCACTAATTAGTGTGTTATCTTTTGCATCATAAATTGCAACACGTAAATCCGCTTTATGAATGTGGCAAATTAATTTTGAAGTTGTAATTATATAATGCTCCTTATTTTCATCTGTACTTAAATAGTTATAACCTCTAGTCGCATTTTTATCTATTGCATAAGAAAAATCTGCATCAAAATTTGTGCTCGTTGCATATCTAAAGCGTAAAATACTATCTCTTAAAATGGTTAATTGTAGTACTACATTATTTTTAGTGGTAAAATATAATGTATCAACTTCTTTATTGCAGGATATTACTTTTGATGGGAATAGATTTCCTTTCTTTTCTAACTCGGTATTTATAATCATATTATGTTGCTAAATAAGCATGCGAAATTAATACATTTCAATTGTATCTATTGCTTTTTTTTGATAAAAACAACACCTTAAAATTGTGAATACATAAAATTTAAGGTGCTATTTTTACTTTTACTTTATTTGAAAAGCAACGATACCCAATGGTGGTAAAGTAATGGCGGCAGAAAAAGGCTTGTTATCTCTTGGTGTTTTTACTATTTTAATCTTTGCAGAATTACTTATTCCGCTTCCAAAATATTTTTTAGAATCACTATTTAGAATTTGCATCAAATTGCCTTTTCTTGGCAGTCCGATACTATAATTTTTTCTAACTTCTGATGTAAAATTACATACAACGATGACGTCATTAGCCTCATCATGACCTTTACGGATAAAAGCAATTACTGAGTTTTCGTTATCTGAGTAATTTATCCATTCAAAACCTTCAGTACTAAATGCTTTTTCATATAAAGCAGGAGTTTTTTTGTAAAGTAGGTTTAAATCTTTTACAAACATTTGCATTCCTTTATGAGGTTTATACTGTAATAAATGCCAATCTAGGCTTTCTGAAAAGCTCCACTCTTCCGATTGTCCAAATTCACCTCCCATAAAAAGTAATTTCGTACCTGGATGCGTATACATAAATCCGTAAAGCAATCTTAAATTTGCAAACTTTTGCCACTCATCTCCTGGCATTCTATTTAAAAGTGATTTTTTTCCATAAACCACCTCATCATGAGATAATGGCAGCATAAAGTTCTCGGTAAAAGCATAAGCCAAACTAAATGTTATTTCATTTTGGTGGTGTTTTCTATAAATTGGATCTTTAGAAAAATAATCCAATGTATCATGCATCCAACCCATCATCCATTTCATACCAAAGCCTAAACCACCAATAGCAACTGGTTTGGTAACCATCGGAAAAGCTGTTGATTCTTCTGCAATGGTTTGAACTCCATCAAATGTTTTATAAACGGCTTCATTCATTTCTTTTAAAAATGAAATAGCTTCTAAATTTTCATTTCCACCAAATTCATTAGGCTCCCACTCTCCTTCTTCTCTCGAATAATCTAAATATGCCATTGAGGCTACTGCATCAACTCTTAGCCCATCTGTATGAAATTTATCAAACCAATAAAAAGCATTAGATATTAAAAATGATTTCACCTCATTACGACCATAATTAAAAATCAAACTTTTCCAATCTGGGTGATATCCCTTTCGGGGATCTGGATGCTCGTATAAATGACTCCCATCAAAATACCCTAATCCATGATCATCTGACGGAAAGTGTGATGGCACCCAATCTAAAATAACACCAATATCATTTTGATGTAATTTATCAACCAAATATTTAAAATCTTCTGGGCTTCCAAAACGGGAGGTTGGCGCAAAATAACCAACCAACTGATACCCCCACGAAGGGTCGTATGGATACTCCATAATTGGCATAAACTCTACATGTGTAAAGTTCATTTTTTTAAGATAATCAACTAATTTTTTTGCTAATTCTTTATAGGTTAAAAACTGATTATCTTCTGTATTTCTCATCCAAGAGCCCAAATGAACTTCGTAAACAGCATAAGGTTTATCTAATCCATTTTTCTCTTTTCTATAAGTCATCCAATCCTTATCTTTCCATTTATAAGAATTTGGGGCTGTAATTACAGAAGCTGTGTTTGGTGGTTTTTCGCAAGAAAAAGCATAGGGATCTGCTTTTTCAATTACCATATTATTATTGGTTTTTATTTTAAACTTATAACGCATTCCAACTTCAACATTCGGAATAAACCCTTCCCAAATTCCAGATTTATCCCAACGAACATTCAATTTATGCTGTTTATCGTTCCAAAAATTAAAATCACCAATTACAGAAACCGATTTGGCCGATGGTGCCCAAACAGAAAAATATACTCCATTCTCACGCTCTAGTTCGATGATATGAGCTCCAAATTTCTCATATAGTCTATAATGTTTTCCTGCCTTAAAAAGGTCAATATCAAAATCTGTAAATAATGAATGTGCAATTACTTTTGCCATAAAAATAGTTTTAATTCAGAAGTTTATATTACAAATCCTTTAGGGATAACCGCACCCTTTTTAATTACTACAATTCCGTCTCTAACCACATAAGTTTCTGTTTCAGTATCTTTTAAATGCTTACCTCCATTGATTCTCACATCATCTCCAATACGGCAGTTTTTATCTATAATTGCATTTTTAATAAAACATCTTTCTCCGATACCTAATAAGATTTCAATATTGTTTTTCTCTATTTCTTCTAATGATTCGTAATAGTCGCTCCCCATCATATAAGTATTAATAACGGTAGATTCATTACCAATTCTAGATCGAATACCTATTACTGAACGTTCTATTTTTGCGGCTTGAATGATACAACCTTCAGCTATAATTGTTTTGTTTTGAGTAGTCCCTGAAATTTTTGAAGTTGGCAACATTCTTGCTCTTGTGTAAACCCTCTTATTTTTATCGTAAAGATCAAATTTTGGCACATCATCGGTCAAGCCAATATTGGCTTCAAAAAAAGAATCAATATTACCTATATCAGTCCAGTAGCCCTCATACTGGTAACTTAACACTTTGTGCTTATCAATAGCTTGAGGTATGATTTCTTTGCCAAAATCTACCGTGTCTGGATTTTCTAACAAATCAAATAATAACTTTTTATTGAAAATATAAATACCCATAGAGGCCAAATATTCTCTTCCTTCTGATTTCATTTCACCGCTTACAGCTGATGTCCAATCTGGCAATAATTTCTTTTCAGGTTTTTCAATAAATGAGCTAATAAAACTATTTTTATCTGTTTTTAAAATCCCAAATCCTGTAGCATCTTTACCATCTACAGGCATTGTTGCAAGAGTAATATCTGCTTTTTTAGAGATATGTTCCTTTATCATCAAATTAAAGTCCATTTGATACAATTGATCTCCCGAAAGGATCAAACAATACTCAAATTCATGACTCTTTAAATGGTGTAAACTTTGGCGTACTGCATCGGCTGTACCTTGAAACCAACCTTCATTGTGAGGTGTTTGCTCAGCAGCTAAAACATCAACAAATGCTTTACTAAAAAAGCTAAAATGGTATGTGTTTTTGATATGTCTATTTAATGAAGCCGAATTAAACTGAGTCAATACATACATCCGTTTGATGTTAGAATTGATACAATTTGAGATGGGTATATCAACCAATCTATATTTTCCTGCAATTGGTACTGCAGGCTTTGATCTACTTTCAGTTAGTGGGTACAGTCGTGAACCTTGGCCTCCTCCCAAAATAATAGCCAATACATTTTTTTCGAACATAAGTTAGTTGATTAAAGATTTGTATAAAGATAAATATTCTTTTGCTGATTTATCCCATGAGTGGTCAATTTTCATACAGTTTTTGCATACTTTTTTAAATTCTTCTTGATTTTTATAAAATTCAACTGCCCTGCCTATTGAATAAACTATGTCTTCAACAGAAACTTGGTCGTGACAGATACCAAAACCTCCTTCATCACCAATATCAATAACGGTATCTTTCAATCCTCCAATTCTTCTTACAATAGGTATGGTTCCATAACGCAATGCATACATTTGATTTAAACCACAGGGTTCAACTCTTGATGGCATCAATAAAAAATCTGAGCCAGCATAAATTTGATGCGCCAATACTTCATTATAACCAATATAAACATTGTATTTATCACTAAATGTTGTAGTTAATGTTTTTAACTGATTTTCCGTTTCTGTATTTCCGCTACCTAAAACTAAAATATTTATATCGTGTTTTAGTAGAGTTTTATAAAAAGCCTCTGGAAATAAATCGGCTCCTTTTTCATAAACTAGTCTCCCGATAAAAGAAAAAAGCGGCTTATTTGGATCTAAATCAAATTGCTTACACAGCAATTTTTTATTGATTTTTTTTCCAGAAACAACATTTGATAAAGCATAATTTTTTTCTAACATATTATCCGTTTCCGGATTCCATACTTTA
>DAOUTI010000193.1 GCA_030626795.1 Flavobacteriaceae bacterium
GTTAGTGCAACAAAAATTGCAACCCCTAAATAAGTAATAATCCAATGCATCATTGCGCTTTGCATAAAAAAATTAACAATAGATGCAATGATAATACCAATCAATGCCATAAAAGCTAAGTTTCCAATTTTAGTAAGATCTTGTTTTGTAAAATACCCATAGGCACTCATAGCTCCAAAAGTACCTGCTGTAATTAAGAAAGTGGAAGAAATAGATTCAGAAGTATAAACCAAAAATATTACTGCAAAAGTTAAACCATTTAATACCGCATATAATAAAAATAGCAATGTCGCATTGTACGAACTCATTTGATGAATCCTTTTTGAAATATAACCTACCAAAAATATTTCACCAATTATTAATCCAAAAAATAAAATTCTATTCCCAACAATGGTTTGAATCATTATTTCGGACCCAGCAGTAAAATATGCAACCAAGCCTGTTACCAACAATGCAACTGCCATCCAGTTATATACTTTTGTTAGATAAACAGAAATGCTTTGATTTATATCAAGCGGTTTTTGATTATAATTTGTTGTATTATTTTCCATAGCATTTCTTGTTTTTTGTTTAGAACAAAAGTATAATTCTTAGTTAAGTTGTAATATTTTATTTAAAAATCTTTTTTTCTTAATTTTCTGTTGATTCTCCAAACGGGTAAAACAACCCATAAAAACAATATAAAAAGAGAGGTAATTAAGCCTAAATTTGTGCCAAAAAATCTTTTGAAAACTGCACCTGTATACCCCAAAAGTGCTGATATATCTAGTTTTAGTAAAATTAAAATTCTCGATAAGTCAATGGGGTTAAACATGGTTGCCGTTAAAGCTAATTTATCTAAAGGATACTCATTAAACATTACCAATGAAATTAAAAATACACCATCATAAATAACCGCTAAAAACAGCCATAAAAGAATTGCATAACCAAAACCTTTAATTTTATTTTCATTAGACAAAGCGATGTTAAAGGCCAATGCTACAAATATGAAATTCAAAAAAGAACCAACAACCAAAAGCAAGCTAAAATCAAAAATGGCAGTCGATTTTAAAAGTCCGTACAGCAAAAAAGGAATACCTAACCCAAGTACTAAACTCAATGTCAATGAAATTGCAATCCCTAAATATTGTCCCATAAAAATGGTGCTTCTTTTCATCGGTTGAGCGAGTAATAATTCGGTAAATTCCTTAGAATTATAGTAATACATTACTCCAAAAATTGTTCCTATCAAAGGTGTTAGAACAATAATGATATTCATTAAGGTAATGATGGCTTTATTAACATCATTATTTAAAAATAACAATACAAATCCCAATGCCAAATAAAAGGCGAAATACACATAACTCCAGCGGCTACGCATTAAATCGAAAAAACTATATTTTAATATTTTAAACATTTTCTTTGGTCATTAAATTAGCAATCGCATGCTCTAAATTGGTTTGATTGGTTTGAGTTTTTAACTGATTTACAGTACCTTTAAAGTAGATTTTTCCATCTAATAAAAACACAATTTTATCAGCAATTTCTTCAACTAAACTCATAATGTGCGTGGTTACCAACAAAGTCTTGCCTTTTTCTTTTTCTTTTTGGATAATTTCTTTTAAATGTATTAAAGCAATTGGATCTAACCCTGTGGTAGGTTCATCTAAAATAATCAAATCACTATCAAACATAAAAGTTAAAACAATATTCACCTTTTGCTTTGTTCCACCAGATAAGTTTCCTAATTTTTTATCTAAAAATGGTTCTAAACCAAAAAGCGAAATCAAATCTTTTTCATTGGCTTCTTTTGGTCGTAAATTTTTAACCATTGCAATTAATTCTTTTACAGAAAGATTAGCAGGAAAATTAGCTATTTGAGGTAAATAATTAATTTGATTTCGATAATTCCATTGTTTTAAAACCGACTCATCATCAATTTTTATTTCTCCTGAATTTGGAATCACCATGCCTAAAATACTTTTTATTAAAGTTGTTTTACCCGATCCGTTAGGACCTAAAATAGCAAAAATTCCACCAGATTTAATCTCTAAATCTAACCCGTCTAAAACGATTAATTTGCCAAATTTTTTATGTAAATTACTAATCTGTATCATTGATTTTTTTCATTAATGGGTTGTTATCAACCAAGTTATCTGGAGTAAACACAGGGGATACTTTTTCTGAAAAATTGATAATATCAACAAATAAACTTCTTAATAATATAATAGTTTCAGGAGTTTTATGTACAATGTATGAAAATAGTTTTACCGGCCGATAAGGCACATCTCCTATTCCATTTTTATCTAAATCATAACCGGAGTAATCCGTCCAATAATTATTATCAAATTTGTTTGAATTGATTTTACTATTATAGGAAAGGTCTAATGCATTATGCATAAAATTATTTTGTGCAAAATCATTTTCATAACATGCACCAACAATTTTAACAGCCCAACCATTTCGTAAAAATGTATTCTTTTTGTAGTTGATTCGGTTAGACCCCTCAACATTTATACCAATAGTGTTTTGTTCAAAAAGGTTACCTTCAATATCTGCATCATAAATTTCTTTCAACAATAATCCGTAAGAAGCCGAACCCCAATTATCTAAAAATTTATTGTTATACATTTTAATAAATTTAGAAAACATTACAGCAACACCAGCTCCATTTTTTGTAAAGACATTATCGAAATATTCATTTTCATTTGAAAACATAAAGTGCAGACCATAACGTAAGTTTTCATAACTTTTATTATTAAATATTTTACTCTTTTTTACAAATTCAAAATAGATACCATCTCTCAATCCATGCAAAATATTATTACTTACTTGCATGTTTGAGCAATGCCAAAGATGCACTCCATTACCAGAGCCTGCCTGATCAATTGCATGGCTGCTTACTTTATTATTATCAACAATACCATGTTTTGATTTTTCTATCAAAATACCAAAAAAGACATCTTTTAGTATATTATTTTTTATTGTAAAATGACTTGATTTCGACACCAATATTGCTGCAAAATCTTTGGTATAGCTTTGGCCCACATTTATGATAGTCAGGCCTTCTATTGAAAAATTATCTGCTTTTACTTTTAGAATAGTCTCCTTATTTTCACCATCAATAATTGGGTTACCAATACCAATAATTTTTACAGATTTATTTATTAAAATAACACCATGTTCTTTATAAACACCTGATTTGATAATTATTTCATCTCCGTTATCGGCAAGTAATATTGCTTCTTTAATAGTTTTAACTTCACAAGTTGAACATACTTCAATTTGTTTAGCATGAATTGTGTTGAAAAAGAAAGAAAGAAAAATAAAGAAGCTAAAACTCCTCATTTTATTTAACATCATACTTTTCTTTAATAGAATACCAATTGTAAAGTTTACCTCCACTTTCTTGTTGTGTTTTTTTAGCTATCTCTTCACTTGAAAAAGCAGATAAAAAAGCACCCATTGGGCTTTTTATTTCTTGACTAATCAAATAAGTTGCCGTTTGAGCGTCAGCCTTTGTACCTGGATTACCATAATCTGAAATTAAAAAAATATTAATCTCATCTGTGTTTTTTTCAGCCAAGTCATTCAGCATACATTCTATAGCATCAAACTTAAATTGCTTGCCTTTGTTAGTAACATATTGTGCAGCATGTTGCTGATCAACAATAGTCATTTTACAAAAATGGCATGCATCTGAGCCATAAATAATTTCCTCTGGTTCTACTTTACAAGAAGTAGTAAGTAATAATATTACTGTGAAAATAGCTATAAGACCTTTTTTCATTTTTCTAAAATTAGTGTTTTGCAAATATAATACAAATTGAGCATAATGAAATTTCATTATGCTCAATTTATTGCAATAAAAAACTAATAAATATTAGTTCTTTACTTCTTTTTTACCAACAAAAAATGCTACAACCGTTAACATCATTCCAGCAAACATAAAATATGCTCCTGTTCTAGGGTACGAATGTGCTTTAAAATTTAGGATATCTTTTGATCCAAATAATGGAGGTTGAAAACCCATTACTGAACCATCAGGGTTTTTGAAATTCATAATCGCTTTTGGATTTAAATTATGACCATAATCGTATTCCCACAAGTAAAAATCATACATGCCTGCAATTCCTAATACAGACATTAAAATAAACCAAAATAAAAACCATTTGTAATTTCCTACAAAACCAATAATAACACCTAACACAACCATGATTCCAATTACAATTGGAAATATTTTAAATTCTGGAATGGTCTCAGGAATATATTGCATACCTACATAATGATTCATCAAATTGATATTTTTAATGTCAAATTCATTGGTATCAGTAAATTTGGTAATATGAATATCCATTCCTAAAGGTATTGGATATTGAGGTGCTTCTAAGGTAATATTCCATAATGGAAAAGCAAATAACCCAAGTAATAATAGGGAGCCTATTATCATTAATATTTTAGATTTCTTCATGATTTTTTTGATTTTTATTTCATACTAAATTCAATACAAATATACA
>DAOUTI010000111.1 GCA_030626795.1 Flavobacteriaceae bacterium
GGTTTTGGTGTTGCTACTTTTATTTTTCCAATACTTCTGTTTTTGAGTGGCTTATACATTATAATTAATATTCCAATTAAGCAATTGAATAAAGCTTGGTTTAGTGGTGTTTTAGCGATGATATGGCTCTCCATAGGCTTTGCTTTTTTAAAACCAGAATCACCATTATTAGCAGGAAAAGTAGGTTATGAAATTAATGAATTTTCTCAAATTTATATTGGTAAAACAGGAGTGTTTTTATTGCTTTTGATAAGTTTATTGCTTTTTATTATTTCAAAATTTAAAATAACTCCTGAAAAGGTGAAAAATATTTTCCCAAAATCTAAAGAAAAAAAGCAGCCTAACAATGTATTGGATGATGCTACTGGTAAAGGTTTTATAACAGAGGCAATTCATGAGAATAAAGTTACAGAATTGGATCTTAGTGTTGAAGCAAATATAATTGATAAGCCAAAGGAAATACCCTTAGAAACAATAAATGAAATAATTGAAGAGCAAAAAGAGGAAAAGAACAATATTGTAGATCCTGAAGAAGAAATTGAAATTGTAGTTGAAAAACCGATTCATGAAGAACACCTTGTTGAGAATCTGTCTAATGATTTGGTAAAAGATTTTGGAGAGTTTGACCCGAAATTAGAATTGTCAAATTATCAGTTTCCTAAATTAAATTTATTAAGGGACTATACCAATGAAAGCATTCAAATAAATAAAGCGGAACTAGAGGCAAATAAAAATAAAATTGTTGAAACGCTAAATAATTATAAAATTGGAATATCAAGTATTAAAGCCACAATAGGACCTACAGTTACTTTGTATGAGATTGTACCTAATGCTGGGGTTCGAATTTCTAAAATTAAAAACTTAGAAGACGATATAGCACTTTCGCTTGCTGCTTTAGGTATTCGTATTATTGCTCCAATCCCAGGTAAAGGAACCATTGGCATTGAAGTTCCAAATAAAAAACCTTCGATTGTTTCGATGAAATCGGTTTTGTCTTCACAAAAATTCCAAAATACAAAAATGGAATTACCATTGGCTTTAGGAAAAACTATTTCAAATGAAACCTATATAGTTGACCTTGTAAAAATGCCTCACTTATTAATGGCAGGAGCAACAGGTCAAGGTAAATCGGTTGGTTTAAATGCAGTTTTGGCATCGTTATTATATAAAAAACATCCAGCAGAGATAAAGTTTGTTTTGGTTGACCCGAAAAAAGTAGAACTTACTTTATTTAATAAAATTGAACGACACTATTTAGCAAAATTACCAGAAACGGAAGAGGCGATAATTACAGATACTACAGCAGTTATTAATACGCTAAATTCTTTGTGCATTGAAATGGACAATAGGTATGATTTGTTAAAAAATGCCTTTGTAAGAAATATAAAAGAGTACAATACAAAGTTTATTGCTAGAAAATTAAATCCCGAAAACGGGCATAAATTTTTGCCTTACATTGTTTTAGTGATTGATGAGTTTGCTGATTTAATAATGACAGCTGGTAAAGAAATTGAAACACCAATAGCCCGTTTGGCACAGCTTGCTAGAGCAATAGGTATTCATTTAATTGTGGCAACACAAAGGCCATCGGTTAATGTAATTACAGGTATTATTAAAGCGAATTTTCCAGCAAGAGTCGCTTTTAGAGTAACATCAAAAATTGATTCTCGAACTATTTTAGATTCTCAAGGTGCAGATCAATTGATTGGAAAAGGAGATATGTTAATTTCAACTGGTACTGAATTAACAAGGTTGCAATGTGCTTTTATTGACACACCAGAAGTTGAAAAATTAACTGATTATATTGGTTCACAAAAAGCTTATGCAAGTGCATATATATTACCAGAATATGTTGGAGAAGAAAGTGGCACAAGTGTTGAAGTAGATATTGCTGATAGAGATAAATTATTTGAAGAAGCAGCACGTTTGATTGTTAATGCACAGCAGGGGTCGGCTTCTTTATTACAAAGAAAATTAAAATTAGGTTATAACAGAGCTGGTAGAATTATTGATCAATTAGAGGCTGCTAATATAGTGGGTCATTTTGAAGGAAGTAAGGCGAGACAAGTTTTGGTGCCAGATGTGATTGCGCTTCAGCAATTATTAGATAACGAAAAACTATAAAAACAAAAAAATGAAAAGATATATTATATTAACAATTACAATTTTTACTTTTTTAACTGCTTTCTCTCAAAATGATGCAAAAGCAAAAAAAATATTAGATAAGGTTTCAAAAACCATGAGCTCTTATGACAATGTTTTTATTGATTTTAAATATGTACTTAACAATAAAGCTGAAGATGTGCAGCAAGAATTAAACGGAGATGTAATTTTACAAGGTGAAAAGTATAAAGTAAATCTATTTGGGTCAACGCAAATTTATGATGGATCAAAAACGTATACTATAATTCCAGAAAATGAAGAAGTAAACATATCAAATGATGATATTGATAGTGAAAATACGGTAACTCCATCAAAATTTTTCTCTTTTTATAAAAGTGGTTATACTTATGCTTTAGGAGAATTGAAGAACATGGACGGTAAAAAAATACAATTTGTTAATTTAGTTCCAATTGATACAAATTCAGAAGTCTCATCAGTTTTAGTTGGAATTGATTTAAAATATGACCATATATATCAAATAATAGAAATTGGTAAAAATGGCACAGATACTATTTTAACAGCAAAACAAATGAAAACAAATCAAAATATGGATAGTCCTTTATTTTCATTTGATGAAAAAAAATATGAAGATTTAGGTTATATCATCAATAAATAGAATTTAACCTTTAAGCTAACTAAAACCTGATTTATGAAAATCTTAAACAAATACATACTTAAGAGTTTTCTAGTTCCGTTTTTTGCTACATTTTTTATTATCCTTTTTGTGCTTATCATGCAAGCTTTATGGTTGCAATTTGATAAAATTGCAGGAAAAGGAATTGGGCTTGTAATTATTTTTAAATTCTTAGGCTATATTGCGTTGATGATGGCGCCAACAGCTTTGCCAATTGCAATTTTATTATCCTCAATTATGGCATTGGGAAACTTGGCAGAGAATTATGAATTTGCTGCAATAAAATCCGCAGGAATTTCATTACAACGATTTATTAGGCCATTGGTAGTACTGATGTTTGTTTTAAGTGGTTTGAATTTTTTATTCTTAAACTATGTTTTTCCCTATGCTTCATTAAAATCAAAAAACTTAGTTTACAATATGAAAATGAAAGAACCGGGTTTAGCTCTTGTTGCCGGAACTTTTAATACCGAAATACCTGGTTATAGCATCAAATTTGAAGAGAAATATGGCGAAAATGATAATTTATTAAAGAATGTTTTAATTTATAAATTAAAAAACACCATCAATAATATTGATATCACAGCCAAAAAAGGAGAAATAATATCTGAAGAAGGGAGTAGATATCTAACACTGGTTTTAAATGACGGATTCTATTATGAACACGATCTAGGTAAAAGAAAAACACTTGAAAAAAGGAAAAGAGTTCCTTTTACAAAAGCACACTTTGATGAATATAAAGTTAATATTGATGTGTCAAGTATTGGTAATTTTGACCCAGACGATGTGAAATATAAAACTGGTAAAGAAATGCTGAGTTTAAATCAACTAGATTATTATATTGATTCATTAGATTCACCTTATCGCAATTTTATTAATAATAAATCTTTACGGTTATATAAAACAATAAGAGGTAATCAATTGGTTAAAGATACAGTGCCAAATTCAGAATTAAAATTACCAATTTTAGAAAATTTTGATAAAAAAAACAAACTTTTAGTTATTGAGAATGCGCATACATTGGCACAAGGAAATATCGATAATATCAAAAGCTTTAAAGGTACCTTAAAAGATAAACAAAAAGTGATTAATGCTTATAATGTTGAATATCATAAGCGAATTGCCTTTTCTTTGGCATGTTTGGTATTGTTTTTTATTGGTACACCGCTAGGGTCAATTATAAGAAAAGGAGGTTTCGGATTACCAATGATAATGGCAATTGTTATATTTGTTATTTATTTTTTCATTTCAACTTTAGGTAAAAATATGGCCGAAACAAATACTATTTCTCCAATTTTAGGCGGCTGGTTAGCCACAATTGTTTTGTTACCTTTTGGAATGCTACTAATGATAAGAGCAACAAACGATAAAGGTATTTTTGATATGAATGCCTTTTTACAGCCAATAACCAACTTTATTAATAAAATATTTAAATTAGATAAAAAATAAATTCTATTAAAATGGAAGTTACAAATAAAACAATTATTCAACTGGATACAATTGAAGATGCAATTGAAGATGTTAAAAAAGGAAAATTGATCATTGTTGTTGATGATGAAGATAGAGAAAACGAAGGTGATTTTGTGGCTGCAGCCGAAATGGTAACTCCTGAAATGATAAATTTTATGGCAACAAATGGTAGAGGGTTAATTTGCACTCCACTTACCGAAAAACGTTGTGATGAATTAGATTTAAACCTTATGGTAGGTAAAAACACGGTTTTGCATAATACACAGTTTACCGTTTCTATTGATTTGATTGGTGATGGTTGTACAACTGGAATTTCAACATATGATCGTTCTAAAACAGTTAAAGCACTAACTTTAGATAAAACTGTGCCTGGTGATTTAGGAAGACCAGGACATATATTTCCACTAAGAGCTAAAGAAGGAGGAGTTTTAAGGCGAACAGGGCATACAGAAGCTTCTATAGATTTGGCTCGTTTGGCCGGCTTAAAACCTGTAGGTTTATTGGTTGAGATTTTAAACGAAGATGGCACCATGGCTCGATTACCTCAATTGATGGAGGTGGCAAAAAAGTTTGATCTAAAAATTATCTCTATTGAAGATTTAGTAGCTTATCGTATGCGACATGATTCGTTAATTGATAAAATTGAAGATTTCACAATTGAAACTCGTTTTGGTAAATACTGTTTAAGAGCCTACAAACAAACTACAAATAATCAAGTGCATATTGCTTTGTCTAAAGGGGATTGGGATTTAGGAGATGAAGTTTTAGTTCGAGTAAATTCAACTTTAATCAATAATGATATTATAGGAACATTAACCGCCAACCCTGATGATAAATTAGCGAAAATGTTCGATTTGATTAATGAAGAAGGAAAAGGAGTTGTGGTATTTATCAACCAGGATTATCACACGTTCGATTTAATTAATAGATTATCTCAATTAAAAATTGCGCAAAGTGAACATAAAAAACCCGATCCTGTTGTAAAAATGGATGAAAAAGATTTTGGAATTGGGGCACAAATCTTACATGATTTAAAAGTAAATAAAATAAAATTAATTTCTAATGGAGAATATGTTGCTAAAAGAGTGGGTATGATTGGTTATGGATTAGAAATAGTTGATTATATAGGTTATTAGAATAATTTAGAGTGAATAAACTTAGGAAAATATTATACCCATTTGCATTGTTGTATGGAGAATTGGTCAGCTTTAGAAATAAAGCATTTGATAAGGGTATCTTTAAAACAACAAAATTTTCAATTCCTACTATAGTTGTCGGAAATTTAAATGTAGGTGGCACAGGTAAATCCCCACAAATAGAATATTTAGTAAGGCTACTCCAAAGAGATTTTAGTGTTGCTGTTTTAAGTAGGGGTTATAAAAGAAAGTCAGTAGGTTTTCAGTTGGCCGATAAAAATACTAATGCCGAACAAATAGGTGATGAGCCCATGCAGTTTTATAGCAAATTTGATAATATATTAGTAGCTGTTGATGGAGATAGAGTAAATGGTATCAATCAATTAAAAAAATTAATAAATTCGCCAAATGTTGTTTTACTCGATGATGCATTTCAGCATAGAAAAGTAGATGCAGGTTTCAATATTTTACTAACAGCTTACCATAATTTATATACGGATGATTTTATGTTGCCAGCGGGTAACTTGCGTGAAAAAAGTATAGGAGCAAATAGAGCTCAAATCATTATTGTTAGTAAATGCCCTGAAACTTTATCAGAAACAGAACAATTTAAAATTGCTCAAAAATTAAAACCAAGTTTAAATCAAACTATTTTTTTTAGCAAAATAACTTATCACGATAATGTTATTAATGAGCGATGTAAAATAGCACTAACAGAATTAAAAAATTATAAAGTATTATTGGTTACTGGTATTGCTAATGCGAATCCTTTAATTAAATTTTTAGAAAATAAAAAAATTCAATTGAAGCACTTAAAATTTGCTGATCACTATAATTTTTCTACATCTGATAAAGAAAATATTATATATGAATTTGATAAAATACAAGCAAAAGAAAAAATAATTTTAACTACCGAAAAAGACTATGTTCGTGGTTTCTCAAATTTAAATAATCAAATTTATTATTTGCCAATTCGAACAGAATTTTTAGATCACGGAGGTGATTTTAACACACTAATATTAAGTTATGTACAACAAAACACAAGAAACAGTTAAGTTTTTAAAAAGCAAAGGATTAACTCAATTAGATTTTGGTATTATTTTAGGTTCTGGATTAGGAGGGCTGGTTGATATTATTGAAATAGAATTAGAAATACCTTATAAAGAAATACCTAATTTTCCAGTTTCAACCGTTGAAGGGCATTCAGGTGCATTGATTTACGGAGAAATAGAAGGGAAAAAAGTTGTGGCAATGCAAGGCAGATTTCATTTTTATGAAGGTTGGGAAATGAGTGAAGTTACTTTTCCTGTACGTGTAATGAAGTTTTTGGGTATTGATAATTTAATTGTTTCCAATGCTTCTGGTGGAGTAAATCCTAATTTTAAAGTTGGTGATATCATGATAATTAAAGACCATATCAATATGATGCCCAATCATCCGTTAAGAGGTGCAAATGATGAGCGTTTTGGTCCAAGATTTGTTGATATGCACGAGCCTTATAATTTAAAAATGATTGCATTAGTTGAAGATATCGCAAAGCAAAAAAATATTCCTGTTCAAAAAGGAATATATTTAGCATTACAAGGGCCAACATTCGAAACCCCTGCCGAGTATAAGATGGTGTTTTTAATGGGCACAGATGCAGTTGGTATGAGTACGGTGCCTGAAGTTATCGTCGCAAAACATATGGGTATGCAATGCTTTGGATTGTCGGTTATAACCGATTTAGGTATTGATGGACATGTAGAAGAAGTATCTCACGAAGCAGTTCAAGAGGCAGCAAGAGCTTCTGGAAAAAATATAAGCGAATTGGTAAAAACATTTATTGCAAACTGGTAAAAGTTATTAATAAAATAAAGCGCTTCCTATTAAACAGGAAACGCTTTAACTTACTAACTCAAAATTAATCATAATGAAAACAATATTAGTGGGAATATTGTTTTTACCCTCACAAGTTACAAAAATATATAATAAAATCAAAAATATTACTTAAATATTGTTGATTTAAGAGTGCAAAGTGTTAATTATAGCTTATTTTCATGTTTTTATATAGCTAATGTGTGAATAGTACAATTCTCATTGACTTTTTTGAAATTAAAAAAGCACCTCTAATATATAGGAGGTGCTTTAGCTTACTAACTCAAAATTAATCATAATGAAAACAAAAGTTGTGTAAAATTTTGCTTGTTATAATAGTGCGCAAATCCTATGCCAAAAGTATAATTAACTCGTTAATAATTTTTAAACCAAGTGCTTGTGAGCTCGATATGATGATCTAACTAAAGCGCCACTTTCAACGTATTTAAACCCTAAGTCTAACCCAATTTTTTTATATTTATCAAATTGTTGAGGTGTAATGAAATCATGCACAGGTAAATGCTTTTTACTAGGCTGTAAATATTGCCCAATAGTTACAACATCAACTTTTGCATTTTTTAAATCCTGCAAAGTTTCAATTACTTCATTTTCGGTTTCTCCTAAACCTAGCATAATTCCCGATTTTGTTCTGCGTTGGCCACTTTCTTTAATGTATTTTAACACTTCAAGACTTCTATCATATTTGGCTTGAATCCTAACTTCTCTAGTAAGACGCCTTACGGTTTCTAAATTATGCGATATTATTTCTGGAGCAACATCGATTAGTCGATCTATATTTACTTTTTCCCCTCTAAAATCAGGGATTAAAGTTTCTAAAGTAGTATTTGGATTACTTCGACGTATGGCTTGAATAGTTTCCGACCAGATTATAGAACCTCCATCTTTTAAATCATCTCTATCTACTGAGGTTATTACAGCATGTTTAATTTTCATTAAATATATAGATCGGGCTACTTTTTCAGGTTCATCCCAAGCAACAGTTTCTGGTTTACCAGTTTTTACGCCGCAAAACCCACAAGATCGAGTACAAATATTACCAAGTATCATAAAAGTTGCTGTACCTTCTCCCCAGCATTCACCCATATTCGGGCAGCTACCACTCGTGCAAATGGTGTTGAGATTATATTTATCAACGATACCTCTTAGTTCTGTGTATTTTTTTCCTATCGGAAGCTTTACTCTAAGCCAATCTGGTTTTTTAGTTCGAGGTATAATCACAGAATTTTCTGACATATTTTCTTAGATATTTAATTTTGCAAAGATACATAGTACAGATTAGATTATATATTTTGGAAGTTTAAATTTTGGATAAAAGTTGTTTAGATGGTCTTATCGGAATCATTTCAGTTAGATATTGTGTTTAATCGTA
>DAOUTI010000220.1 GCA_030626795.1 Flavobacteriaceae bacterium
GATATTTCGAGAGAAGATATTATTGCTCAAGGTATTGTTGCTGAAGAAGATTATTTGGTATTGGGAGATTATACTCAAAAATTATTTCAAAGAGGAACTGAAATTGCGGCAAAAAGAGATTTACTTTTAGTAGATACCAAATATGAATTTGGAAAAAATAAGGATGGAGAAATTGTTTTGATAGATGAAATTCATACGCCAGATTCTTCACGTTATTTTTATGCTAATGGATATCAAGAGCGTCAAGATAATGACGAACCTCAAAAGCAATTGTCAAAAGAATTTGTTCGTGAATGGTTGATTGAAAATGGATTTCAAGGATTAGAAGGACAAGTAATTCCTGAAATGACAGAGAAGAAAATTGAAAAATTTTCTAATCGTTATATCGAATTGTATGAAAATATTACAGGAAAAGACTTTGTTAAAGCAAATACTAAAAATATTTTGAATCGAATAGATAAAAATGTGAAAGCGTATTTGAATAGTAAAATATAAATAACTTCTGGTATAAGGTATTAATCCTCTAGTTCATACCCGTAAAATTTCTTTTTATCCAAAATATTTACTCCTTTTGTCATCCAAACAGGAGCTTTTTCGTCTTTTAAATAATGATCAAAAAATTGCATCATTCTTATAGAAAGATCCATTTTGTTTTTTACTTTTTTAAGATTGTGTGCTTCATCATTATAAGTGAGCAACCAAACAGGTTTTTGTAATCGGCGTAGTCCCATAAAGTATTCAATTCCCTGATACCATGGTACAGCACCATCATTATCATTATGCATAATTAATATTGGTGTTTCAACTTTATCGACAAAGAAAATCGGCGAATTTTCAATATAAAGCTCTAAACCACCTTCTTCCCATAATGTTTTTCCAATACGGCTTTGTGTGCGTTCGTATTGAAATGCTCTGTTTAAACCAGATTTCCAACGGATACCCCCATAAGCAGATGTCATGTTTGCCACAGGGGCACCTGCCATCGCAGCAGTAAATTTTGTAGTTTGTGTAACGATATATGCTGTTTGATAACCACCCCAACTTTGGCCTTGAAGTGCAATTTTATCTTTGTTTATATAACCTAAATTTTCAACCGCTTCAACTCCAGAAACAATACAATTGTATGCACTTTGCCCTGGATGTCCATCTTTATAAACAATATCGGGTACAAATGCCACATAACCATTACTTATTAAATAGGGCATATTAACAATAGAAGCACTTGGTGTTGGTGTAGAAAAATTATGCAAACTTTGCGAACGCTTTTCATAAAAATAAGTAATCATAGGATACTTTTTATTTGGGTCAAAGTTCTCAGGTTTATAAATTAAGCCCTCCAATTCAACACCGTCATAAGCTTTCCATTTGAATAACTCAACAGTACCCCATTTATAGTTTTTATAAATTGGGTTTATATCACTAATTCGCTTTAGATGTTTAAAATTATTGTTAGCTATCCATAGGTTTGGATATTCATTAAAGTTTTGTCGGGTAAAAATAAATGTTCCTTCTTTAAAAGCTTTTTTTGAAAGTCTGAAATTTTTATTATCCAAACTAAATTTAGGATGAATTTTATTATTCTTAAGGTTTAAAGTATAAATACCATTGGCTTTATTCACATCGTTAAAACCGGTTAATATTAAATTTTTATTATCGTAAGATAATTTATCTTTTTCTTCTTCTAATTTAATAAGCCTGTATGTAGTTTTAGTTATTCGCCCCGTTTTGGTAATATTTTTTGGAGCGATTTTACCACTTAAATCAAATTCCCAAATATCGAACTTGTCATAAATTAATGCTGTATTGTTATTTGTAAAACCTCCAAATCCGTAGGAGGAAGGTAGCATAGGGTGATCATCATCTTCATCGTAAAATGGAACATTAAGTTTTGATGTTAAATTTTTGGTTTTACCAGAATTAATATCATATGCAAACCAGTTTTTTTTGTCAACATTATAATAAATTGCGTAACTACTTGTTGTATCAATTTTTGGAACTCTATCACCTCGGGTAATGATTAATTTTGATTTTCCTGTTTCTGTATTCAACAAATAAAAATCTTTTCTCCAAGGGTAATCCCAAGATCTGGTAATATCATAATTTAGAGAATTTGATAGAATAATATGTTTCTTTTCTTTTTTAGTATCTATGTGAATTTTAGCGACATCAACATTATTTAATTCAACTATTTTGTTGGAATTAAGGTTTAAGTAGGATAAATAGGATTTTTCTTTTAGATCTTTTTTTCTAACATTTTGTTCAGGTTGAATCATTTTATCTTGCCAAGACCAAACATCAACTTCAGCCAATTCATCATCTAATACCGTAGTGTCTTTTTCAAAAAAATGAGGTTTGACTTGTGTATAGAAATACAATCTGTTTCCTTTTTCAGAAAAAACAGGTGCTTTGTACTGACTTAAAATAGTTTTGTTTTTAAGTTTTTGATAAGAAGAATCAACAACCGTAATTAAGTTGTTATTGTTCCAATAGTTCAAGTTAAATTTCGGATTTTCATGTTTTAAAGAATCTAAAGATGATAAATAGGCAATTTTTGTGCCTTCCATATTTATTCCGAAATCTTTATAAGTTTCTTTACCTTTATCAATAGTTGTTATTTTTTTTGTAGTCAAATTCACTCTAAAAACACCAGCATTGTTTTCGTCTTTTTCACTATCTTTTCTGTAGAATAAAAACCTTCCTTTTTCAGAAAAAGCATATTGCTGTACATTGTGAAAAGTATCTTTTCTTTTTTTAACCAAATCTAACAAAACTAAAAAGGTGTTTTTAATGGTAAGGTCAGCTTTTAATTTCTGAAGGCTATCGAGCTCTTTATAAGCGTCTTTATCTTTTATTTCTTTATCACATAATACAGCAATAAAACCATCGTATTTTTTAGGGATTTTAAAGGATTTAATTCTAATAACTGAATCTATAATTTTATTGGAAGCAACATTATAAATCAATACATCGCTTTTGGTTTGTTTTTCTTTTTTAATTTTTTTTAATTTTTCTTCTCGGGTTAATTGGTAAGCAGGTTTTCTTTTATAAAAAACATATTCATTTAAATAACTAATTTTAGGAGAAGTACCTTGTTTGCCAATAAATATTTTTTGAGATTTTTTATGATACACTTCAACATGTGCATCGCCTCTTTTGGTATTTGGGGTTACTTCATATGCAACTATATCTCCGCTTTGAGCGATAGAAACATGGTTTGTTCTATTCCATTTATCGTAATCATTATGAGTTAATGATTTTTTTTCTTGTGCTAATAGAGCGATTGGTATTAGTAAAAAAGAAAGTAATAGTTTTAGTGTTTTTTTGAACATGTTGATTTAGTTTTTAATTCTGTAAACAGGATA
>DAOUTI010000213.1 GCA_030626795.1 Flavobacteriaceae bacterium
CTAAAACTACTGAATTCACTCAAAAATTAACAGTAAATAAGAAAGAGTTGACCTATTCACAAACTACAATGTTAGATATTTATGGAAGAAAGGTTGATCATACCGATAACAATACATTACAAAAAATAGAATAATTTTTTTTCAAAGTAGAAAATATTTATATTCTGAAAATTTCAAAAGAGATAATTATGAACCACGATTTTAATGTTTTAAACCAAAAAAATTACATACCTAATGAAGCAAGGTATACCAATATGAAATATAGAAGAACAGGAAAAAGTGGTTTGCTTTTACCTGAAATTTCTATTGGGTTATGGCACAATTTCGGTTTTAACGATAATTTTGAAAATTCAACAAATATATTAAAATGTGCTTTTAACCATGGTATTACACATTTCGATTTGGCAAATAATTACGGACCGCCTTATGGGGCTGCCGAAATTACTTTTGGTAAAATTTTTAAGCGATATTTTAAACCTTTTAGAGATGAATTAATTATTTCAACAAAAGCAGGTTGGGATATGTGGGCTGGCCCTTACGGAAATTTTGGGTCGAGGAAATATCTTATTTCTAGTTTAGATCAAAGTTTGCAAAGAATGGGTTTAGATTATGTAGATATTTTTTATCACCACAGACCAGATAACGATACGCCATTAGAAGAAACAATGGGAGCGCTCGACCATATTGTTAGACAAGGAAAAGCACTTTATGTAGGTATTTCGCAATATTCCGCAAAGGAAACTAAAAAAGCTGCCAAAATTTTAAAACAGTTGGGTACGCCATGCCTTATCCATCAACCAAGATATAATTTAATGGACAGATGGGTTGAAAATGGATTGCTAGATACTTTAGATAATGTAGGTATTGGTGCTATTGCATTTTCACCATTAAATCAAGGTGTTTTAACAAATAAATATTTAAACGGTTTCCCGAAAGATTCAAGAGCAGTAAAAGATGGACGATATTTAAAAGTAGACCAAATTAATGACGAGCTTCTTTTAAAAGTGAAAAAGTTGAATGACATTGCCAATTCTAGAGATCAAAGTTTGGCACAAATGGCAATAGCTTGGTTGCTTAAAGATGAGCGTATAACATCTGTTTTAGTAGGGGCAAGTAGTAGTAATCAATTATTAGATAGTATTAAAGCTTTAGATAATAAAGAGTTTTCAAAAGAGGATTTAAGTGAAATTGAACAAGTCTTAAAGGATTAATTTTTTAAGAAATTGAACCTATTTCAAATTTATCAGGTATATCTGCAATAAAGGTTTGCGTTGTATTTTTATGTGAAAAATAAATTTTCCAAGCATGTAAAAATAGGCAGTCTTCATTATAAGTCAAAGGATTCTTTTCAAAATAGGTTTTGTCTTTATAACCAATATCACCAACAATTGGAAAACCCCTATTAGCCAAATGTATTCTAATTTGATTGGTTCTTCCGCTATGTGGAGTAACAGTTAATAGGGTTTGATTTTTTTTAGGGTATTTTTTCAATACGCTACATGTTGTAGAAGCAATTTCACCATCTTTATTTACTTTTCTTCCTCCACTTACAGTAATTTCTTTGCTAATACTTTCATTTAAAATGAAAGTATTTGTTTGTATAATTCCCTCTACCAAAGCAAGATATTTTTTTTTAACCGTTTGATTTTTAAATTGTGTAATTAAATTATTTGCAGTCTCTTTATTTCTTGCAACCACAACAATACCAGTTGTATTTGCATCGATACGATGTACCAATTTGAAATCTTCTTCAGGAAAGGCGGTTTTTAGAATTTCTGATAAAGTATTATGTTCAAATCTACCACTAGGATGTATGGGTAAAGGAGCGGGTTTGTTTAAAACGATAAAATCATTATGCCATTTTATTAACTCGATATTTGCATTTATATTGGGTTCGATAAGTGGTTGGCTTGTATGTTTGGTTATTTGTCCTGCTTTTACAATGTGATTTGTTTTTACAGACTTTCCTTCAACAGTTAAGTTCCCAGAAATAATTTTTTCTTTCCAAATCTCACTAGAAATGCTGGGCATGGCTTGACTATAAAAATCAAGAATGGTCATACCGTCAAAGCGTTTCTTTACAGAAAGTTGATAAGTTTTAATGGTAGGTAAACTTCCCTTTAGGGGAGAAGTAGCTTGTTTGATTATAGATGAGAATTCAGTAGCTGTCATTTGTTAGAAGCTAATATGTTTGGCCTAATGTATGAAAATAAAATTAACAGCTAATTACAGTTAGATTTGTAGTATTCAATAACTTCTGGCAATTGGTCTAACTTATATTCTTTATTAAATATTTTTTCAACTAAACTTGGGCAATCTTCAAAATACTTTGAAGCAGATTTTTTAAAATTTTTATACATAAAATTACCATTAGCACCAACTAAAATTAATTTATCCCGATTATTCTTTTGTAAAAAATAATCAATTCTTTCTATTTCAATATGGAAATTTGGAGCATAAAGATTTTTGTAAAAATAACCATAACTACTTTGGTAGTTAAGTGTTACAGTTTCTGAAAAATTAGGATTGTTGAACGTATTAATATGAATCAAGTTTCGAGAATCAGCCATCCATTCTTGTCCAGTTCTTCTATCAACACCTGAGTCTGCGTAAAACAAATTCAAATCGTTAGACGCACCATTGTAGATATTTATTGTGTCAGTATGGATTAATTCAACAAAATGAAGAAATTTATCTTCATCAGTATGCTTAAAATAAAATTTCCTTGGATTTAAAGGGTCTATATAGGTTGTAATTTTTTCTACTTCTTTATATTTTATTTTTTTCTCTCTTCTTTGTTTGAGGCTATCTTTAAAACGAACATCAAAGGCAGAGCTTGCTAATCGAGTATATCCATGAATAGAATCACCGTTTTTTAAAATTATAGAACTTTTTAAAAATGGATTAGGTCTCATGTCATTTTGTGCAAAACTTATCATTGTTACAAAAAAGGAAAGTATAATAACAATATTTTTCATAGCACTTATAGTATTCTATTTAATAATTCAAAATTTGAATGATTCATTAGTGTATATTTTGGTTAGCAACTAGCAACCAATAACCAATAATTAAACCTGTAAAACTCCCATATTAAAATCTTTTTCAATAGGAGCGTGGTTTGCTGCCTCAATACCCATTGAAATCCATTTGCGTGTATCTAAAGGGTTAATAATTGCATCTGTCCAAATTCGAGCAGCAGCATAATATGGTGAAGTCTGTTTTTTATACTTGTTGGTAATGGTTTCTAAAATTTCTTGTTCTTTTTCTGCTGTTATTTTAACGCCTTGTTTTTTTAGCGAAGCTGTTTCTATTTGCAATAAAACTTTAGCGGCTTGTGTACCACCCATTACTGCCAATTCGGCTGATGGCCATGCAAAAATAAGTCGTGGATCATAAGCTTTTCCGCACATAGCATAATTTCCAGCACCATAAGAATTACCTATAATAACCGTAAATTTTGGTACTACCGAGTTACTTACTGCATTTACCATTTTAGCGCCATCTTTAATAATACCACCATGTTCAGATTTACTACCAACCATAAAACCAGTGACATCTTGTAGAAATACTAACGGAATCTTTTTTTGATTACAATTGGCAATAAAACGTGTAGCTTTATCTGCACTATCAGAATAAATTACACCACC
>DAOUTI010000183.1 GCA_030626795.1 Flavobacteriaceae bacterium
ATTCTGTAATTAAATTTGGATGGTTACCATTAAGAATTAACTTGTCTTGCCCATTTATATAACCAGTAGATATTTGAATAAAAAACGCCTCTATACTCGTGTCATCAGGATCAATAATATCAAAATCAGTTACTATATTTATTTGAGATAAAGGACAATAAGCCTGGTTACCAACTGCTTCTATTTTAGGTGGAATATTTTGAGACCACCCATCACTTATAAAAATAACAACTAGAATTGAAAATATTAAAATGCGATAAAATTTAAAAGTTATCATATCATTACATATTAAAACAACGAGTTAACATTTGGACAGCCTGTTGATCTTTGCTTTTTACAAAAAATATTTACTCCTAATGTAAATTGATGGCTACCATAATTTAAAACTACATCACCAATCTGATTTGTATACGTATAAGAAAGCATAAACCTCTTATAGTTAAAACCAACAATAGGAGTTATTTGCTTAAGACTTTCTAATTCATTTCCTTCAATGCTTTGCCGGTAGGAAATCACAGCCCATAACTGAAAATCATTTTTAATTTCTTTATAAACCTTTAAATTGAAGTCAACAAATAGTTCACCGGTTTGCTCAATAAATTGCCCCATTATTGTGGGTTCAAATTGAAAATCCCAATCTCTACCTAGATAGTAACCAAGTGTGAGTAAATATCTTCTTAAATTAAGAGATTCGTAACCGCTATCATATAAACCTCTTGTACTTAAAAGAATATTTTTAACAGTAAAATAACTGAAAGCATCAAAATAATGATAGGCAAGACTGAAATCTGCATTATAGTAACTTTCAGATTCAACAATCTGAGAAATCACAGGGTCAGTTATTCTTGATGAAAAAAATCTTTGATCCACCAAATTTTGGACAAACATAAATGAAATTCCAAAAGACAATTGGTTTAAAGCAAATTCATTTCCAAAATTAAGATGATATGCATAGCTACCAACAATTCCTTTTTGAGAATGAAAACCGTTTTCATCATTAAATAAAATTCCTCCCAAGGCCATTTTTTCACTGATCCTGGAGTGTATACTTAAAGTTTGTAAAGATGGAGCATCCTCTAGGCCAAATAATTGTTGTCTGGCAGTTAATCTTATCTTTCCACAATTTCCAATACCTGCAGCTGAAGGGTGGATTAAAAATACATTATCTGATAAGTAATCCGTATATACTGGAAATGTTTCCTGGGAATAAGTATTTAAAAAGAAAAAAAAAGTTACCAGAAGAATTATTTTTCTAAACATACCACATCTTCAATTTAGGCTGGAATACCATTCATTATGAATATCTTAAACAACCCAATTGCCAAAACACCATAGTTTAACTTTTTGCTTACTAAAAGTAGACTGAAATGAAAAAAAGAATAAAAAATGTAATATTTTTCCATACAAATCTATAAGAATGATGAATCAAATATAAGCTAAAATAGTATATTGATTTCTTATTATTTTTTAAAAAATGTTTTATACAAAAGTACGTTAATAAATCACAATACAATTGTAACCCGTTTAGCGGTTATAGTACTGTTTTTTATACATAATATTCAAATTTAGTTATAGTTACACTACATTATTCTTAGGGTTAAATATCAATCCTTAAATTGGCACAAAGCAAAAAATAAAGATTTAAAATAATTAAAAACTAAATTCAAACGTTAAGTACAATAGATGATAATTAATACCATTATTCCCTATACATGTAAATAGTGATCAAATTCTATTGAGAATTTTTCAATAGTAATTATGTTAACCATTGTAATTAAAAAAGCAAATTATCTATTATTAGATCAGAAAGAGAAATCATTCCAACAAACTCACCATTTTTCTCAACAGGAGCCTCCCTTACGCCAATATTCGTCAACATCTTGGCAACATAACGTGAGTCCATATTAGCTGGAACACTTATTACAGGCTTGGTCATTATTTCAAAAACATTCACTTCTTCTGAGGTTTTGTCAATAAGATAAACACCTTTAATAAAGTCATGAATATTCACAATTGAGTAGGAATCATTTGGTTCTCGTTTATCTACAATAAGAGACTCTACTTTTTCTTTTCGCATAATTTCTACAGCCTCCTTGGCTGTTGCCATTCCATCAATCAAAATAATATTTTTGACCATTACATCCTCTGCACTTTGAAAACTTCTTTTTTTATTCATTTTTACTTTTCTTTAATTAATATTTTATTAATTAGGTGTTCGGTATTTGAATTATATATTACTTACTAAACTCTTATATTACCCTATTGCCATACATTTAATTTGTGAAAAATGTTTCAAATTTTGATCTTAACTAAAAATATTCATCACGTGCCTGATCTTTGAACTTTTTCATTTGGCTTTCCAATCCGCTTATGTGTTCAACTGGTACAACAAACGCAATACCTGTTCCTGGCTTGTCAAATTGCCCGGCTTTTGAAATCACCTTCATCAGCTTTTCTACAACATGCTCTTCTACGAGAAATAAAATTATCTCTGTATGTTCTTCAATGGATAGACCAAAAAAAGATTTTGCTTCATGTATTCCTGTTCCTCTGGCAGGAATAATTGTAGCACCAGTAGCTCCTGCCTCTTTCATCGCATCAACTACCTTTTCACTAATTCTAGGTTTAACAAAAGTAATAATTAATTTAAATTGCATCTTTTTGTGTTTTATTTCTTAATAATTCTTGTTTTTATTTTTATTAGTTGTGCATACCCAAGTACTGTGATAATTGGAAATAAACTAGCAAATGCTATTAAACCAAAGCCATCAATAGCCGGATTTCTACCTGGTACTGCACTTGACAACCCTAAACCCAGGGCAGCTACTATAGGTACCGTTACGGTTGAAGTTGTAACTCCTCCCGAATCATAAGCTAAAGCAATGAGTTTTTTAGGTGCAAAAAATGTTTGTATAATTACAATCACATATCCTACCATAATATATATATACAGAGGTGTACCAGTTACAATCCGAAAAGTACCTAAAGCCAGTGCGAAAGCAACTCCAATTGCGACAGTAATACGAAGAGTCCATGGTTTAATAGTTCCTCCAGAAACCTCTTCAGCCTTTATTGCAACAGCTATAAGTGAAGGCTCTGCAATAGTTGTTGAAAATCCAATTAAGGCAGCAAATATATATATCCAATAATACGATTGCCAATTTGTGAGTTCTGCTTTTGTGGCACCAATAAATGCTGGATCTGATAATTGACTTGCCATTATTTTGCCAACTGGAAAAAGTGCTTTTTCCAGACCCATTAAAAATAACGAAAGCCCTAATACCACATAGACACCTCCAATAATCATCTTTTTTAAATGAGGAATAGGTTGTTTCAAAACAACAAGATAAAAGAATATGATTAATAACAAAATTGGCAACACATCTCGGATGGTATACATTAAAGTCGAAGCAAAATCTGTAATATAATCAATCATTCTAAAATTGTTTATTAAAACCAAAACAAGCCATAAGCCATAACAAATATCATCGGTAAAAGTGAAGCAAAAGCAATTAAACCAAAACCATCAAGTAATGGGCTTCTTCCTTTTATAACCGTTGCAAGCCCTACCCCTAACGCCGTTACCAAGGGAACAGTTATTGTTGAAGTTGTAACTCCACCAGCGTCATATGCAAGTCCTATAATTTCTTCAGGAGCAATCATCGTCATCAACATAACCATTACGTATCCACCGATTATTAAATAATGTAAAGGCCAACCTTTTAATATTCTTAAAACACCTATTACAATCGCAAGACCAACTGAAAACGCCACCGTAAGTCGCAAACCCATTGCATATGAATCCATTGTTTGCTGATTGTCGTCTATCAACCCCGAACCAGATGAAATTACTGATGCTTCCTTAGCTACTGCAATTAATGCAGGTTCTGCAATAGTTGTTGAAAATCCAAGCAAAAATGAAAAAACCATAAGCCAAAACAGACTACCTTTTTTTGCCAATGCATATGCCATTGTTTCTCCTATCGGAAATAATCCCATTTCAAGACCTTCAATAAATAACATTAAACCTACAACAACAAATAGAATACCAAAAATAACCTCACCTATTTGTGGAAAAGGTTGTTGAATTACAACGCTTTGAAAAAAAACTACAACAACGATTATTGGAATAAGATCTGTTAGCGCTTCCCATAATTTTTTAACAATTACCAAAAAGTAGTTTTTATACCTCAATAAAAAATATTTTTATTTTCCAGATGTTAACTTATATAAGGGGCATCAAATAATTAATACAATATCCACCCTTAAAAATAGTATTAATCTGGTAAAGTTGAAACAATAAATCAATTAAAACTAGTATATCTTTTCAAACATATACTATTTTTGCATTTAAACTTCAATTTTATTCTAATATGCATCATCATGCACACTAGCCACTGCTCTACCACTTGGGTCGTTCATATTTTTAAAACTTTCATCCCATTCTAAAGCAATTTTTGTACTACAAGCAACTGATGCTTCCTGAGGCACACAAAGTGCAGCTGTATCTGATGGGAAATGTGAAGCAAAAATGGAGCGATAATAAAATTCTTCTTTACTTGTAGGCGTTTGAATTGGAAATTTATATTTCGCATTTGCCAATTGCTCATCACTCACCTCTTTATCAACAACTTCTTTTAAAGTGTCAATCCAAGAATAACCTACACCGTCAGAAAACTGTTCTTTTTGTCTCCAAGCAACGCTTTCAGGTAAATAACTTTCAAAAGCTTTACGAATCACCCATTTTTCCATACGCTCACCGTTAATCATTTTATCCTGTGGATTGATACGCATGGCAACATCTATAAACTCTTTATCTAAAAATGG
>DAOUTI010000163.1 GCA_030626795.1 Flavobacteriaceae bacterium
ATCATTGCGTTTACTTCGACCATGAAAGGATTGAACAAACTGTTATTAAACAAAGAGGCATTTGCAAAGGATTTAGAAAACAATTGGGCTGTAGTAGCTGAAGCTATTCAAACCATTTTACGCCGTGAAGCATATCCAAACCCTTACGAAGCCTTAAAAGGTTTAACAAGAACCAATGAAGCCGTTACACAACAATCTATAGCAAATTTTATTGATACGCTTGACGTTAGTGATGCTATCAAAAATGAATTAAAAATGATTACACCAAGTAATTATACTGGAATATAGTTATTTATTGAATAAGATTTTATCTGAGATCATAGAAAATAATATTTCTATGATCTCTTTTTATTTATATTTGCATCATGAATAAGTTACTATCTCTATTTGCCTTTATAATTCTATTTTCTTGTCAGGATAAACCTAAAGCTATTCCAAATAATTTTAAAACAGGAACTTTTAAAACAATATTAGACGATAGTGAAATAACTTCTATTGCTTACAGAAATGACACCCTCCAAATTGAAACTTATAATAAAACAAAAGATACATTTAACATTAAATGGGTTAATAGTTTTGAATATATACTGGTAAAAACAAACCCAAAAACATTATTAGATAGTACCCCATTTCATGTAAAAATTACTGGAGTTAAAAAAAATTCGTACGAATTTAAAGCATATTACAAAGGTTCCAATTTCAAACAAAAAGGAACAGCAACTAAAATAAAATAATCACCCGTATTAATTATTTAAAAGCTTCTTCATAATCAATCCATCAGTACATTTATTCAATCATTAAATTTACTTTAATAACAATTACATAGATGTTTTATGATAAATATCATAAAAAAATTGCATCACTAAACTCAAGTAATATCAACATAATCAACTTGTTATCTGATAATTAATTTAGTTTACAACTATTTTTTACACATTTTTAGCTAACTTTATGTGCTATAGGTTACTTATCAAAGCAACATATCAAGGTATTTTTGCACGTTCTTAAAATTGAAATTATATGATGTCTACTAACAAATTAATTAAGATTTCTAAAATATTTATATTCAGCTTAATAATATTTTCATTTTCTACAAACTTGTATTCACAAAACAAGGTAGAAATTAGTTTAAATGAAGCTAAATTAAAAGCAAATGAAAATAATGCTAATCTTAAAATTTCAAAACAAGATTATGCTATTGCAAAAGCTAATTACGAACAAACTAGAGCAGTTATTTTACCAAAATTAAATGTCTCAAATACAAGTTCTTTTACAAACAACCCTTTAAATGCTTTTGGGTTTAAACTATTGCAAAAAACAGTTACTGTCGAAGACTTTAATCCTGCTTCTCTAAATGATCCAGGACAAGTAGAAAACTTTAATACTCGTATTGAATTATTACAACCTCTTATCAATGTGGATGGGTGGAATAAAAGAAAAGCTTCCAATTTACAGTTACAAGCAGTCAATTTACAAACTGAAAGAGCAAGTGATTATTTAGAACTAGAAGTAATTAAAACTTATATGCAATTACAATTGGCTTATAAATCGGTTACTGTAATTGAAAAAGCTAAAGAGACCGCTTTAGAAAATCAAAAAATTACAAAAAATAGTTTAGACCAAGGTTTAATTCAAAATGCTGATTATTTGAATGTTGAAGTTAGACTCACAGAAATTGAAAACCAACTACAATATGCAAATAGTAACGTAAAAAATGTATCTGATTATTTAGCCTTTTTAATCGGTAATAATGATGAAGTTGTCTATATACCAAGTAATGAACTTATGCTACAAGTCTTAAATTTTGATGAAAACAAACAGTTAAATAATCAAAGAAATGATATTCAAGCCATGCAGTTTGGAGTAGATGCACAAGAGCAAATGTTAAAATCATCAAAAATGAGTTTTATTCCTAGAGCCAATGCTTTTGCAAATTACGAATGGAATGATAGTGAAGTTTTTGGTTTTGGAGCTGATAATTACCTTTTCGGATTACAATTATCTTGGGATATTTTTGGAGGATATCAAAATATTGGCAAAATTCATTATGAAAAAGCCCAGTTAGAAAAAGCCAACTTAAATAAAGATAATTATATCGCCCAAAGCAAATTAGAATTGAACAAAACAAAACGCAGACTAAATGATGTTAAGAATAATGTTACGCTTTCAAAATTAGCTTTAGATCAATCAGAAGAAGCTTTTCGTATCAAGTCCAATAGATACGAGCAAGGTCTTGAAAAAACAACCGATTTATTATTTGTAGAAACACAATACCAACAAAAAGAATTAGATTATTTTCAAGCTATATATAACTACAATTACACATTAGCTTATTTAAACTTCCTAACTAAATAAAATATTAAAAATGAATACTTTAAACAAAACCATGAAAATATTTATACCCACTTTATTTTTAGCTTTGTTACTAGTTAATTGTAGCGATAAAAAAGAAGCTACTACTGATAATGAAACACCTGTTAACGTTACAATAGCAAGTCCGTCAATGCAACAAGGAGGAGCTTATTTTAGTGCCAGTGGACAAATTGAAACCGAACAATTTGCAAATATTAGCACTCGAATGATGGGCTATGTTTCAAAAATACATGTAAAAGTTGGAGATAAAGTTAGAAAAGGACAACTTTTAATAAATATCAACAATACAGATATTGAAGCAAAAAAAGCACAAGCTAATGCAGGTTTGAGTCAAGCCGAGTCTGGATTTCATATTGCCGAAAAGGATTATGAAAGATTTAAAAAATTATACGAACAAAATAGTGCTTCACAAAAAGAGTTTGATGATATAACTACACGTTACGAAATTGCAAAGGCACAAGTTGAAGCAGCAAAACAAATGCAAAATGAAATCAATGCAATGCTTGCATATAGTAATATCAAAGCCCCTTTTAGCGGTGTAATTACTTCAAAAACTATTAATGAAGGTGATATGGCAAATCCTGGTATGCCGCTATTTAGTTTAGAAGCTCCAGGTAAATATGTAGCAACAGCATTAATTCCGGAAACGGAAATTACACAGATTAAAAATGGTGAAACTGTACAAGTGTACATCAAATCTACTGGTAAAAAACTACAAGGTAAAGTAAGTGAGGTGAGCACTTCTTCACAAAATACTGGTGGTCAATATTTAGTTAAAATTAAACTAAAAAATGATCCTAAAATAAAATTATATTCAGGTATGTTTGTTTCCACAAACTTCACTTTAAAAAATGGTATAAACAACAATATAATTGTCCCAAAATCTGCTTTAGTAAATCAAGGTCAATTAATTGGAATATATACTGTTAGCAAATCAAATACTGCCATTTTACGCTGGTTAAAAATTGGTAATAATTTAGAAGATAAAGTTGAAGTTTTAACTGGATTAACTAAAGATGAAAAATATATTGTTTCCGCTGAAGGAAAATTATATAATGGTGTTAAATTAAACGTAAAATAATTAATTATGGAAAAAGGTTTTGCAGGAAAAATAGCAGCATCATTCTTAGAATCAAAACTTACTATTTTATTGATGATCATTTTTATGATAATTGGTATTTACAGTTCATTTTTGATTCCTAGAGAAGAAGAACCACAAATTGAAGTACCAATTGCTGATATTTTTGTTCAGTTTCCTGGTGCGAGTCCGAGCGAGGTTGAGTCAAAAGTGATTAAACCACTCGAGAAAATTGTAAGTAACTTACCTGGAGTTGAATATGTTTATTCTACTTCAATGAAAGAACAAGCTATGTTAATTGTTCAATTTTATGTTGGTGAAGATATTGAGCGTTCTTTTGTACAATTATATAATGAAATTATCAAGCATCTTGATCAAATGCCGCAAGGTGTATCCATGCCATTGGTAAAAACAAGAGCCATTGATGATGTTCCTGTTTTAGGTTTGACTTTTTGGAGTGAAAATTATGACGATTATCAAATAAAGCAAATTGTTGAAGAGGTTAATAACGAAATTGAAAAAGTAAATGGTGTTGCTATTTCTCAAATTATTGGTGGAAGAAGTAGAGAAGTTAGTGTTATCCTTGACAAAGATAAAATGGCTGAAAATAAAGTTGATTTTTTAAGTGTTGCTCAAAAAATTCAAGTGAGTAACCAACAATCAAACTCTGGCAAAATAAGCAATAATGACACTGAATTTATTGTACATACAGGCAATTTTTTAACTAATATTGAAGATGTAAAAAACTTAATAATAGGTGTAAATAATAATAAACCTGTTTATTTAAAGCAAATTGCTAAAGTAACAGATGGCCCAGAAACAGCTAAAGAATATGTTACTTTTGGTTATGGTAAAGCATCTGCTAATGAATCCACTCAATACCCATCTCAATACAATGCGGTAACACTTTCCATTGGAAAGAAAAAAGGTGGAGATGCCATGAAAATATCTGAAGTTATTTTAGATAAAATTGAAAGTTTAAAGAAAAATATAATTCCAAATGATGTTCATGTTTCTGAAACTAGAAATTATGGAGCTACTGCTTCTCATAAGGTTTCCGAGTTATTAAGTCACTTGGTTATTGCAATCATCTCAGTTTCTTTAGTTGTGATGTTAGCAATGGGTTGGCGTGGTGGTTTGGTTGTGTTTTTATCCGTTCCGGTAACATTTGCACTAACTTTATTTAGTTACTACTTTATGGATTACACCCTAAACCGAATTACTTTATTTGCTTTGGTTTTTGTAACAGGTATTGTAGTAGATGACTCTATTATTATTGCCGAAAATATGCACAGGCATTTCAAAATGAAACGCTTACCATTCAAACAAGCTGCGTTATATGCGATTAATGAAGTTGGTAATCCAACCATTTTAGCAACATTTACAGTTATTGCTGCTGTTTTACCAATGGCATTTGTTTCTGGTTTAATGGGACCATATATGAGTCCGATGCCTATTGGAGCATCTATAGCTATGTTAATCTCATTATTTGTTGCATTAACTATTACTCCATATTTGGGATATATTTTCTTACGAGAAAAAGATAGTGAAAAGAAAAGTGAAAAAGGAGAAACATTAGAGCAATCTAAGATTTTTACTATTTACAAAAAGATAATCGACCCTCTTTTAGATAAAAAATTATATCGTTATGCCTTTTTTGGTATTAATATACTTTTACTTTTAGCAACATCGAGCATGTTTTTAACCAAAGCTGTCGCTGTTAAAATGTTACCATTTGATAATAAAAACGAATTTCAAGTAATTATTGATATGCCCGAAGGAACTACTTTAGAGCGTACCGAAATGGTTACCAAAGAAATTACGCAATATATTAAAGAAAGTGAGTTTGTAAATAATTATCAAACTTACGTTGGAACTTCTTCTCCTATCACATTTAATGGGTTGGTAAGACACTACGATTTAAGAAGAGGTTCGAATGTTGCTGATATTCAAGTTAATTTAATTGATAAAGGCGACCGAGAAGAACAAAGCCATTATATTTCAACAGTCTTTCGTCCAGAAATTCAAAAAATTGCAAGTGCATTTAATGCCAATGTAAAGGTTGTTGAAGTTCCACCTGGCCCACCAGTTTTATCCACTTTAGTGGCAGAAGTTTACGGACCAGATTATCAAGAACAAATAAAAATTG
>DAOUTI010000189.1 GCA_030626795.1 Flavobacteriaceae bacterium
TGATATTGAATTTAGAAAAAGCTTTAATCAAGTAAGTACTTTACGCTATGGTGAAAATCCGCATCAAAAAGGGTTTTTCTTTGGGAATTTAAATGATTTATTTGATAAATTACACGGTAAAGAATTAAGTTATAATAATTTATTAGATGTTGATGCCGCTGTAAACTTAATGAGTGAGTTTAATTCAGAAACATCGAAACCAACTTTTGCGATTTTAAAACACAATAATGCCTGTGGTTTAGCACAAAGAGAAACACTTTTACAGGCTTATGTTGATGCCTTGGCTGGCGATCCACAATCGGCATTTGGTGGCGTTTTAATTGCCAATACCAAAATCGATTCTGCTACAGCGGAAGAAATTCATAAACTTTTTTGCGAAGTAGTAATTGCTCCAGAATATGATGAAAAAGCGATTGAAATTTTAAAAGGCAAAAAGAATAGAATTATTTTAATTCAAAAAAATATTACTTTACCAAAAGCTAATTATCGCACTGCTTTAAATGGTGTTTTATCACAAGAAAAAAACAATATCACTGATAACAAATCTCATTTATCTCAAGCTACAAAGCTGTATCCAAGTAATAATGAAGTAGATGATTTATTATTTGCTTCAAAAATATGCAAACACACCAAATCAAATACGATTGTTTTGGTAAAAAACAAACAACTTTATGCAAGTGGTACGGGTCAAACATCGAGAGTTGATGCGTTAAATCAAGCTATTACAAAAGCGAATCATTTTGGATTTGATTTAAAAGGTTCGGTTATGGCAAGTGATGCTTTTTTTCCTTTTCCAGATTGTGTAGAAATTGCCGATAATACAGGAGTAACAGCTGTAATTCAACCAGGTGGATCAATAAAAGATAAATTATCTATTGATTATTGCAATGAAAATAATATGTCAATGGTATTTACAGGCACTAGGCATTTTAAACATTAATTGTATATTTGCTATATAAAATTCCCTTCACTTTTAGACATTAAAAAATATTATATAATGAATGATATAAAATAGCTTAAACTATTTTATATCATTCGTGTAATGAATAAGGTAATTTTATTACATTTGTGATATTCAGAATACAAACTACTTAACAAAAATATATTTATGGGTTTTTTTGATTTTATGACCGAAGACATTGCAATTGACCTAGGCACTGCAAATACTTTAATCATTCATAAGGGGAAAGTTGTGGTTGATAGTCCGTCAATTGTTGCGATGGATCGTACTACAAAAAAAATAATTGCAATTGGTAAAAAAGCCAATTTGATGCAAGGAAAAACTCACGAAAACATTAAAACAATCAGACCTTTAAAAGATGGCGTTATTGCTGATTTTGAGGCTTCTGAACAAATGATTAGAGAATTTATTCGTGAAATTCCTACCATAAAAAATCGTTTTTTTCGTCCCTCATTACGTATGGTTATTTGTATTCCTTCTGGAATAACTGAAGTTGAAAAACGCGCCGTTCGTGATTCTGCCGAACAAATGAATGCCAAAGAGATTTACTTGATTTACGAACCAATGGCTGCAGCAATTGGTATTGGCATTGATATTATGCAACCAAAAGGCAACATGATTATTGATATTGGGGGTGGTACAACCGAAATCGCAGTTATCGCTTTAAGCGGAATTGTTTGCGATAAATCTGTTAAAGTTGCAGGAGATGTTTTTACAAGTGATATCGCAATGTATATGCGCACACAACATAATTTATATGTTGGTGAATCCACAGCTGAAAAAATAAAAATTCAAATTGGAGCAGCTACCGAAGATCTTGAAACTCCGCCAGATGATATATTCATTCAAGGAAGAGATTTATTAAGTGGTAAACCAAAACAAATTGAATTATCTTACAGAGAAATTGCAAAAGCACTAGAAAAATCAATATTAAGAATTGAAGATGCAGTAATGGAAACTTTATCACAAACTCCGCCTGAATTAGCTGCAGATATATACAATACAGGTATTTATTTAGCAGGTGGCGGCTCTATGCTAAGAGGTTTAGACAAGCGTTTATCTCGCAAAACTGACTTGCCGGTTTACGTTGCAGAAGACCCGCTAAGGGCTGTAGTAAGAGGCACAGGGATTGCTTTAAAAGACCTTGAAAAATACAAAAGCGTATTAATGAAATAGACTTAGTATTACATTATGCAACAAATCATTTCATTTCTATACAAGAATAAATTTTCTCTCTTATTTTTGTTGCTAGAAACTATTGCAATTTTTTTTACGATTCAAAGTCATTCTTATCACAAAAGTAAATTTATTAATTCAGCAAATTTTGTCTCTGGAGGTATTTATAATAAAATGAATAATTTAAAAGAGTTTTATCTTTTAAAGGAAGAAAACCTGCGATTATCAGAAGAAAATGTACAGCTAAAAAATTTATTAAATAAGCATAACAAAACTATTTCACAAATTGAGACCAAAATTATTGACACAATTAATTTTAATCAAAAATATAGTTACACATCGGCAAAAGTAATAAATAATAATTTTCGCAAAAACAATAACTACCTAACAATTAACAAAGGAAGTTTAAATAATATTAAAACAGATTTAGGGGTAATTAACAACTTAGGAATAATTGGTATAACCAAAAGTGTATCTAAAAAGTATGCTACCGTATTATCTATTTTAAACGTAAATTCTCGAATTAATGTCAAACTTTTAAATAGCAACCATTTTGGTAGCTTAAGCTGGAACAATAAAAATTACAATACAGTACAACTAATTGATTTGCCAATTCAAGCAGCGATACGAGTTGGAGATACAATAATAACTGGAGGACGATCTTCAATTTTTCCAGAAGGAATTCCAGTAGGGAAAATAACAGATTTTAAGACAAAAAATAATAATTACGAATTTATCAATATTAAACTTTTTAACGATATGAGTTCTATTGGTTTTGTTGAAGTAATCAATAACTTTGATATCATAGAAATTAAAAATCTAGAAGAAAAAACTTCAAATGAATAAGGATACTTTAAATACTATTTTCTTCTTTGTAGGTTTAATACTACTTCAAATAGTAGTTTTAAATCATATAAATTTTTTGGGCTATATCAATCCGTTTTTATATATCCTCTTCATATTTTATTATCCTATTAAAAAAATTAACTTTCAACTAATATTTTTGAGTTTTTTCTTAGGTTTAAGCATTGATATTTTTTCAAATTCGGGAGGTATCAATGCTGCTGCAACACTTTTTATTGCTTTTATTAGAATCCCTGTTTTAAAAAGTGTGATGGGTAAACGAGAGATTGATTATTCAATAACAAACATCCACAAACTACCTTATGGTAAGGTATTTGTTTATATTATAATACTTACTTTTATACATCATTTTATTGTGTTTGGTTTAGAATATTTTAAATGGAATGATTTCGGGATTATAATCTCTAAAACACTACTAACTAGTGTGTTTACAATAATTTTAATCATGATAAGCTATACGTTTATTGCAAGAAAAAAATAAAATGTCAAGAAAATTTTTGTTGTATTTTTTGATTATTACCATAGGTTTCCTATTTATAGCTCGGCTGTTTTATTTGCAAATAATTGATGACAAACATCGAAAAAATCCTTTAAATAATTCGGCTGTTACTACAAAATATGCCTATCCCGATAGAGGTTTTATTTATGATCGAAATGGAAAACTATTGGTTGCCAATCAAAGTTCTTATGATGTTATGATTATCCCTAAAGATGTTAAACCTTTAGATACTATAGAATTTTGTGATTTATTAAAAATCACTAAAATTGATTTTATAAAAAAATACAAGAGAGCAAAAAATTACTCTCCAAGAATTCCATCTATTTTTTTAAGTCAGTTATCAAAAGAAGACTATGCCTATTTACAAGAAAAAATGTATAAATTTAAAGGGTTTTATATTCAAAAGAGGTTTATACGCCAATATCCTTTAAATACTTCTGCCAACGTTTTAGGATATATTAGCGAGGTAAACGAAAAAATTATACAAAAAAGCAAGTACTATCAACCAGGTGAATTAATTGGTTTTCAAGGTGTTGAAAAACAATATGAGAATGAATTACGTGGTATTAAAGGTGTTAATTTTATTCAAAAAAATCGTTTTAATAAAGAAATAGGAGCTTATAAAAATGGGATTTTCGATACCCTTGCAATACCAGGAAAAGATATCTCACTTACTATTGATATAGATTTACAACAATACGCCGAAAAACTAATGTATAATAAACGTGGTGGAATTGTAGCTATTGAGCCATCTACTGGAGAGATATTAGCATTAGTGTCTACACCAAGCTATAACCCCAACATGATGGTGGGGAGAAAACGCTCAAAAAACTCTGTTTTGCTTTTCAATGATACTATAAAAAAGCCAATGTTAGATAGAGGTTTACAAGCACAATACCCGCCTGGTTCACCTTTTAAACTTGTTAATGCTTTAATTGGATTACAAGAAGAAATTATTACACCACAAACTGCTTTTTATTGCTATCATGGTTATAGATATGGAAGTAGAAAAATGGCTTGTCACTGTGGAATTGTTGGTGCACCTATTAGATTAAATGTTGGTATCTATCGCTCATGTAATTCTTATTTCTCAAATGTTTATCGTAAAAGTATTGAAAAATATAGTAGCCCA
>DAOUTI010000222.1 GCA_030626795.1 Flavobacteriaceae bacterium
TCCGATTAAAGATGATAATTTTACATTACCATTTACTAAAGTGCACATACCATACTCCATGCCGCCATCTCCACCTTGAATTATAGAGTATTGTTTATAAGGATAATTACCTACAATTTTGTTATAAAACTGCATAGTTTTTACAGCTTCATCTTGCATTTTTTTCCAATTTTCAATTGTTTGTGGCTTGTTTTTATATAAAAAGTGTAGGGTAGCTCCGTTTGGAACTTGCTTGATATCGTGTAGATATTCTGTATCAGCAGCCCAAGTAAAGTCATGAACTTTTGGTGCTTTAAAATGCCAAATTAATTTATTGCCTTTTGGCAGATTTAATTTTTTAGATTTATCTTCATAACCATGGCCAACTTGTTGTGGATTTTGTAAATATCCAGTTCCACCAATGGTGTAATTTTTATCTATTTTGATGGTTACATCAAAGTTTCCCCAAACGCCATAAAACTCACGTGCAATATATTCGTTAGCATGCCAACCTTCATTATCATATTCGGCTAATTTAGGATACCACTGTGCCATAGATAAAGCAACACCTTCTGCATTATTTCTTCCAGATCTTCTAATTTGAACAGGTACTTGCCCTTGAAACTCCATTTTAAAAGTTGCTTTTTTTCCAGCTTTAATAGGTTCGTTTAAAGTCACTTTTAATATAGTACCAATAACTTCGTATTTTACTGCTTTTCCATTTTGCAGTAAGGATTTTATTTTTTGAAAACCAATTTCATCGGGCTTAAGTTTTGATATTCTACTTTCGTAATTTGGTGTTTCTCTTGTACCTAAATTATTTACCATTCTGTCATCAGGATCCGATATGTTTTGTAACCTCATATCCATTTCACTTTCAGGTTGAAAAGCATTGAATTGTAAATGATAAAAAATCTCATTTAATTCATCAGGTGAATTATTAGTGTATACTAATTTTTGTTTTCCATCAAATTGGTAATTTTCAACATCCATGTCTATTTCCATAGTATAATCAACATGTTGTTGCCAATAGGTTTTGCTTTGAGCAAATAGGCCAAAACTGATTAGAGAAAGAAGTAAGAAAGTAATTTTTTTCATATTATTTTGCTTTTAAAAAGTTAGGGTTTAACAAATATTCAATTTGAATATTTGTTAAACCCTAATATTGTTTTGTTAAATTAATTATTTTCCATTAACCATTTCATCAGCCATTTTTAATGCGTTATAAGCATTTAAAACTCTTCCGGAAACGGATAAATCACTAAAAGGAACTTTTTTCCCTTCTCCTTTAGGTAATAAAACATCAAAATCAACTTTAGTACCAGAGTTCATCAAGATATGTTTTACTTGACTTGCTGAAAGCTGAGGGTAATAAGAGCGAACTAAGGCAGCAACTCCCGCAACTTCTGGAGCTGCCATAGATGTACCTTGAATGGATTTGTATTCGTTTTTTGGAATTGTTGAATAAATCTCTAAGCCTGGAGCAAAAATATCAACATTTAATTTACCGTAGTTTGAAAAAGTTGCCACTAAATTTTCATCATATTGACGAGTCATTGCTCCAACGGTAATTATATTATTAGTTATTTCATTTACTTTATTAGGTGCATCGGTTGGAAAATTATCACTTTTGTCAATATTTTTACCATCGTTTCCAGCTGCATGAACTAGAAGTACATCTTTACTTGCAGCATATTTAAAAGCTTCATGAACCCATTCTGGATTTGGTGAGTAGCTTTTACCAAAACTCATGTTAATTACTTTTGCGCCATTGTCTGCTGCATAACGAATTGCTAGTGCAACATCTTTATCATATTCATCACCATCAGGAACAGTTCTAACTGTCATCAATTTTACATTTTTAGCAACACCATTCATTCCTTTGCCATTATTTCTTGTTGCTAATGTAATTCCAGATACGTGAGTACCGTGCATTTCATCATCTATTGACCCAATAGTAAAAGCATTCCCGTAAGGAACATCTTTAATATCATAAGCATTATCACCAGTAGTTCTACCATTAAAATCAAGGTTATACATGGTGTTAACTTGGGATCCGTAATATTTGAGGCCACCATCTAATTGTTTTTTAACTTCGGCTACTGTCCCACCATTCCCAATAATTTGCATTAAAATTGGACTTCTTTCAGCTTCCTCTAAGGTGTTTAAATCAGCAATAGTGTAGTCTTCTTTACCTAATTTTTTTATTGCTTCTTCATTGGCAGTAGTTAAATATTTTATAGTTTTTTGATAATAATCATAATTACCTGTGGCTTCTGCAATTCTTTTTTCAAAGTCTTTTTTAACTTTTTGGTAATAAGCATATTCTTCTTTTTCTTTTTCAGAAATTTGCTCTGCGGTTTTGTTAGCATACTTGGCATTTAGTTTTTCATAAATTCTGGTTATTTCTAATTGTTCAGGAGTTGCTGTTCCTTCACCACCTAAAAAGTTCCAACCATGTATATCATCAATATATCCATTGTTATCATCATCTTTTCCGTTTCCGGCAATTTCATCACTATTGGTCCAAACATTATCTTTTAAATCTTCATGTTCAATATCAATACCCGAATCAATTACAGCAACAATTACTGTAGTTGCTTTTTTATCGGCAACAAATTGGTAAGCTTTTGCTAAACTCATGCCTGGAATTGAATCCGTAGTAATATCGGCATGTGGCCATTTTTGAATTTCTTCTTTGGTCATTGTTCCTTTTTTGGCAGGAATTGTTACAGCAGTTGTTGATCCTTGAGGAACAGCAATATTATGTATGTTTTTTGTTGTACTACAACTTGCAAGGATTATTGATAATCCTAATCCTAAAATTAATTTCTTATTTATCATTTTTTATTTGAATTTGGTTATTTTTTATTTGAATAATTCGTTGAATTTATAAGTTTGATCTAATCTTACTCCTTTTTCGGTATGTTTTACTGTGCAAATTTCATTTTTAGCATCATGCTCTAAAAAAAGATAATAATTATTATCGGCAGCTTCTTTTAAAAACTTGGCTTTTTCATCCATGGTAACTAATGGTCTCGCATCATAACTCATTACATAAGGCAATGGTATATGACCAACGGTTGGTAACAAATCTGCCATAAAAACCAAAGTTTTTTCTTGGTATTTTATATGTGGAATCATTTGTTTTTCGGTATGACCATCAGCAAATAATATATCGAATCCTAAGTCTGAATTTTGTAAAAATTTCTTTTCAGGAATTGTAATATAATTTAACTGGCCGCTGCTTTCGATTGGGTTTATATTCTCTTTTAAAAAGGAGGCTTTTTCTCTTGGGTTAGGCTCTGTTGCCCATTTCCAATGATTTTTATTGCTCCA
>DAOUTI010000134.1 GCA_030626795.1 Flavobacteriaceae bacterium
ACATTGGTTTCAATAAAATCATTGGGATGGGTGATGGAACGATCTACATGGCTCTCGGCAGCCAAATGAATTACCGCATCAAATTGGTGTTTTTTAAACAGTGAATTGATAAAATCAATATCTTTAATATCTCCTTTTACAAAAGTATAATTAGATGCTTTTTCAATATCTTTTATGTTTTCTAGATTACCAGCATAGGTCAGTGCATCTAAATTAAAAATTTGATAATTTGAATACTTGTTTACAAAAAGTTTTACAACATGTGATCCTATAAAACCAGCGCCACCAGTAATTAATATTTTTTTATTCATAATTTATTTTAAGCTTTTTTCTTTAATCTTATTTCTGTTTCAATTGCCATTTCCAAGCGGATGCTAAAGCGTCTTCTAAATCTAATTTTGTTTGCCAGCCCAATTCTTTATTTGCAAAAGAAGTATCCGCATAAGCCGATGTAATATCTCCTTCTCTTCGACCAACAATTTTATAGTTTAGTTTTTTATTACTTACTTTTTCAAAAGCTTTAATGACATCTAATACCGAGCTTCCTTTACCTGTTCCTACATTAAAAAATTCCATTTTTTCTTTATTTTCTCCTGAAATCAATCTTTTTAATGCAGCAATATGTGCTTTAGCCAAATCAACCACATGAATATAATCTCTTACGGCAGTACCATCATGCGTGGGATAATCGTCACCAAAAACAGACAATTCTTGTCTAATTCCTGCAGCAGTTTGAGTAACAAAAGGAATTAAATTTTGAGGAACTCCAATAGGCAATTCACCAATTTTAACACTTTTATGCGCTCCAATCGGATTAAAATAACGTAAGGCTATCGCTTGTAAATTGCCAACCCTTGTTGTGTCATTAATAATTTCTTCACCAATTTGTTTGGTATTCCCGTAAGGAGATTCTGCCAATTTTATTGGTGCTTTCTCGGTAATTGGTAACTCATCGGCTTGACCATAAACTGTACAAGATGAGCTAAATATAAAACGATTTACTTCGTTTTTTGCCATTTCTTGTAATAAATACACCAGAGTAGATATGTTATTTTCGTAATATTTTAAAGGTTGCTCTACACTTTCACCAACTGCTTTTGATGCTGCAAAATGTATTACTCCTTCTATTTGATGGTTTTTAAAAAATTCAGTAACCTTTTGTTTTACTTTCAAATCTAGTTGCACAAATTCTGGCTTTATCCCAGTAATGGAAGTAATACCGTCTAAAACTTCAATTTTAGAATTTGATAAATCGTCAATGATGACAACTTCAAACCCTTCATTTTGTAATTCAACAACGGTGTGTGAACCAATAAATCCTAGACCACCGGTTATTAAAATTTTTCCTTTTTCTTTATTCATAGTTCTATTTCCATCTCATGAGAGATGTTTATTTCACAAAATCTAAAATAGATTTGATAATAAAATCTTGTTGTTCTTTTTCTAACTCGGTATGCATTGGTAAAGAAATAACCGTTTCGATCAATTCATTCGTAACAGCAAAATCTTCTTCTTTATAACGAGAATCTACATAAGCTTTTTGACTATGTAAAGGCACAGGATAATAAATTGCATTTGGAATATTATTATCTAATAAATGTTGATGCAATGCATTTCTATCTACATCATTTACACGAAGCGTATATTGATGGAAAACATGTGTTGTAAAATTACTTGTTACTGGAGTTGTTATTTTGTTCGAAACAGAAAAGCCTTGATTATAATACACTGCTGCATTTTTTCTTGCATCACAATAAGCATCTAAATGCGGTAGTTTTAATCTTAAAACCGCAGCTTGAATACTATCTAGTCTAGAATTTACTCCAACCACATCGTGATAATACCTTTTATACATACCATGATTTACTATACCTCGAATAATATGAGCTAAATCGTCATCGTTAGTAAAAATTGCACCACCGTCACCATAACAACCTAAATTTTTGGATGGAAAAAAAGATGTTGTTCCAACGTTTCCTATCGTTCCTGCTTTTTTAGTGGTACCATTTTTAAAAGTATAATCTGCACCAATCGCTTGAGCCGTATCTTCAATAACATATAAGTTATGTGCTTTGGCAACTTCTAAAACGGCTTCCATATTGGCACATTGTCCAAATAAATGTACAGGTACAATGGCCTTTGTTTTTGGGGTAATTGCCTTTTTTAATGCATCGATATTCATATTAAAAGTATCCGCGTCAACATCAACCAAAACCGGTGTTAATTTTAAAAGTGCGATTACTTCAACGGTTGCTGCAAAAGTAAAATCGGCAGTAATTACCTCATCACCTTGTTCTAAACCTAATCCCATCATTGCAATTTGCAAAGCATCTGTACCGTTTGCACACGGAATTACGTGCTTTACATCTAAATATTTTTCTAAATCGGCTTGAAATTGTTTTACTTCTGGACCATTAATAAAAGCAGCAGACCCAACTACATTTAATATTGCTTTGTCTATTTCTGGTTGTATTTTTTTATATTGACTTTGTAAGTCAACCATTTGAATTTTATTCATAATCTTCATTTTTATTCTTCCGCTTTAAGCGAAAATGAGAAAAACAAAAATACAAATTATTTACTCGCTTAAAACCAAAATATATATTTTAGCAGCACCAATGTATTTTTTTTATAACATAGCAATTCATTTTACAGGATTTTTATTAAAAATCATCGCGATTTTCAATAAAAAGCTCTCCTATTTTGTTGAAGGTCGAAAAGAAACTTTTAGTAAATTAGAATCTGCTATTTCAAAAAAGGATAAAACTATTTGGTTTCACTGTGCTTCACTTGGTGAGTTTGAGCAAGGAAGACCAATAATTGAAAAAGTTAAATCGCAATTTCCAAATTATAAAATAGTTTTGACTTTTTTCTCTCCTTCGGGATATGAGGTGCGTAAAAATTATGCTTTCGCAGATGTTGTTGCTTACTTACCATTAGATACAAAAAATAATGTCATAAAATTTTTAGAAATAGTACATCCTAGTATGGCAATATTTGTAAAATATGAATTTTGGCCTAACATTTTAAATCAGCTTAAAAAACAGAAAGTAGAAACTATTTTAGTCTCTGGAATTTTTAGAGAAAATCAAGCTTTTTTTAAAGGCTATGGAAATTGGATGCGAAAATCTCTGAAAGCTTTTTCACACTTTTTCGTCCAAAATCAAGATTCGTACAACTTATTACAAAATATTGACTTTAAAAATATTACTTTAAGTGGTGACACACGTTTTGATCGTGTTTATGAAATCACAAAACAAGATAATCATTTGAATTTTATTGAAGATTTTGTACAAAATAAATACACTTTAGTTGCAGGAAGTACCTGGCAAAAAGACGAAACCTATTTGGTAAACTATATCAATTTCCACGCAAGTGAAAATGAAAAATTTATTATTGCCCCACACAATATTCATAAAAAAACAATACTTGCTTTAAAAGCATCTATTCATAAAAAAACAATACTTTTTTCTGATAAAGAAAAGAATAACGATGCACAAGTTTTTATTGTTGATACCATTGGAATTTTAACTAAAATATATAGTTATGCTGATACTGCCTATATTGGTGGCGGATTTGAAAATGGTATTCACAACATTTTAGAACCTGCAACTTTTGGTATTCCGTTAGTTATTGGTCCTAATTATAAAAAATTTCAAGAAGCAATTGACTTGGTAAAAATAAATGCTTGTTATGTAGTTAATAATAGTACGGAATTGAATACGCAATTAAGTCAACTATTTCAAGATAAAAACTATAGAAAGGAGAAGGGAAGAGTTTCAAAAGAATACATTGAAAATAATATAGGTGCAACAGGGTTGGTATTAAATTATATGGTAAATAAACTATAAGGTCAACTTAATATATTTTTATACCTTGTATGCCTTAAATAAAAGAGAACTAAAATGATTAGAGAAAAGCTAAATGAATTTTATAAAGTCGTTTTCGAACAAGAACTACTCGATGAGATTGTTGAGGTTGGAACCTACAAAAAAATTAGAGAAAATGAATTATTATTGGATATAGGTGATAATTTTAATCGCATTCCTTTGATGTTAACTGGTGCAATAAAAATAAGTAGAGAAGTAAATAATGGTGATGAAATTGTACTTTATTTTTTAGAGCGTGGTGATACATGTACCATATCTTTTGGTAGCGGTTTGACTTCTACGAAAAGTAAAATTAGAGGCATTGCCGAAAAAGAATCAGAAGTGATTTTTATTCCTGTTCATAAATTAGAAGAATGGATGATAAAATACAAATCTTGGAGAAGTTTTGTAATTGATAGTTATAATATCCGTTTGAACGAAATGCTAGAAGCTATAGACACTTTAGCTTTTATGAAAATGGATCAACGCTTGTATAAATACCTTACAGACAAAGTAAAAATTATGCGAGATACAACTTTAAATACAACGCATCAAGAAATTGCAATTGATTTGAACACTTCAAGAGTGGTAGTATCAAGACTTTTAAAGCAGCTAGAAAACCAAGGAAAAATTAAACTTTTTAGAAATAAAATTGAGGTTATAGATTTTTAAAATGTAACAATTGTTACAAGTTAGTTTTTTTTATCGGGTATATTTACAACACTAACTATCAAGATTTATGGACTTTATTTTACAACCCTGGCCATGGTACGTCGCTGGCTCATTCATCGCTTTATGCATGTATTTGATGTTTTTCTTCGGCAAGAAATTCGGAGTTTCATCAAACTTAGAAACCGTTTGCGCCATGGGTGGAGCTGGAAAATGGATTGATTTTTTTAAGTTTGACTGGAAAAAAAATAAATGGAATCTAGTTTTTGTTATTGGTTTAATTCTTGGCGGATTTATTTCTAGTCAATGGCTAACTATTGATGATTCTATTGCATTAAGTTCACAAACCATAGAAAGTTTATCTGAAATAGGTATTTATAATGCAGGTGACTCTTATTTACCCGATGAAATTTTTAGCATAGAAACTATGCTCACTTTTAAAGGATTTCTTATTTTAATTATAGCTGGTATTTTGGTTGGTTTTGGTTCGCGCTATGCAGGTGGTTGTACCTCTGGTCATGGCATTGTTGGTTTAAGCAACCTGTCTTTAGAATCTTTTATTGCCGTTGCCGGATTTTTTATTGGTGGCCTGGTTATGACATGGTTTATTTTACCTTACATTTTTTAAAGTAGAAAGGGAGAAGTCAAAAAGTCAGAAGTCGAGAGTCTGAAGTTTGAAGTTTGAAGTTAAAAAAATAAAGCACTCATAACTAAAAATTTAGTCACTCAAAGGAACAATAATAGGAGTGTTACATATGACAGATAAAAAAATATAAAGACATGAAATATATTAAATTTTTATTGATAGGTGTTCTTTTCGGAATTACATTGAGCAAAGCCGAAGTCATTTCTTGGTATCGCATTTACGAAATGTTCAAATTACAGTCCTTTCATATGTACGGTGTTATTGGGTCAGCAGTTGTTATCGGAATAGTTTTGATGTATTTATTTAAAAATGAAACCCTAAAAACCTATAAAGGCGAAGCTATTATTGTCGCTCCAAAGAAAAAAGGTGTTTACCGTAATTTAATTGGAGGTACAATCTTTGGATTAGGTTGGGCATTAGGTGGTGCTTGCCCTGGTCCCATGTATATTTTGGTTGGTAAGGGAGTTGTGTCCATTTTAGTTGTTCTTTTTGGGGCTCATATTGGCGCATTTTTATACCATGCCATGAAGCATAAACTACCACACTAGGTCATAATTATTACATAAATTAAAACACAACTTTCCATTAATTTCGTAAATTTGTCAACTTATCTCTGAATGATATAGAATGAAGATGTTAACCGATAAATTTGGCAGACAAATAACTTACTTACGATTGGCAATTACCGATCGTTGTAATTTACGTTGTCAATATTGTATGCCTGCTCATGGTATTGATATTGTTGACCGAAAAGATTTATTGACCTACAAAGAAATGTATCGTATTACCCGTGTTTTAAGTGAACTCGGCGTAAATAAAGTCCGCCTAACTGGAGGCGAACCTTTTGTGCGAAAAGATTTTATCCATTTTTTAGAAACACTTTCTTTTAATGATAAACTAGATCAGATTAATATCACAACCAATGGTGCTTTAATTTCTAAGCATATTTCTAAATTGGAAACGCTTGGAATCCATGCTGTTAATTTGAGTTTAGATACGCTTAAAGCGGATAAATTTAAACAAATTACTCGCCGTGATGTTTTTGAAGAAACCATCCAAACTTTAGATAAATTGTTGGCAAGCAAACTGACTATAAAATTAAATGTGGTTATTCTTCCAGGTGTCAATACAAATGAAATTGCAAGTTTTATTGAACTAACAAAAAACAAAGATATTGCCGTTCGATTTATTGAAGAAATGCCGTTTAACGGAACTGGTTTACGCAAAACAGATGAAGTTTGGAATTTAGATAAAATATATGCTGAAATTCAAAAAAGTTACAAAAATATTATTCCATTGGTCGATAAAAAATCTTCTACTTCCAAAAATTTTAAAATTGATGGCTATACCGGTTCTTTCGGAATTATTCCTGCCTTTACACGAACCATTTGCCACGATTGTAATAGAATAAGAATAACAGCAACAGGCTTATTTAAAAATTGCCTTTTTGACGATGGCGTTTTTAATATTCGAGATTTTATTCGCAATGGTGCAAGTGATGATGAGTTAAAAGAGCTATTTATCAAAACGGTTCAACAAAAACCAATCAATGGGTTTGTTGCCGAAGCCAACCGAAAAAACAAAAAAGTATCTGAAAGTATGTCAACCATTGGTGGGTAATTGTGAGGTATTAATAAAATAAAAAGCATTAAACCTAGATCCCGCTGAAAAAGCGGGATTAGTTCGACAGACTAAAAAATTGAAATGGCTTTTTTAGGGTGTCACGAATAAAAATTTGAATTATATCACTTGTATAACACTTTGTTATTTTATATATTTGTACGTATGAAAGTCCAAACAGCATTTAGATTAGATAAAGATTTATTAGAAATGATAAAAGACAAAGCCTTAGCACAAAAAAGGAGTCTTAATAATTATATTGAGTATTTATTATATAAAGATATTGGCGATATTCCGAATGAAGAAACCAAAAAAGCAATTTTTGAGGCGCATCATAGCGATGATTTAAAACCTATTGAAGATTTAGAAGAGTTTTTGGATACATTATAAACAGAAAGATGTATAAATTAACACCAACTACTAAATTTAAAAAAGATTTAAAAAAGGTTAAACGCTCCTCTAAAGACTTTAAGATTACATCTAATTTATTAAAAATACTACAGATAAAAGGGGTAAATGGAGTACCTATTGAAATGAATCCTCATAAATTAAAAGGTATTTATAAAGAAAATTGGGAATGTCATATTAAACCTGATTTGTTAATAATTTGGTTTCAAATTGAAACCCCTAAAACAATCAAATTAATCCGTATTGGTTCACATTCGGATTTATTTAAATAGTCCTTATTAAAAATGATTACATC
>DAOUTI010000140.1 GCA_030626795.1 Flavobacteriaceae bacterium
GTTTATAAATTATTTGATCTAGAATCTAAAAGTAATTCCAGCTTTAATAATTGTTCCTGAGAATCCAAACTGATTTACTTCCCAAGGATATTTAAACCTACCACCTAAATCTGTTACAAAATCACCTTTGGTGTCTATAACATCTGGATAAACATTAAATAAGTTATTTACTGTTGCGCTAACAGCAAATTTATCAGAAATATCATATCCAAATAGTAAGTCGGTAATTATTTTTCCAGAAAAAGTTTGATCAAAATCTTCATCATTTATTGGAATTGGGCCATTGCCAAAATCTCCACCATTTAAACCATTATTGGTGTGTTTCCAGGTAACTTCTCCAAAATAGGTATTGTTTAAATTCACATGAAATTTATTGATATCATAATTTAATCCCAATGTTCCCTTTGTTTTAGGTCTAGAAGATTCAATTCGAGAAGCTTCTTTTCTGTTAAAGATTTCATAACCATTTTGTTCAAGAATTGGAGGAGTTGTAATATTTCCAACAATTTCGGTGTCATTCCAGTTAAATGCCAATGTAGCTCCAAGTACTCCAGAGCCTAATTTTATATTATTATAATTAGCAACAATATCAATACCATTTGTTTCAGTATCTACCGCATTGGTGAAAAATTTTAAGCTTGTTACGTCATAATCATCAAGTATTTCCTCAACGGGATTGTTGTTTGGATTACCGGGACCACCATTTTGGTAACCAATTTCGCCAGTAAACAAAACTCTATCATCAACTTTAATATTATAATAATCTAAAGAAACGTAAAAGTTTTTGGTCAACTTATAAGTAATTCCGGCAGAAATATTATTTGAAGTTTCAGCCTTTAAAGCAGGAACTCCCAAACCATCTACGATTACAGGATCTACATTGTTAAAGGTACCTTGGTTAGATACCGTACCTCCAGAAACAAGAGTTTGGATATTACTTAAGTAAATTTGATGTAAAGCAGGAGCTCTAAAACCAGTACTAATAGATGCTCTAATTGCTCCATTAGATCCTAATTTATACCTACCATTAAATTTCCAGGATGTATTGCCACCAAAGTCGCTGTAATTTTCATATCGTAAAGCACCACCAATTAAAAAGTTTTCGGTAATATCCCATTCTACATCACCATAAGCACCAAAACTAGATCTATTTTCTTCTAAAGCATTACTTGGTTGTAACCCAGGAAAAGATTGAGCTCCACCACCAAAATAAGAATCAGGCTCACCTGCTTCAACAGTAAATTTTTCGTTTCTTGCTTCAATACCAAAAGCCAAACTGAAATCTCCAAAATTTCTTGAGACATCAACGTTTCCAATTAAATTTTGAAACTTATAAGCTCCAGCATCAAAATTAGTTGGGCTATTAGCACCTAAGTCTGGATTTAAAGTATTGCCAATTGTGTAGTCAACAGTATTAATTCCAAATGTTCCACTAACATCAATTTTGAATTCTCCCAATCCAAACTTAACACCTAAACCATCCATACTATCAAAAATATTAGTTTCAAAGCTTGGTTGAAAACCATTGTATTCACTTCCTGCATCATGTAATAAGTTATGAGGATCTGGCACCCAATAAGGAGCTCTAAAAAGCGCAAAACTTTTTCCTTTACGGATAGTCAATCCTGCAAAGCCATAAAACTCTCCATTACCATTTTTAAATGGAATACCAGCATTAATAAAGAGTTCTCCTTTTTGCATATCTGGTTGGCCAACAGTCATTCCTAAGTCTGGATTATCAGATAACCAATCTCCCCAAACTGGATCATTGGCAGCAACGCCAAATAATACATCTTCACCAGGTTCACCAGCTCTATTTGTATGTTTTTGGGTTGAAAAACCAGCGGTTAAATTTATAAAACCATCATTAGCTATATTAAAACTAGTGTTCACATCGGCATCAAAAATAAAACCGTCACCTTTTGTAGTAATACCAGTATTTGCATTTATGGTAGTATATTCTACATTTTCTTTTAAAATAATATTGATAACCCCTGCAATTGCATCAGAACCATATTGAGCAGAAGCGCCATCTCTTAAAACTTCAATTCTATCAACAGCAGCTGTAGGAATACTTTTCATATCTGTTCCCACTTCTCCCTTACCCGGAGTGTCATTAATATAAACCAGTGCACTCTGATTTTTACGTTTACCATTTACTAAAACCAAAGTTCTACTTGGCCCTAGCCCTCTTAAATCTGCCGGATCAAAATGTGCGGTTGCATCAGATATTGTTTGGCTAGAAGCATTGTATGATGGTATTTTGTAATTCAGCATCTGATCAATAGATACCTGTCCACTGCTTGCCAATTCTTTTACATTTACAATATCAATAGGTACAGGAGAGTCTAAAATGGTACGCTCTTTGGCTCTATTTCCTAGAATTACAATCTCGTCTAATCCAACACCATCTTCAGATAGAACCATTGAAATAGGACTTTCAGAGGTGTATTCTTCTTCTTTTTTTGTGTAGCCTAAAGATGAAAACACAAGTATTGTAGGTAATTTACTAACTTTTAAAGTAAAGTTACCATTTTCATCAGTTGTTGTTCCATTGCTTGAATTTTTTTCAATCACATTGGCAAAAGGAATGGGATTACCAGATTCATCTGTTACAGTTCCATTGGTAGTTTGAGATATCATGTTAAATGATAAGCCAACAAACAGAACAAACAGAAATTTTTTGAGTAAGTTAAAATGTTTCATTAATGTATATTTTTAGTTATTGACAATATATCGTTTTTTTTTTGAATTAATTAAGTAATTCGTAAAATAATTCAAAATAATATGATAATTTACATAGATATCTCTTAAAATAATTTATTTTTGTTTTTTAAGATGCTTGTTGTTTTTATTTCTGACTTTTAACCAAATTTTAACAAGATAAAACCAATCTAACCATTAGATTTGTTGCCCTTGTAGGATTTTATATTAATTCAATTTTTACAAAATAAATGGATACACAAAATACAAATGTTGATATTAGAGCAATCAACGAAAAAATAGAAAGAGAAAGTGCCTTTGTTGACATATTACTGTTAGAAATGAACAAAGTAATTGTAGGGCAAAAGCACATGCTAGAAAGATTACTTATTGGTTTATTAGGAAACGGTCATATTTTATTAGAAGGTGTACCTGGTTTGGCAAAAACTTTAGCGATTACCACTTTGGCAAAAGCCGTTAAAGGATCTTTTAGTAGAATTCAATTTACACCCGATCTTTTACCTGCCGATGTTATTGGTACCATGATTTATAACATGAAAGAGAATGATTTTGCGATTAAAAAAGGGCCAATTTTTGCAAACTTTGTTTTAGCAGATGAAATTAATCGTGCGCCTGCCAAAGTGCAATCGGCATTATTAGAAGCTATGCAAGAACATCAGGTAACTATTGGTGACACAACGTTTAAATTACCCGAGCCATTTTTAGTTTTAGCAACTCAAAACCCTATTGAACAAGAAGGAACGTATCCTTTGCCTGAAGCTCAAGTAGATCGTTTTATGCTGAAAACAGTGATTGATTATCCGAAAATGGACAATGAACAAATGATTATGCGCCAAAATTTAAGTGGTGGCTTTGATACGGTTAATGAGGTTGTTTCGGTTGAACAAATTATTAAAGCTCGTGAGTCGGTTAGAGAAGTTTATATGGATGAGAAAATTGAGAAATATATTTTAAATATCATCTTTGCTACTCGTTATCCAGAAGATTATCGCTTAGCAGATTTAAAACCATTGATTAGTTTTGGTGCCTCTCCAAGGGGTAGTATTAATTTAGCGATGGCTTCAAAATGTTATGCTTTTATAAAACGAAGAGGTTATGTAATTCCAGAAGATGTAAGGGCAGTAGTGCACGATGTTTTACGTCATCGAATTGGAATTACTTATGAGGCTGAAGCCGAAAATATTACTTCAGAAGATATTATAAATAAAATTGTAAACGAAGTAGAAGTACCTTAAAATTAGTTGTTAGTTTTGAGTTGTAAGTTGTTAGTTTTCACTATCAACCAACAACTAATAACCGCTCACCAAGTATAAAATGGATACCAAAGAATTACTCAAAAAAGTTCGTAAAATAGAAATCAAGACAAGACGCTTGTCCGATCATATTTTTTCTGGCGAATATCACAGTTCGTTTAAAGGACGCGGTATGACTTTTTCTGAAGTTCGACAATATCAATTTGGTGATGATATACGATCTATTGATTGGAATGTTACAGCTCGTTATCATGAACCTTATATAAAGGTATTTGAAGAAGAACGAGAATTAACCATGATGTTGATGGTTGATATTAGTGCTTCGGAATTGTTCGGCACAAGCCAACAGTTTAAAAAAGATATTATTACCGAAATAAGCGCAACCTTGGCTTTTTCGGCAATTCAAAATAATGATAAAGTTGGTTTACTCTTGTTTTCAGACGAAATAGAACTTTTTATTCCTCCTAAAAAAGGAAAAACTCATGTTTTAAGAATTATTAGAGAGTTGATTGAGTTTCATCCGAAAAGTAAAAAAACAGATATTACTCAGGCATTGCGTTATTTGTCAAACGTTATGAAAAAGAAAGCCATTGTTTTTATTCTTTCTGATTTTATGGATAGTAATTATGATAATGCCCTTAAAATTGTTGGTAAAAAACACGACGTTACCGGAATTAGAATTTATGATAAATACGAAGTTGAAATTCCTAAACTAGGTATGGTACCTATGCAAGATGCGGAGAGTGGAGAAATAATTTTGGTAAATACAAATTCGAAAATGGTTAGAGATAATTACAAAGCTAATTATTTAAAAAACTTAAATTATTTTGAAGAGACTTTTAAAAAAAGTGGCTCGGGTACCATAAATACACGAATAGATGAAGGCTATGTAAAAAAACTGTTGGGTTATTTTAAAAGAAGGAATTAATGAAATTGACAACCCAATGTGGTTTTGATAATTGAAAAAATAAAAATGAAATATATATTTAGTTTACAATATATAAAAAGTAAAAATTTAAAATTATTTTGTAAAAACAATACACAAATGTTTTTACGAAAGAGTTTATTTATTGCTTTTATTTTGTTTGGCTTTATCGGTTTTTCTCAGGTTACTACCAAAATTGATACAACAACAATTAGAATAGGTGAACAAATTCAATATCAAATAATTGTCAATGAAACGGAAGGAGTACAGTTCCCAAAATTTCAATTAGATAGTTCGAAAAAGGTTGAAATAGTAAAATCGTATAAAATCGATTCACTTAAAAATCAGTTGATCAAAAAATATGCATTAACAAGTTTTGATAGTGGTAGATGGGTTTTGCCACCGCAAAAGGTTTATATTAAAAACAAAGCTTTTTTAACGGATTCTCTAATTATTGATGTTGCAACGGTTGCTGTAGATACCATAAAACAACCTTTATTTCCTATCAAAACTATCCAAAATGAACCCTACACTTTTGCAGATTACCAAAATTATTTTTGGGGATTATTGATATTGTTAGCAATTATTGGGGTGATTTTATATTTTGTACTGAAAGATAAACCTACTCATGAAGAGAGAATTGCTAAAATTCCACCATTTGATTTAGCAAAACAAAGGTTAAAAGAATTGGATAGTAAAAAACTGATTAAAGAAAACCGAATTAAACTTTACTATATAGAACTTACTGATATTGTGAGGACTTTTATTGAAAGAGAAATGAATATTCCTGCATTAGAATCTACTACTGATGAACTGATGGAAACCATTACCGATTTTAATAGTAGCAGTAATTTAAATATTCCGAAAGAAACATTGGTTAAACTTCAAAAATTGTTACAAGAAGCTGATTTGGTGAAATTTGCAAAATCAAAACCTTTGCAAAATGAAATTGAATTGCATAGAAATGATGCAGAAAATATTATTGATAAATTACATCCTGATCCCGATAATTATCTGGAGGTAGAAAAAAAACCAAATCAAGAAGATGGGCAATAATTTAGAATTTACAAACCCCGGGTTTTTATGGTTGCTTTTATTGATTCCAATATTAGCAATTTGGTATTTTTTTGTGCGAAAAAAAGATACGGCCAGTTTAAATATGGCAAGTACAAATGGTTTTTCAAAACAAAATATTTGGGCAAAATTAAAACCAGTTTTGTATTTACTAAGACTAGTAGCAATAACTTTGTTGATTATTGCATTAGCTAGACCAAGAAATGTTGAGATAAGTAAAAAGACCAAAACTACAAGAGGTATTGATATTGTTATGGCTATTGATGTTTCGGCTAGTATGTTAGCAAAAGATTTAAAGCCAAATCGTTTAGAAGCATTAAAAACAGTGGCAATTAAGTTTGTTAATAAACGACCAAATGATCGTGTCGGTATTGTTGTTTATGCGGGAGAAAGCTATACACAAACGCCAATTACGAGTGATAAAACCATTGTAAAAAATACAATTCGTAAAATTAAATGGGGTCAAATTAATGATGGTACAGCCATTGGTATGGGATTGGGCTCGGCAGTAAACAGATTGAAAGAAAGTAAAGCAAAAAGTAAAGTTATTATTTTATTAACCGATGGTGTAAATAATACAGGTTTTATTGACCCAAAAACAGCAACAGACTTAGCAAAAGAATTAAACATTAAAGTATATACGATTGGTTTAGGAACTAACGGAACCGCTTTATTTCCGGTAGCAAAAGATTTGAATGGCAAATTGATTTTTAGAAATGCTCCTGTTGAAATTGACGAAAAATTATTAAAATTTATTGCAAAAGAA
>DAOUTI010000217.1 GCA_030626795.1 Flavobacteriaceae bacterium
AAAAATTAAATTCATGGGAATTATGACTAAAGAAATATTAATTGGGTTTGTCATTGCCATTATAGCTACAGCTGCAGGCTTTTATTTTTATATGGAATATGTTTCTCCTTACAATTTTGAAGAAACCATTAGTATAATTAATGAAGGAGATTTATATGGTAAAATTTTAGGTATTGCTGCAATTCCTAATCTATTTGTTTTTTTTATATTCCTTAAAAAGAAACAAGATTTAAGAGCAAAAGGAGTTTTATTAGCAACCTTTTTTATTGCTTTTTTAATTTTAATAAGTCAGTTTTTATAAATGAAATATTATATCATAGCTGGAGAAGCATCAGGAGATTTACACGCATCAAATTTGATGAAAGCACTTTTGTTAGAAGACGAACATGCTGAATTTCGGTTTTGGGGTGGCGATTTAATGCAGGCAGTTGGCGGTACTTTGGTAAAGCATTATAGAGCGTTAGCGTTTATGGGTTTTGCCGAGGTGATTATGAATTTACGCACAATTTTAGGAAATATAAAAATGTGTAAAAAAGATATTCTCAATTATAAACCCGATGTGATTATCTTGGTAGATTACCCTGGTTTTAATATGCGAATTGCTGAGTTTTCCAAGCAAAAAAATATTGCAACACATTATTATATTTCACCACAAATTTGGGCTTGGAAAGAAAATCGCATCAAAAAAATTAAACGAGATGTTGATCAAATGTATGTGATTTTACCTTTTGAAAAAGAGTTTTATGAAAAAAAACACAATTATCCCGTTCATTTTGTAGGCCACCCATTATTAGACGCTATAGCGGATAGAAAGCAAATAACCCCAGAACAATTCCGAAAAGAAAATAACCTTAACGAGAAACCAATTATCGCGCTTTTACCAGGAAGTAGAAAACAAGAAATTACAAAAATGCTTGCGGTAATGTTGCAAATGGTCAATAAATTTCCCGATCATCAATTTGTAATTGCTGGAGCTCCAAGTCAAGATTTGAGTTTTTACAAGCAATTTATTAAAAGTGAAAATGTTGCTATAGTTGAAAACAAAACTTACGATTTATTATCATTGTCAAATGCCGCTTTGGTAACATCGGGTACTGCAACTTTAGAAACAGCATTGTTTAAAGTACCCGAAGTGGTTTGTTATAAAGGCAATGCCATTTCCTATCAAATAGGAAAGAGATTGGTAAAAAACATCAAATATATTTCTTTGGTCAACTTAATTTTAGATAAAGAAACGGTTACTGAATTAATTCAAGATGATTTTAATGAAAAACGATTAGAAAACGAATTATTTAAAATTTTAGATCATAAATATCGCGAAAAAATATTTGATGATTATTACGATTTAGAACAAAAACTAGGTGGTAAAGGCGCAAGTGAAAACACAGCAAAATTGATTATTAAAAATTCTTAAATATTGAATACTAATAAATGAAAAAGACTCTTTCTGAATATCAGGTTCGTATAGGTGATATCAATTATGGCGGGCATATGGGCAATGATAAAGCATTACAGGTTTTTCACGATGCACGAATTATTTTTTTAAAAGATTTAGGGTATACTGAATTAAATCTGGGTAATGATATTGCTGTTATTATTGTAGAAGCAAATGTTAAGTACAAACGAGAAGTATTTTTGCATGATATTTTAGAAACAGCAGTTTGGGTTTCTAAAATAGACGGACTGAAATGGATAGTTTCATACGATACCAAAAGGGAAAAGGATGGTAAAATAGTTTTTACAGGTTCAACATTAATGCTATGCTATGATTATCATCGTAAAAAAATTGTCCGAATACCAGAAGATTTTTTAGAAAAAATAAGCAGCAACTAGGGCTATAAATCAAAAAAGTATAAATTTTCGACTTTATGAAACTGTATTTTTTCTTTTGATGATAAACAACTATTATGAAAAAAATCAGCGAATAATATCATAAAAATATTCACCCGCTGACTTTTCTAAAATTATTCACATAAACCTTCTAATGTATTTTCAATATCACCAGGAGTACTCATAATTTTCATAAAAGTTCCCATGGTTAGCTCTGGCCAATGTACAGCCAAGCGGTAACGACCATGTAAAATAGTAGCGGTTTTACCTTGTAAAATAATTTCATAAGGCATAGCAGCCAGATGGCTGTTATCAATTATTGGTAAAAAAACACCTTCGCCAGTTTCTTTGTTTAATAAAGCAACACCATAAACGGCAACTTTTTCAGATGTAAATTTAAGCTTGTAAACCAATTTGGTATTACCTTTTTTAGCTGCAAGATTTTTTTCAATGGTTTTTACACCTTCCTCAAATGAGCTAAATTCTTTTAACTCAACAGGATCTGTAAAGTAAGGCATCATCATTTTATAGTGATATTTGCGAAGATCTTTAACGGCTAGAGAACCACCAAAACCTTTGTTTACATTACCTAAAGGAGATAAAGCAGATTTTACATCATTGTTTACTTTTTTTAATGCAGATTCATGTTTTGTATACGAATCGCCTAAATAAGCATTAAAAAGATAGTCAGGGTTTAAATAGCTAACATTCGTGTTTGCACCATTTAGTTTTAATCCAACTTTTAAAGCAGCTGCAAGTGCACCACGATCTTTTACTTTTAAAACCGTTGTTTGTAAATCTTTACGAGAAAAAACAATAACTTTTAAGTTTTTATTGTTTTCTACGTTGTATTCACCAAGTATTTCAAATCCCTTTTTTTGTAAAGCATTTTTAACTTGTGTTGTAGTTTGTTCCATATTACTGCTAGCATCTCCAACATTAATATATGGTGATAATTCTTGCGCTTTCGCTGAATTCACTCCGATATAAAGCAAAGTAATTAGGAATAAATAAATAATTTTTTTCATGATATTTTAAGCATTTAAATTTTGTATAAAAATACAAGTTCATTGAAAATTAAAAACTAACTTTTATCATGTTAATGAGACTCTAATTTTTTTTAAAATTAGCTAGTCGACCAGATAATTATCGGGATAATCCCGCATATCTTTAGCGGGATCTTCTTTTGAGACACTATTTTATTTACAAATTTTTAATTATGGAAAAGAAAATTCCCCTATTGAGAGGGGAACTAATTTGAGTTTTTAATAATTTTATGTTTAAAAATAATTATGAGTATTCCTCCTCTTAAAATCATCCAAACGGTAAAAGCAATCCAAATGGCATATAGATTTAAACCAAAATAGTCGCCAATTAATAAAGCCGGTATAAAACCTAAAAAGGTAGCAATTAGTAAAGTATTTCTAAGTGTAACTGCTTCGGCTAAACCTTTAAAAATACCATCAAAAACAAAAGTCACCGCATTGATAGGCTGCATAAGTAAGACAATCCAAAAAACATTGTAAAATAAGGTTAAAACATGCTTGTCATGCGTAAATAATTCCCCAATAGGGATATAAAAAATAAAACAAATAAGTCCTAAAATACCCGAAATAATCAAAGTGTATTTGGTTAACTGCTTACTTAGTCCCCAAATTTTAGTATAGTTTTTCTCTCCCAATAATTTACCCGACATGATATTGCCAACACTAGAATACCCGTCAATAAAAAATGCAA
>DAOUTI010000027.1 GCA_030626795.1 Flavobacteriaceae bacterium
TATATCGAAAATATTATTGAAAAAGGCTTACAAGTATTCGCTGTTATATTAACTATTTGGATTTTGCGTAGTGTTTTGAACACTTTTAAGGAGTATTTTAGAACATTACCTAGATTGAAAGACAAACCAATCGAAAGCTACATTCAAGTAATTATGATTTTTATTTGGACAATAGGGTTTACTACATCATTAGCAATTTTAACAGGCATTACTTTCATAAAATTTGCAACCACGATTGGAGCTGCATCAGCTGTTATTCTACTTGTTTTTAAAGATACCATAATGGGCTTTGTAGCTAGTATACAAGTTTCAGTAAATGATATGGTTCGCATTGGCGATTGGATAACTTTTGAAAAATTTGGAGCTGATGGTGACGTGACTGAAATTACGCTTGCAACAGTGAAAGTGCAAAATTTTGACAAAACAATTACTACTATTCCTACTTACGCTTTGATTTCCGATTCGTTTAAAAACTGGCGGGGGATGGAAGATTCACAAGGTAGAAGAATTAAAAGAGCAGTAATTATCAAGCAAAATAGTATTAAGTATTTAACCCATAATGAAGTTGAAAATCTAAAAAATATTAAATTGATATCTACTTATTTAATTAATAGTCAAGCGGATATTGATAATTATAATAAACAACAACAAGTTAACAAAGAATTACTTATTAATGGAAGAAATCTAACCAATATAGGAGTTTTTAGAAAGTATGTCGAAACTTATATTGAAAATCATTCAGCAATAAATAGCGAAATGATGATTATGACAAGGCAGTTGGCACCAACTTCACAGGGTATTCCAATTGAGATTTATGCATTTAGCAGTGATAAACGTTGGCAAAATTACGAATATATTATGGCCGATGTTTTTGACCATGTGATTGCATCTGTACCATATTTTGATTTAGAAATATTTGAATTGCCAAATAATTTAACACCAAAAATTAATTAAAAACTTGGCCTATTTTAACTCTAAGTTGGCGTTTATAATCTTCTTCTAGCCATTTAACATAGTTTTTCGAGCTTTTTAAAATACAATAAGAATACTGTTTTATTCTAAATTCTATATCGTCATTTAATTCTCTAGAAAGAATATGTGCATCAAAAACATCTTCGCTATTTTCAGTACACATTTTAGCATGCTGTGCTATAGATTTTTCTAAAACAACCTTTGATTTTTTAAAGTTTTTAGTGGCAATAGCATACTCTTCTTTTACATCAAAATCAAATTGTGTAGTATTCGCAAACATTTCTTTAACTTCATCAGGCATCACATATCTAAAATTCCGCTCAATTTCATCATCGCTAATCAAGTTGTCTAAGAAAAAAGTTGGGTTTCTAAATATCAAATGCCAATCTACATCTGAAGTCCAAATACCAAATCTTGAAATATTATTACCTAAGTCTAGCACCTTAAACTCTTTTTTATTCTCTATTACCCTAGATCCTCTACCAATCATTTGAAAATACAAAGCCATTGATTTGGTTGCTCTATTAATAATAATAGTTTCAATAGTTGGCTCATCAAAACCAGTTGTTAAAATCCCCACAGAAGTTAAAATGGCATCAGGAGTATGTTTAAACCAATCTAAAATTTGTTTTCTTTCTTCTTTAGTATTGGTATTATCAATATATTTTACTTTATAACCTGCAATTTTGAAAACTTCATAAACATGACGAGAAGTATGTATTCCATTATTAAAAATTAAGGTTTTTTTACCTTTTGAAGTTGTTTCATAGGCACTTACCAGTTTGGCTTGCATCGTATTTTTTGCATATAACTCTTCAGATGATTTTACAGTATAATCACCATTTGCACCAATTTTTAGAGTACTAAGGTTTACATTATAGCTATACATTGTAACCTCTGCTAAAAATCCTTTTTCAATTAATGAAGAAATCTTTTCGCCAACAATTAAGTCGTCATAAATTTCACGCATTGGCAAACTAATATTTGAACTTAATGGCGTAGCAGTAACACCTAAAATAAAACAGTTTTCAAAATATTTAAATAATTTTCTGAAAGAATTATAATGTGCCTCATCAACAATAACCAAACCAATATCATTAATGTCTGCTTTTTCCTCTTTTATTCTATTATTTAAAGTTTCAACCATTGCTACATAACAAGTAATATTTGGGTCGTTATGTACTTCTTTTACGGTACTATCAATAATTTTATTGTCAACTTTAAATTCGGTAAGCATATTAGATGTTTGCTTACAGAGTTCTATTCTATGTGTAAGAATTAATACTTTTTGCTTCGTTTGCTGAATATATTTTCTTGCAATTTCAGAAAAAATTACTGTTTTCCCCCCACCTGTTGGTAATTGATAAAGTAAATTAAATTTTGTTGGGTTATTGTTGATTTTTTCGAATATTTTATCAATAGCCCCATGTTGGTAATCGTATAATTTTTTACCTATTACCTTTTCTTCCTTATCTTGCTTGTTAAGTACCATAGAATTTTTATAAATCAACTTTGCAAAAGTACTTAAATATGTAGTTTTAGAGCAATAACTTTGAATGAAATTTTCAACAAATTAACATCTAAATCTATATGCTTGAAACCTAATGTTTTATAAAAATAATTTATTCAGATAGAATGAAAAAAGGTGCCTAAAAAATTAAGCACCTATTATTTTAAATTGACATCGTGTTTTTTTATAAATTTTTAACCAACCAATCTCCTACCTCACTAGTTTTAAAAGCTTTATTATTTTCTGATAAGTCTTCGGTTACAACACCTTTTTCCAAAGATTTATTTACCACATTTCTTATCGCTTCTGCTTCTTCTTTTAACCCAAATGCATCTTCAAACATCATTGCTGCAGATAAAACAGTAGCTAAAGGATTAGCGATATCTTTTCCTGCTGCTTGAGGATAAGAGCCATGAATTGGCTCGTATAATGAGTTATTTTCTCCTACTGATGCAGAAGGCATTAACCCCATTGACCCAGAGATTACCGATGCTTCATCAGTTAAAATATCTCCAAATAAGTTTTCAGTAATCAAAACATCGTAAGAACTTGGCCATTGCACCAAACGCATGGCAACTGCATCGACAAATTCATAAGTTACTTCTACTTCAGGATAATCTTTTTCCATACCTTGTACTGTTTCTCTCCATAAGCGTGATGTTTCCAAGACATTGGCTTTATCAACACAGCATAATTTTTTTGTACGTGTCATGGCCAATTCGAATCCTTTTTTTGCTAATCTCACGACTTCTGCTTTGGTATAAACACAATTGTCAAAAGCAGTTTCTCCATTATCTTTTCTTCCTTTTTCACCAAAATAAATTCCTCCTGTTAATTCTCTTAAAAACACCAAATCGGTGCCTTCAATACGTTCTCTTTTTAATGGAGACTTATCAATTAATGATGGAAAAGTAAAAGTAGGCCTCACATTAGCAAATAAACCTAATTTTTTACGCATTTTAAGTAAGCCTTGCTCAGGTCTAACCTTTGCGGTTGGGTCATTATCATATTTTGGATGTCCAATTGCCCCAAACAAAACCGCATCTGCATTTACGCAAATTTCATGTGTTTCATCAGGATATGGTTCGCCAACGGCATCAATTGCAGCAGCTCCAGTTAGAGCTGGTATCCAATTAATTACATGGTTAAACTTTGTTGCTACTGCATTACAAACTTTTACAGCTTGATCGATTACTTCTGGTCCTATGCCGTCTCCAGCTAAAAGTGCTATGTTTAATTTCATATTTTAAAAGCTTTACGCTTTAGGCATTAAGCCATAAGCTAATTTTTATATTACTTTTTTAAAGCTTAAAGCATATAGCTTATAGCTTAATTCATTTATATTATATTCAACATTTTTTGTGTTGCAACTATTGCTGATACAGTTTGATCTGAATCTAAACCTCTAGTTTTAAATGTTTTTTCATTTGTTTTCCATGTAATTACAGTTTCACACAAAGCATCAGAATTTGAACCTGGAGGAATGGTAACTACATAATCAGTTAATTTGGGTAATTCTAGATTTTTACTATCGTAGACTTTTTTTAATGCATTCATAAACGCATCAAATTGTCCATCTCCTTGTGCATGCTCTTCAATGGTCTCTCCATCAATTATTACAGAAACCGTTGTAGAAGGTCTCAATCCTTTTGAGTGTGTTAAAACATAAGATGTTATGATGATTTTTTCTTCAAGCACAGCATTGTGAATCACATCCGAAATAATATAAGGTAAATCTTCTTTGGTTACCACTTCTTTTTTATCACCTAATTCAATAATTCTTTGGGTTACTTTAGCGATATCTTCTTCATTCAATTGTAAGCCTAACTCTTGTAAATTTTTTTTAATATTGGCTTTTCCAGAGGTTTTTCCTAAGGCATATTGACGCTTTCTACCAAATCTCTCTGGCATTAAGTCATTAAAGTATAAATTATGCTTACTGTCGCCATCTGCATGTATTCCAGCAGTTTGTGTAAAAACATTTTCTCCTAAAATAGGTTTGTTTACAGGAATTCTAAATCCCGAAAAGGTTTCAACCAATTTACTCACAGAATACAATGCTTTTTCATTAACCGATATTTCTATTTGCGGTAAAAAATCATTAATTACAGCTACTACGCTTGCCAGCGGAGCATTCCCTGCTCTTTCTCCCATTCCATTTAAGGTAAGGTGAATTCCATCAGCCCCAGCTTTTAAAGCTTCCAAGACATTGGCTACACCCAAATCATAATCGTTATGGGCATGAAAATCTATATGGATTTTAGGATATTTTAATTTAATTTCTGAAATATATTTATAAGACTCACTTGGCGATAAAACACCTAAAGTATCGGGTAGCAATACTCTTTTTATTTCTTGTGTATTTAAAAAATCAAGAAATTGAAAAACATATTCTGGTGAATTTTTCATTCCATTACTCCAATCTTCCAAGTAAACATTGGTCTCTATTTCTTTTTCTTTAGCTAAAGAAATTACCTCAGCAATACCTTTAAAATGCTCTTCGGGTGTTTTCTTTAATTGATGCTTTAAATGATTTATAGACCCTTTAGTTAAAAGATTTTGCACTTTGGCTCCTGTTTTAACCATCCAATCAATAGACAAACCTTTGTCAACAAAAGATAAAACTTCAATTTTATCTAACAATCCTTTATCAGATGCCCATTTACAAATATTTTTAACGGCTTCAAATTCTCCATCCGAAACTCTAGTTGATGCAATTTCAATTCGATCAACTTTTAATTCTTCTAATAAAAGTTGTGCTATAGTTAGTTTTTCTGAAGCAGAAAAGGATACTCCACTGGTTTGCTCACCATCACGGAGCGTAGTATCCATTATTTCTATTTTCCTTTTATGAGTCATTATCAAATTATTTAAAACGGACGTGTTTTAGCGAACTCTTGAATGTCTTCTTTTATATTCTGTAAATAGTCAATATCATCAAATCCATTTAACATATTTTCTTTTTTATACCCGTTTATCTCAAAATTTTCTGATGCGCCAGTTGCTAAAAGTGTAACCTGTTGTTCTTCTAAGTTTACTTCAATTTCTGTATTAGGATTAGATGCAATAGCATTAAATATTTCTTTGGAGAAATCTTTACTTACTTGTACAGGTAAAACACCTACATTTAAACAGTTATTTTTAAATATATCAGCGAAAAAGCTAGAAATAACACATCTAAATCCAAAATCGTAAACCGCCCATGCAGCGTGTTCACGAGAAGATCCTGATCCAAAATTCCTCCCTCCAACAAGTATTTTGCCACTATATTTAGGGTTGTTTAAAACAAAATCTGTTTTGGGTGTTTCATCTTTATTATATCTCCAATCTCTAAACAAATTATCGCCAAAACCTTTTCTTTCCGTAGCTTTTAAAAATCTAGCAGGAATGATTTGATCTGTATCTACATTTTCAATTGGTAGCGGATAAGCTGTACTTTTTAATATTGTAAATTTATCGTATGCCATATTATTTTTGTTATTCGTTGATTTGTTAAATTGTTAATGCATTCTTTTTTTTAATAAGCTATTAACTTGATATTATAACAATTATAGAAGCTCTCTAGGATCTGTAACTTTTCCGGTAACGGCAGCTGCAGTAGCAACTAACGGACTTGCCAATAAAGTTCTTGAGCCTGGGCCTTGCCTTCCTTCAAAATTACGGTTTGAGGTGCTTACTGCATATTTACCCGCAGGAACTTTATCATCGTTCATTGCTAAACAAGCTGAGCAACCTGGTTGACGCAATTCAAAACCAGCTTGATTTAAAATATCTAAAATGCCTTCCTTTTTAATTTGTGCTTCAACAATATGTGAGCCAGGAACCAACCATGCAGTTACATTTTCTGCTTTTTTTCTTCCTTTTACTATAGAAGCAAAATCTCTGAAATCTTCAATTCTACCATTAGTACAGCTTCCTAAGAAAACAAAGTCTATAGTTTTATTTAGCATGGTTTCTCCTTCTCCATACCCCATGTAATTCAAAGATTTTTCATAAGTTGCTTTACCTTCTTTTACTTGATTAGAAAAAGGTATATTATTGCTTATCCCTATTCCCATACCTGGGTTAGTACCATAAGTAATCATTGGTTCTATATCAGAAGCTTCAAAAGTGAACTCCTTATCAAAAACAGCATCTTCCTCTGTTTTTAAGGTTTTCCAATATTCCATTGCAGTATCCCAAGCTTTCCCTTTCGGGGAATAAGTTCTTCCTTTAACATAGGTAAATGTTTTCTCGTCAGGAGCAATTAACCCGCCTCGAGCGCCCATTTCAATACTCAAATTACAAACCGTCATACGGCCTTCCATAGTCATGTTTTCAAAAACATCACCAGCATATTCCACAAAATACCCTGTAGCACCAGAGGTAGATAGTTTAGAAATGATATACAAAGCAGCATCTTTTGGTGTAATTCCTACACCCAAATCGCCATTTATGTTAATACGCATTTTTTTAGGTTTAGGCTGCATAATACATTGAGTTGCAAGTACCATTTCAACTTCCGATGTGCCAATTCCAAAAGCAATAGCTCCAAATGCACCATGAGTTGAAGTATGTGAATCACCACAAACTATTGTAGCACCAGGTAAAGTAATACCGTGTTCTGGACCTACAACATGAACAATTCCATTATTTTTATCACCCAAACCCCAATGACTAATACCATATGCCGCAGCATTTTCTTCCAATGTTTTTAATTGATTGGCTGATAAAGGATCTTGTACCGGTAAATCTTGGTTTATGGTTGGTGTATTATGATCGGCAACTGCAAAGGTCTTTTCTGGATGCATTACACTCAAGCCTCTACTTTTTAACCCTAAAAAAGCAACAGGGCTTGTTACCTCATGTATTAAATGACGATCAATAAAAAAAACATCTGGACCATCTTTTACTTTACGAACAACATGTGCATCCCAAACTTTATCGAAAATAGTTTTACTCATAATGAATTATTAAAATATTTTATTTATTAAAGAAGCAAATTTATTTTTTTAAGAATTATAATCCATTAAATTTTAATTACTTTTTACAATGTTCAAATTCATATTATAAAGAGACTAAAATTAATATCAAACTTGAAGTTCTTATACAATGAATAAATATTGTTAAATATCAAATAAAACACAACTACCATTACTATATTGATAAATTTCAACCAATTTAATGAGTATATTGCACTAAATTATTTAAACAAAAAGAGGCACCAACAGTTGCAAAATGAATTTTTATACGTTTTATACGATTTTTAACTTATCTAAATATTTTTACTTTATGTTTTTTACTCTAAATTTACACCGATTAAACCTTAAATTTATAGACTAATGAAAAGAGACAACTATCTATTATTTGTAATATTATTTATTAGTAATATTATTTTTTCTCAAAATCAAATTACAGATCAAGCCATGTATAACAAAGCAAAATCAATACATAATTCTGTAATTACTATTGATACGCACGTTGATATCAATACAAATAACTTCACAAGCAGTAAAAATTATACGCAAAACCTTATTAATCAGGTAAATATACCTAAAATGAAAAAAGGAGGCTTAGATGTTGCTTGGTTTATTGTATATACTGGTCAAGATAGTTTAAACAAGGTCGGTTATGAAAATGCATATAAAAATGCAATTTCAAAATTTGAAGCCATTCACCGTCTGGTTGAAGATTATGCACCAACTCAAATAGAATTGGCACTAACTTCTCAAGATGTTAAACGAATTTATGCTTCTGGAAAAAAAGCTGCAATGATTGGAGTCGAAAATGCTTATCCCATTGGGCTGGATTTAAATAATATTGAAGCGTTTTATAATTTAGGAGCTCGCTATATATCACTTTCCCATCAAGGACATAGTCAATTTAGTGATTCAAACACGGGCGAAAAAGATAATATTTGGCTTTATGATAATGGTTTAAGTCAACTAGGCAAAGAAGCTGTTATAGAGATGAATAGACTAGGAATTATGATTGATGTGTCGCATCCTTCAAAAGGAGCATTTATTGAAATGATTAAACTTTCTAAAGCACCAATAATAGCATCACATTCTTCAGCAAGAGCTTTGTGTAATCATAGTCGTAATTTAGATGATGAGCAACTCTTACTTTTAAAAGAAAATGGTGGTGTTGTGCAAACAGTTGCCTATGGAGGTTATTTAAATATTGCCAAAAATGAGACTTATGTTAAAGCTAAAAAAGATATTTTTTCAAGTTTGGCAAAAGAAAATAGTTTTGTGATTTTAGATTGGAAGGATAAAAAAAAGTTAAGTATAGACGATTTAGACATCTATAATAAAGGCTTTGATGATTTAAAATTAAAAGCAAAGCCGTTATTAATTGAAGCAGAAAAAACTCACCCACCAGTTAATGTCTCAGATTTTGTTGATCATATTGATTATATGGTTAAACTAATTGGAATTGACCATGTAGGAATCAGTTCTGATTTTGATGGAGGCGGTGGTATTGAAGGTTGGAATGATGCTTCCGAAACTTTTAATGTAACCTACGAACTCGTTAAAAGAGGGTACAGCAAAAAGCAAATCGCTAAACTTTGGGGTTTAAATTTGTTAAGAGTTTTAGACAAGGTGCAAAAAGTTGCTAAAAATAATTAATCCAAATATTTTATAGGATTATTCATTTGGGGTAATCATAATATGCGCATTATATTTACCAGGAAACATCAACCACGGATGACTTGACCCATTTGGTTTTAAAGAAAGACCTGTAGTTTTTTGCGTGGCATAAGGCATATAGACTACATAGCGATACTTCGCATTTTCAATATTGTTCGTTTTAGTATTGAAAAAACCATTTTCACCATAGTAAATATGCAAGGTAGCCGGAGATTTTGGTAAATCTAATTTACCAGATTTAGCTTCTTCGTCTCTAATTTTTTCTTTTTCTCCTCTTGATTTTCCTTCTGCTGCCAATGCTCTACCTCTAGCCATCATTGGTTCTAAACTTTTATGATAAGAAACTACTTGAAATCCATCTTTTGCAGGGTTATCCGCTATACAAATAAAATTATTAAAGCCTTCCTTTAAAGTAATAAAATCACCGTTTTCATTATAACCATAAACTGTAGCTCCTTCCCTAGCTTCAACAGGTGCAGCTAAAATAGCTGATGCTATTTGTTGTTCTTTTGATAACTTTTGGTTTTTTGGAACATTACTATTTGTTTCTTCAACGATTACTTCCTTATTATCATTGGTTACCATACTTTTCTTATCAGAATTATTACAACTCCATAAAAAAATAGTTAGTACTGTAAAAAGATAAATGTTTTTCATTTTTTAAGTTTTAGTAGATTTAATTTAATGATTTTTAGCTAAGATATGTCATTTTTATGATTTTCATCAATGTTGTCCCATAAAGCTAAAAGACCGCTAACGCAGTTAGAATAAAGAACAAAGACTTAACTGTAATTAGCTAACAATCTTACAGGTAATGATTTAAAGGTTTTATATTATGTTTTTTTATAAAATATGCAAAAAGCAAGGTATTCTATTTCTAAAACGATTTAAACATAACAATCAAGGCATTTAATAGGTTTTAATAATTTTACTCGTGCACTACTGGATTTTTAATTTAAATAATGGAAAGCAATTTTTTAGTGAACCTTGCGTTATATTCTTGATTATGTTTATAAATTGCTAGAACATCTTCAAAACGAAAAAGAATAAAAATTTCATTTAAAATATTTTTGACAATTTAAAAAGTCATAACAAGAACGAAAGCCTTGAGGGGGGCGGACAAATCAAACTAAAAACATTTATGTTGTAATTAAATGTTCAACTATTGAATCTTGCTATGGCTTTTTTTTATTCGTTATACCCAAAAAAAATTATTTTTAATTTTTTAGTTTGTAGTCTCGATAATTATCGGGGTAATCCTACTCCCAATATCGGGATCAGCATGATCTACTTAATTTTATTGCACCATCTCTAGTCGTCATAAACCCAAAGTATATTGAATCACTCATAAGATTGATATATCAGGTGCAATATCAAATATTAACTCTTCACGATTTAACATCTCTTTTGTCATAAACGTTACTTAAAAATAAATTGTCTTTGTGAAATTAGTTTTATATTTACGTATAAATTAGCATTATTAAAATACACAACGAGTTTACCTAATATACACTTAACCATTTTACAAACATTTAAATTTATTTAATCATGAAAAAAATTACTTTAATTATTACAGCCTTCTTTTTTACTTTTCTAGGATATTCACAGTCTTATCAAGATGAAGTACAATTAATACAATCTATTTATGGGATGGAGAAAAAAGAAATTGTAGCTGATTTTGTTGAATTAGATGCTAATCAAAAAACGGATTTTTGGTTATTATATGATGCATATGAAATAAAAAGGAAAGCATTGGGCAAAACTAAGTTTACACTGATTTTTGATTATGTAAATGATTATGGTGATGTAAAACCAGAAGATGCTGAAATGTTTATGAATGAAGTACTTCCTTTACGTAAAAAATCAGATAAATTGGTTGATACGTATTATAAAAAAATTAAAAAGAAAACAGACCCAGTAGTAGCATTACAATTTTACCAAATAGAGAATTATCTTTCTGATTTGATTCGCTTAGAATTATTAGAAGAGATTTATTCATCAAAAAAATAAAATTATTATTATCACCCTAAACCTTATCCTATGAAAAATAGTTTAAAATCTTTATTTTTATTATTCTTGATTATATTTACAAGTTGTAAACAAGAAGCCAACAAAGAGAATATAGATAACAATACAGTTACAGAATCTCTTATAAAAGACCCTTTACCTTCTTGGAATGACACTTCAACAAAAAAAGAAATCATTGCCTATGTAGAGGTTGTTACTGATAATAATCACCCAAACTTTATTCCAATTTCTGATCGTATTGCAACATTTGATAATGATGGAAACCTATGGAGTGAGCAACCTGCTTATTTCCAATTATTCTTCGCTATTGACAGAGTAAAGGCAATGGCAGTAGATCATCCTGAATGGAAAAATAAACAACCTTTTAAAGCAGTCCTCGAAAATGATATGGAGGAATTAAAAAAACAAGGAGAACACGGATTGGTTCAATTGCTAATGGCAACACATTCAGGAAATACTACCGACGAATTTAAAGCTGATGTCAAATCTTGGATTGCAACTGCAAAACACCCTACAAAAAATATCGGCTACGACAAAATGGTATATCAACCGATGTTAGAATTGCTTCAGTATTTAAGAGCTAACGATTTTAAAACTTATATTGTTTCTGGAGGTGGTGTCGATTTTATGAGAGCCTTTGTTTCTCCTATTTATGGGATTCCATCAGAACAAATTATTGGAAGCCGAATTAAAACAGAATTTGATTATAATAACGGAAATCCTTTAATAAGAAGGTTACCCGCATTAGATTATAATGACGATAAAGAGGGAAAACCTTTAAACATTCAAAAAATTATAGGTAAAAAACCGGTGTTTTCATCTGGGAATTCTGATGGAGATTTACAAATGATGCAATGGGCAGCTTCTAACAACTACAAAAGTTTTATGCTTTATGTGCATCATACGGATTCTATTAGAGAATGGGCTTATGATAGAAACTCACACATTGGTAAATTGGATAAAGGTCTTGATCAAGCTATTAAAGATGGCTGGACAGTTATTGATATGAAAAACGACTGGAAAGTGATTTACCCTTTTGAATTGAACAACTAATTTAATTTTAACCAAATATATTTTAATTTACCCCTTTTATTTATGAAAAAAACAAAATTTTTAAGCTTACTGATAACTTTAATTATGGTTACTTCAGTATTTGCACAAAAAAAACCAAACATCCTTGTTATTTGGGGTGATGATATAGGAATTGAGAACATCAGCCACAACAATCGTGGTATGATGGGTTACATGACTCCTAATATTGATCGAGTTGCCAAAGAAGGTCTTGCTTTTACAGATTATTATGCCCAACAAAGTTGTACTGCTGGTAGAGCAGCATTCATAAGTGGTAGCGTACCTGTAAGATCCGGAATGACCAAAGTAGGAATGCCAGGCGCTAAAGAAGGATGGCAAGAAAGCGATCTTACCATGGCAACTGTTTTGAAAAGTCAAGGCTATACTACTGGTCAGTTTGGTAAAAATCATCAAGGTGATCGTGATGAACATTTACCTACGAATCATGGATTTGATGAATTTTTTGGAAATCTCTATCATCTTAATGCAGAAGAAGAACCAGAAAATTTAGATTACCCAACCGGTATGATTTTAAAAAACGGTAAAACATTCGAAGAGGTTTATGGCCCAAGAGGGGTTATTCACTCTTATGCGGATGGTAAAATAGAAGATACCGGACCATTAACAAAAAAAAGAATGGAAACTATTGATGACGAGAGTATTACTGCTACCAAAAAATTTATTCGAAATGCTGTTAAATCAGGTAAACCTTTCTTTACTTGGTGGAATGGTACTCGTATGCACTTTAGAACACATGTTAAAGAGGAGCATCGTGGAATTTCTGGACAAGATGAGTATAGTGACGGTATGGTTGAACATGATTTACACGTTGGACAATTACTAGATTTATTGGATGAATTAGGTATTGCAGATAATACAGTTGTTATGTATTCTACAGATAATGGAGTGCATTATAACACTTGGCCAGACGCTGGAACTACGCCATTTCATGGTGAAAAAAATAGTTCTTGGGAAGGCGCTTACCGTGTTCCTGCTTTTGTAAAATGGCCAGGGCATTTTCCTGCTGGTAAAACTTTAAATGGAATTGTTGCACATGAAGATTGGTTACCAACTTTTGCCGCAATAGCTGGCGAACCAGACATTGTTGCTAAAGCTAAAAAAGGAGTAAAAATGGGTGGCAGATCTTATAAAAATCACATTGATGGTGTAAACCAGTTGGAATACTTAAAAGGCACCGTTGAAGAATCTCCTAGAGAAGGTTTTATTTATGTGAATGATGCTGGACAGATTGCCGCATTACGATTTGGTGATTGGAAAGCAATGTTCCAAGTTAATAGAGCTGACCAGTTACAAATTTGGTTAGAGCCTTTTATTGAATTAAGAGCACCGTACCTCTTTAACCTTAGAAGGGATCCATTTGAAAAAGCTTTAGAAGGTTCTAATACTTATTATGATTGGTATATTGATAGAGCTTATATTCTAATCGCTATTCAAGGATATGCATTTAATTTTTTAAGTACCTTTAAAGAGTTTCCTTCAAGCCAAACAGCTGGAGATTGGAGTCTTTCAAAAGTTGAAAAGCAAATTGAGGAAATGGTACCAAAAAGTGATTAAAGTTTAATGATCTTAATAACAAAAGGCAGACATAACGGTCTGCCTTTTTGTTTTTTTATTGAAGAATACAAAGTGGTTAAATCCAGTATCTAATTGAGTTAATTTTATTTAATCATAACTTATTTATTAATTAGAAATTCTTATCTTGTAATAACAAGCAAAAAAATAATTTTTAAATGAATATCAAATCTATTTTCCTTTTAAGTTTTAGTTATTTTATATTATCGTGTGGCAGTACATCTTCTACGAAAACTGAACCACCAGTGAATCCACATGCTGAGCCGCATATTAATATGCATCAAGAATTAATTGATGAGAACAAGCAAAATTTTGCTGAAGAAATTGTAGGAATTTATTTGGGTGAAATACCTTGTGCAGATTGTGAAAAAATTAATTATAAAATTAAGTTGAACAAAGATTTTTCGTATCAATTAGAATACACTTACGTTGGAAAATCAAATGCACTTATAAAAAAATCAGGTACTTACCATATTAATAAAAATAGACTTTTAATTCAGTTAGACAATGCAGCTAATGGAATGAATTATTTACAAAAACAACCTTATGGATTGTTACTTCTTGATAAAAATAGTAATGTAATAACTGGGGTTTTAGCAGATAAATATAAACTTTATCTAATGGTAAACAACGAAGAAAATAATGAGTTAAAAGGCTTGCTTAATATTTTAATTAAAAAACAAAAAGAAGGGATAGATTTTTACGCTGTAGGTAATGAACCTTTTTGGAGTTTAGATATAGATTTTGATAAAACAATACATTTTAAAAATTTAGATGGAATAGCATTTAATGCACCAGCAGTTACTCCAGTAAAGGCTATGGATGCCAATATGAATAGATATAGAAGTGTTACAGAATCTGGTGAGATAATTATTGAGCTAAGCCAAACTGAATGTACAGATAGTATGAGTGGTCAAAAGTTTGATTATAGTGTAACCGTTGAATTTAAAACAAGAAAAGAAAAAGATTATAAAACCTATAAAGGTTGTGGTAATTACATACCTGATTACCGTTTACATGATATTTGGGCAATTGTAGAAGTAGATGGTATTAAAATTAATCCTACAGATTTCAAAAAAAATGTACCAAGATTAGAAATAAACTTAACTAAAAAAACTGTTTTTGGAACAGATGGCTGCAATACTTTTAGAGGGGGTGTTAAAGTTGAAAAAGATTTTATTTATTTTGGGAATTTAGCATCAACTTTAATGGCTTGTTTTGATAATAATGAGGTAAGCTCCAAGATAGGGAAAGTCTTATCTGAAAAAAACTTAACTTTTAAATTTGAAAATAATCTTATTTTTTATAAAGGTGATAAAAAAGTAATGGAATTAAAACATATAGATTAATTCTGTTTTTTTTGATTCTTCTTTAACTCTTGCATGATTATTTGTCCCGATTTGAATTTGCCTTGGTCTCTATAAATTAATGCCAACAAATATTTATAATCTTGATTTTCAGGTTCTAACTTTAGTGCTTTTTTGATATAATTTTCAGCCAAATTCAAATCTTTTTTATCTTGAAAATAATAGGTTGCTAAATTGTATAATGATCTAGTATCACTTGGGTCTAATTTTATGGCAGTATTTAATTCAGCTATAGCTACTTTATTTTTATTCATTTCAAAATTCAATAAACCCTTTAAGTAATGTGGTCTGCTTGATTTCGATTCTATTAAAATCCATTTATCTAATGTTGTATTAGCTTTATCATATTCTTTATTTAAACTATAGGCAGTAGCTAAATTTGAATAAACTGGGATAAGTAGGCTATCTTTTTGAATTGCTACTTCGTAATTTTTTATTGCAGTTTTAAGATCATTATTTTGCAAATAATAATCTCCCAATTGCATTCTTCCTGTTGAAAAATCAGCATTGCTATAAAGCATAGTTTCTAATTCACTTCGAGATTTTGTGAAACTAATTTTATCCACATCACTTAAAGTACTCTCATCCATATTAATAACTAATTGTGCTGCGCCTATTCTAACCAGTTTTACAGAATCATCCATATGTTTTAAAGCGATGGATACTTTTTCTTGAGGTGTAAAATTTCTAAATTTTAACAATGCATTATATTTGACTTGAGCAGAAGAATCATTTAGCGCAAGTAATAATGCGCTATATTGCTCATTGGTAGTATAATCTAAGTTTTCAATAACTGTAGCTCTAGCAATTTCTGGATAAGTTAAATCGTTAATAAAAATGTCTAATCTACTTCTTTCCTCTATATTTAAATTATTACGACTACTTAATAATAACGCATCAGAAAAATGGTTTTGCCTTGTAGAACCATAATTATTTTTTATCGAATTAGCTGCCCATTGATTGGTTTTATCTTGATGACATTCTTTACAAGCATTAGGTGTACCATATTTTACACTTTGATCGGGTCTTGGTATTCTAAAACTATGATCTCTACGAAAATCATTACCCATATAATTCTTTCCAGTCATGTGGCAATTGATACATTGGCTTGCTTCCGTATTTTCTTTATGAAAATGATGTGTTTTACTGTCATAATCTGCTGGTACGTGACACTGCAAACATAATTTATTCCCCTCAAATTTTAGTTTTAATGTATGCGGATCGTGGCAGTCACTACATTTTATTCCTTCAGCATACATTTTACTTTGTAAGAAGGAACCATAAACATAGTCTTCATCATTTATCTGACCATCTCCATGATAATAATTTGTTGTCAAATTTTGAACCATATATTGATCTTCAAACTGCTTACCTGGTTCTAAATTTTTGGTTAATTTTACTCGTCGAGCATGACATGGAGCACAGAGGTTTAATTGATCTCTTTGGTTTTTCCCTTTAAGGATATAGCTATTTTCTTCATTAGGATTGTTTGTAGCCCAATTCAAATGTCTTTCGGCTGGACCATGACAGCTTTCACAACTTACATTGATAGATGAATAGGTGGTATGAAATGAATCTTTTTCAACAAAATAATTCTTTTTTAAATTTGTAGAATGACACTCGGCACACATGGTATTCCAATTTTGAGCGCTCTTAGTCCAATGCAACCAGTCGTGAGTACCTATCTTATCGCCTGGATATTGATGGTACCATTTTTTACTAACTGTATCCCAAGTTACTCTTAATACTTGTTTTTTACCTTTGTCAAAATCAATTAGGTATTGTTGTAAAGGAGTTACTCCAAAAGTGTATTTGATTTGGTATATTTTCTCTGAGCCATCAATTTCATTGATTTTTACAAAGAAGTTACTGTCTTTTTTATAAAAATAATAATTTACGCCATCAATTTTAACTTTAACATCGTTAAAATTACCCAAAACTGTTGAATCATTTGCAATTTGCATCGCTAAATCATGATGAGATCCTTTCCATAATTTGGTTTCATTTTCATGGCAAGCTATACAACTAGCATCACCAACATAACCATCAATATACTTTAAAGAATTTTGTGTTAATTCTTTATAGTTATCTTGTTTCGTACTAGAATTACATGAAATAATTAATGCGGTAGAAAATAAGAGGCAAACAGAATAAAAATAGAATTTCATTATAAGAAGGTTCAAATTATTAATGAAGGCTAATTTATAATAATTTACTTAATAACAATTTAAAAATAGAACATAAAACCAAAACTTATTCGCATCGCATCTCTACTTTTTGATTCATTAATAAAGGTATTGTTAAGGTATCCGTTAGCATCTAATTTTTTTGCTCCATAATCTAATTCTAAACCAATAGTCATTCTTTCATAGGCATCATACATAAAATTAAAAATCCCATAGTAATGAGAATGAGTAGCGTCACCTTCGAGTACGATAAACTTTTCTGAAGGAATGTTATTATCTAAAATTCTTTTGACATCAGTTAAGTTAAAATTTGTGAGTCCAAAAACAACATTGGCATGTAATTTTTTAGTGATAAAATATTCATAGGATGCCCAACCTCCAATAATAGGTGTAGCATCAAACTTATCATTAGAATTTGGGTAACCATCATAACCTAACCCTGCAACACTTGTCATATATGCAGTAATGCCTTTCCCTCCTACTATTTGAAATTGAAAATTATTTCTTTTTTTTGTTTTATAGATACCTGAGAGGGAAAAGCCATAACCCAAAAAATTATCGGTTTTATCATCTAAAGAATACCGTATACTTCTTAAAATAGATGACAATCTAATATGACCCCAGTCGTGAGAATTTTTAACCGCCATCACAAAATCAGGTGCTAGTTGATATTCTTCATCAACCAATATGTCAAATTCTTTAAATCTAACGTAGTCGATTATTGGAGCTTCTAAACTAATTTCATAACTCCAATCTTTATTTTTAAAAGTGTTGAAATATTTTACGTGTGGTGATCTTACCCAAATACCTGATGGAGGACCTTCCCATTCCATAATGTTAGGCCATAAAACTTCATCACCAAAAGCATTCCAATTTTGACCAATTTGCCAATGTTCAGATTCAACATACGCTTTTCTCAAACGCATATGTCCATTTCCTCCCCAAAAATCCCATTCAACAATAGCTTTAACTTCTCTACCTTCTTTTAAAATAAAATTAGAATCAAATTTCATTTGTGTTTGGTACATATCAACATGAAAACTACTGGCGTCATCTGTACCAAAAACATTAATCTTCCCTACATTAAATGTTTCATTATCTTGTAGTCCACCAAAAAGATCGTAATATGCATTTAGTTTCATATTTACTCCAAGACTTGATTTAAATTTAGGTTTACTACCAACCGAATCTTTTGAACTTACTGTTAAAAAACGCTCTTGACTTACTAATATAAAAGGTGTTAGTAGTACAAAAACAAATAAGGAAGAAATTTTCATATTACAAGTTTGAGTTATTGATACTAAGGTAATAAAAAAAGGCTTAAGTAAAATTACTTAAGCCTTTTAAAAATTTTAAATAAAAATCTTATTTCCACTGTTTTACAACAGCATCTGCGTATTGTGGTGCAACTTTAGATGCAGATTTTGGATCTGTAACATCAACAGAAATAACCCCTAGTAATTGTTTTCCTTTTGGTAAATCCAGATTATATACAACGGTTTCTAACACATATGTCTCAGAAGTATATGTTCTGGTTTCAGATGGTACATAAGCGCCACCATATCCGTAAGGAGAGTAAGATCTACCATAATATCCACCAAATCCACCATAATAGCTTCCATAGCCCATACCGTAGCCACCATAACCTCCTGAAGTATAACCTCCGGTTTCAGATGTTACAATTTCTTTGGTCTTATCTTTCAATACTGTAAGAACTACACCTGTATAACCTTCATTTTTTATGATTTGAACAACCTGACCAACTTCTTCTTCAGAACGTTTTTGGTTGTGTTTCATAGATGGGAATTTAGTGTAACTTTCAGTTGCATCAATACCTTCATCTCTTAATTTAGTTGCGATTTCTTGCTCAAATCTTTGGCGAGAAACCATATCATCAGATCTAGCAATTACTAAAATTTTCTTACCTTTTAAAGAGTTTAAATTATCTGCTTTCCAAGAATCAGTAACTTTTACTGATGAACAACTTGAAAATGTTATTGCTAATATAGCAAGTATTAAAATGTGTTTCATTTTTTTTATTTTATGGGTTTATTAATTATTTAATAGGTCAAATATAATTATAAATACATTTATAACGTTGCAGAATGCGTTTTTTATTAAAAATTACAAAAAAGAATAGTATTTTTTTTATAAAATACATGAAATCAAGCCTTTTGGTTTCTAGTAAATAAGTAGTTTTAATAGCGTTAAATATTTTGAAAAAATATCCTAAAAAAGACTTGCAAGATTGTTTATCATATAATACATTTGCACTCGCAAAATTAAGTTCATTGCAATTTCAAAATAATGGAGAGGTGCCAGAGTGGTCGATCGGGGCTCCCTGCTAAGGAGTTGTACCTTTACGGGTACCGGGGGTTCGAATCCCTTCCTCTCCGCATTTTTTTGACAAATGATAGCCAATTCGGGGTGTAGCGTAGCCCGGTTATCGCGCCTCGTTTGGGACGAGGAGGTCGCAGGTTCGAATCCTGCCACCCCGACTTTGAAACTTCTTTCACAAAAAGAAGATACCCGAAACCCTTACTCTGTAAGGGTTTTCTATTTTTATACTTCCTTAATTTATCTTAATTTGCGTCATAATTACATCTAAAATATGTCATTTTCGATGTTTTGTGTCGCAATTGCATCAGTATTATTTAACCAATATTTTTTGTGACACGCGGTTAAAATTACATAAGAATCATAGATATGTTTTGATGAATATTTATTAATCATTAAAAACAATAATTATGAGAAAAGATATCTCTCCTATTTACTTTTTTAGTAAAAAGGTAAACAGAGAAGGAAAGAAAATACTCTATTGCAGAATACGTGTCAATAGAAAGAAAAATGAGTTTGCAACAGGTATATATGCTTTCCCAGAAGATTGGAACGAACAATTTAGAAGATCTACTACAGATGTAGAAGTAAATAAGAAATTATCAGATTTAGAAACGAGGCTTCAGGATATAGCAGATAAGTTATATTTTGATAATAAAGCAATTACAGCCAAGCTAATTGTTGACCTGTATAAAGGTAAAAATCACAGTAATTATTCTATTTCAGAGTATTTTAATTATTACCTATATGGAAAAGGTAAAATAAATATTCTGGCAAAAGGATATTCCGCAAAGTTTATAACATTAAATAAGTACCTCTATGACTTTACAAAAGCGTATTATGACACAATAGATTATGATTTAAGAAGTGTTGATTTTAAATTTATTAGCGATTTTGATGTGTTTTTAAAAGCAATGATTTCTAAACAGTACAAAAGACCATTATCACCCGTTTATATATACAAAATGCACGGAATGTTTAGAACGATCTTGATCTCAGCAAACAAAGAAGGTATTATCAGATATCAGCCTTATCA
>DAOUTI010000052.1 GCA_030626795.1 Flavobacteriaceae bacterium
AAAAATTTATAACTTATAGTATCATAACGATTATTATTGTTTTAACAGCCTATTTTTCTTTTATATATTTTGTAACTTATAGTGAAGGATATCGAGCAGGTCAGTTGGTTAAAATATCTAAAAAAGGTTTGGTATTTAAAACCTGGGAAGGTAGGTTAAGTCAAGGCGTTTCTGAAGAGCAACAATTTAATTTTTCTGTCCAAAAATCAGATGATAAAATAATTGAAAAACTAAAAAAATTACAAGGAAAAAGAGTAAAGCTAACTTATATTGAAAGGTTTGGAACTTTTTTCTGGCTTGGCGATACGAAACACTATGTAAAAGAAGTAGAAGAAGTTAAAGAAGGAATAACGATAGAAAACACGAAGATAGAATGACAATAATAAAATACAAATCAGCAAAAGATTCTGAAGTTATTTTAACCGAATTAATGTTACCTTCTAATTCCAATTTTAATGGAAAAATACATGGAGGTTTTATTCTTTCTTTAATGGATAAAGCTGCATTTGCTGCTGCATCTAAATTTTCTGAACAATATTGTGTTACCGCATCAGTAAACAGAGTTGATTTTTTAAATCCGATTGAGGTAGGCGAGTTGGTTACTTTAAAAGCGAGAGTGAATTATGTTGGAAACTCTTCAATGGTTGTAGGTATTAAAGTGGACTCTCAAAATATTAGAACAGGGTTAATTAAACACTGTAATTCTTCTTATTTTTCAATGGTTGCTAAAGATGAAAACGGAAAATCTGTTAAAGTACCGAGTTTAATTATATCAAATCATACAGAATTACGACGTTTTTTACGTTCTATAAAACACATAAAAATGCGTAATGAAAGAAATATTGAATTTAGCGCAAAGAATTTTATCAATAAAGATTATTCATCTGCATTGCATGGGTATAATGTTAAGCTTGAAATCAACAAATAGACACTTTATAGATATAATTTAACCTAATTTTTTCATTGCAGTTTCTATTCTAGCAATTGTTTCTTCTTTACCAATTAAAGCTACAATATCAAACAAATGCGGACCTTTTAAAGCACCAACCAAACTCAAGCGGAAAGGTTGCATCACTTTACCAAAACCGATTTCTTTTGAGGTAATCCATTCTTTTACAGTATTTTCTATGTTTTTAGAATCAAAATCTTCAATATTTGATATAACAGATATTAATTCACTCATCAAGACATTAGTGCCTTCTTTCCAATTTTTTTTAGCAGCTTTTACATCATATTCAATAGGAGCTTCAAAAAAGAAATTACTCAAAGCCCAAAAATCAGTTACAAATGTTGCTCGCTCTTTAATTAGTGAAACTACTTTGGTTACGTAATCTAAGTCATTCGCTTTGTCATTTCCTTTTAAACGGGAATCCTTTTCTTGTAATAAAAATAATTTAGCCAAAGCTTCATCCTTTTTTTGAACCAAATATTGATGTTGAAACCATTTTGTTTTTTCAACATCAAACTTCGCACCTGATTTTACTACTTTACTAATATCGAAAGCTTGAACCAATTCCTTTAAAGAGAAAATTTCTTGTTCCGTTCCAGGATTCCACCCTAAAAAAGCCAACATATTGATAAAGGCATCAGCAAAATAGCCATTTTCTTTATAGCCACAAGAAACATCTCCTGTTTCTTGATTTTTATACTCTAGAGGAAATACAGGGAAACCCAACTTATCGCCATCACGTTTACTTAACTTACCTTTTCCGGTGGGTTTTAAAATCAATGGTAAATGTGCAAATTCGGGTATACTCCAACCAAAAGATTGATACAATAAAATATGTAAAGCCATAGAAGGCAACCACTCTTCACCACGAATAACATGGCTAATTTCCATCAAATGATCATCAACAATATTAGCCAAATGATAGGTTGGCATTCCATCACTTTTAAATAAAATTTTATCATCTAAAGTATTGGTATAGATTTTTATATCACCACGAATCATATCTTGCATTTGCAAAACCTTATCGGTTGGTGTTTTAAATCGGATAACATATTTATCACTATTATTCAAACGTTTTTGAACTTCTACCGCGCTAAGTGATAATGAATTATTGAGTTCTAATCTATTGTGGTGGTTATAAATAAAAGTCTTTTTATTTTCTTGGTATTTGTTTCTTTGCGCATCTAATTCCTCTACAGAGTCAAAAGCGTAATACGCTTTATCATTTTGAATTAATTCATCGGCATATTTTTTATAAATATCTTTTCTTTCAGACTGACGATAAGGTCCAAACTTTTCATTAATTTGAGGTCCTTCATCAAACGGAATATTAGACCAATTCAAAGCGTCAACAATATATTGTTCGGCATTAGCCACATATCTATTTTGATCGGTATCTTCAATACGTAAAATAAAAGTTCCGTTGTGTTTTTTGGCAAATAAGTAATTGAACAATGCAGTTCTAACACCTCCAATATGTAATGGTCCGGTTGGACTAGGAGCAAATCGTACTCTAACAGGTTTCGACATTTATAAAAATTTAAGTTGCAAAGATAGAATTTCATGAATAAAGTAAAAAGGATAAAATAAAAAAGCTTTTTTATGAATTATATTGTAATTTGGTTTATCAAAATAAAAAAAATTATGAAGAATGTTATTTACATTTTATTTTTCTTTGTTTCGCTTTTAAATGCTCAAACACCCGATCATGGTGTAAGTTATTTAGATTTTAATAATAAGCCTACCTTAAAAGAAAATGCTGTTTTTTATGAGTTTAAAACGGTTTATAAAGATAGTTTATGGAAGTATCAAAAATATTACATACCAAGTAATACAAAAACTTATTTGGTTGAAAAATATTTTTACGATAAAGATAATTTTAAACAAGGAAAATTTTCTTCATATAGAAGAGATGGTACTAAATTATCAGAAGGGTATTATTTAAATAATTTAAAAAATGACCTTGAAAATTTTTTTGGGTTAATTCATTTGATAATGAAGGAAACAAAACAACCTTTTTACAGAAAAAAATAATTTTTATTAACGGAATAAAAAATGAAAAGTTTATAGATTATCATCAAGATGGGTCAATTTAAGGAGAAGGACAATATAAAAATGACAACCTTTATGGAGAATGTAAATGGTATCACGAAAATGGCCAGATAAGCTCTTTAGAGTTTTATGATGAAAAAGGAAAACTAAAAAAAATACAGCAATGGAATGAAAATGGTGTAGAAAATCATAAAAAATTAAAACCAAATCATGACACCAAATCAAACCTTAAACTTTTGAGGAACAATATATCAAGATATTTATCAAATGGGATGAAAATGTATGTTTATGGGACTTATCCCAATCAAAGTGGAAAAGTATATGTACAAATATTATTAGATAAAAAAGGTAAAATACATGTTTTGAAGACCAAATCTACTCATGGAATTTCTTTAAGGTTTGAAAACGAAATTAAAAAAATTTTAGAGAAAATGCCTTTACAGAAACCTATTTATTTTCACAATCAATTGGTTTCATCAAGATTTACTTTACCAATATTAATACCTTCTGCAAAAAACATTAAGTACAAAAACTATCCCAATACTAAAAAGCATAGGCCTTATACCAATAATTAATATATATCTATGTGGATATTAAATTTTATTACTATTAGCCACACACTTTTAATTACTTTCAATCTTCGTACTTTTACAAAAAGTATCCTAATTGAATAATTACAATCACATACAACAAAAGCTACAGCATTTCATTAAAAAATACTACACCAATGAAATTATCAAAGGGAGCATTCTTTTTATTTCTTTTGGGTTATTGTACTTTATTTTTACTCTTTTTATCGAATATTTTTTATGGTTAAAACCTTTAGCAAGAACCATTTTATTTTGGGTATTTATATTTGTAGAATTAGGCTTGTTTACAAAATTTATTCTTTTACCCATCTTAAAATTAATAGGTTTACAAAAAGGAATATCAACAACAAATGCTTCACAAATTATTGGTCAGCACTTTAATGAAGTTGACGATAAATTATTAAACCTATTGCAATTAAAAAACTCCCATATCAAAGGGAATAAAAATCAAACAGAATTATTATTAGCAAGTATTGAACAAAAGTCTAAAAAATTACAACCCATTCCGTTTAAAAAGGCGATAGATTTTAAAGTTAATTTAAAGTATATCAAATACTTAAGTATTCCTATAGTAATTTGGTTATTTACTTTTTTAACAGGTAATAATTCTATTTTTAGCCAAAGTTTAGATCGGGTTGTACATTATAAAACAGCCTTTAGTCCACCAGCTCCATTTCAATTTAAAATTTTAAATAAGGAATTAAAAACAATAGAAGGCAATTCTTTTATACTTCAACTAGAAACTGTAGGCGAAATTATTCCCGAAAATATAAGCATCCATTTTAAAAATGAAAGTTACTACTTAAAAAAGGATAAAAAAGGAAAGTTTAACTACACCTTTGAAACCCCAAATCAAAATAGGTTTTTTTATTTTGAGGCGAATGATATTGTTTCAAAAGACTTTAAACTCGAAGTTGTCGCAGCTCCAAAAATAATTGATTTTCAAATGTTTTTGAATTATCCCAGTTATACTGGAAAAAAAGCAGAAATCATTAAAAATACGGGTAACGCTACCTTGCCAGAAGGAACTCATGTAACTTGGAAAATTGGGGCTCAAAACACCGAAAAGATTAATTTAAATAATACATTAAATGCTGTTGAGGAAAATTTAAATAAAAATAAAAATGCTTTTGAGTTAACAAAAAAGATAAAGAAAGATATAAATTATCAAGTAACTACTTCAAATCGTAATTTAAAGAAGTTTGAAAAATTAGATTACCAATTAAAGGTTATAAAAGATCAATTTCCAAGTATTATTGTAAAATCAGATATAGATTCAATTACAAGAGGCTCTGTACAATTTTTTGGAAGGTTAAGTGATGATTATGGAATTATAAAATTACAAGTAATCGCTAAAAGTTTAAAAAATAATACAATTAGTATTACAAATATTGCTGTAGGTAAATCGGATTTTGAAGAATTTTTTTACCGTTTCCCTGATGGGTTAATTTTAGAAGAAGGGACAAGTTATAAAATTTATTTTGAGGTTTTTGATAATGATGGAATCAACGGAAGTAAAAAAACAACATCTAAATATTTTTATTACAATAATAAAACCCAACAAGAAATTAATGATGAAATTTTATTAGAACAAAAACAAAGTATTGAAGATATAGAAAACACTGCAAAAAGTTCAAAAGATTTACAAAAAAAGTTAGATGAATTTTCAAATAAACTAAAAAGTAAAAATGATACCAATTGGAATGATAAAAAAGAAATAGATCAATTTTTAGAAAGACAACAACAATATCAACAAATGCTTAAAAAAAATTCTGAAAAGCTTCTGCAGAATTTAGAGGTAATGGAAAAAGAAGATGATGCCAATTTAGAAGAGAAAAAACAAAGCTTAAAAAAACGCATTGAAGAAACGCTAGAGTTACAAAAAAAACAAGATTTACTAAAGGAACTTCAAGAACTCGCCGAGAAATTAAAAAAAGAGGATTTATTGAATAAAATTGATAAACTAACTGAGCAAACCAAACAAGAAACAAAATCTCTTGAGCGGATATTAGAATTAACAAAACGATTTTATGTTGAAAAAAAAACAGTTCAAATTATTAAAAAATTAGAAGAATTATCTAAAGAACAATTGGCATTATCCGAAAAAGAAAATAATACACCAAACAAGCAAAAAGAATTGAATAAAAAATTTGACTCTATTCAAAAAGATTTCAAGGAATTGAATAAACAAAACAATGATTTAAAACAACCTTTAGATATTCAAGATACAAAAGCAGATGAAAAATTAATCGAAATGCAAATGAAAGATGCAGCTGCTGATTTGGAAAAAAGACAAGGTTCTAAAAGTCAATCTGCGAAAAAAAATCAAAAAGGAGCAGCAAATAAAATGCAAGATTTAAGTAAAAAACTAGAAACAAGTTTTATGCAAATGGAAGCTGAAGGTAATGAAGAAAATATTAAAAATTTACAACAAATTTTAGATAATTTAATAACTTTTTCTTTTGACCAAGAAACGTTAATGATTGGCTTTAAAGACATCGATTCAAAAAATTCACAATACCCGGAAATGTTGAAACAACAAATAAGACTAAAAGAACATTTTGAGCATATTGACGATAGCTTGTTTACACTTTCTTTAAGACTGGTTAGATTGACTTCAAAAATTCAAAAAGACATTACAGAAGCACATTATAATTTAGATAAATCTTTAGAAAACATTACTGACAATAGAATAACAAAAGGTATTTCTAATCAGCATTATACGATGACGGCTGCAAATAACCTTGCCGATTTATTAAGTAATGTTTTGCAGAGCTTGCAAAATAAAAAACCAGGCAGTGGTAAAGGTAAAGGGAAAGAAGGTGAGGAGTTGAGTTTGCCTGATATTATTAAAAAGCAAGGTGAGTTGGTTAAACAAATGAAAAATGGTTTTAAACCCGGTCAAAAACCTGGAGAAAAACCAGGAAGTAAAAATTCTGAAAAAATGAGTGGTGAACAGTTTCAAATTTATCAAGAACAGAATAGGTTAAAACAAAAATTAAATGAATTATTAAAACAAAGTGATAATAATGGAAATCAAGCAAAACAGGTTTTACAACAAATGGAAGCACTAGAAAAACTTTTGCTAGAGAAAGGAATCACCAATGAGTCTATAGCTAGAATGCAAAAACTAGAACACGAATTATTAAAGTTAGATAACGCTGTTTTAGATCAAAATAAAGATAAAAAAAGAAATTCTAATACCAATAGTTTAAACGCCAACAAAAGAAAGGTGAATCCAATTACCTTTAAAAAATTATTTTTAACTGAGGATGAAATCTTAATCAGACAAAGTTTTAGATTATTACCATTGTATCAAGATAAAATTAAAGAATATTTTAAAAATTAAGTATGATAATTTATAATTCAGAAAACGAATTTGTATTAGAAAATAAAAACCAATTGGCGAAGTGGATAGAATTTACCATCCATCAAGAAGGTAAAGAGTTGGGCGAGCTTAATTATATTTTTTGTACAGATGATTATTTGTTAGATATTAACATCAAACAATTGAAACACAATACATTAACTGATATTATTAGTTTTGACTATTCCATTGGTGATATAATTTCTGGAGATATTTTTATTTCTACGGAAAGAGTAGTTGATAATAGTAGTTTATTCAACAATAAATTTAATGATGAATTGAATAGAGTGATGATACATGGTGTTTTGCATTATTGTGGTTATAAAGATAAGAACGAGGTTGAAAAAAAATTAATGCGCTCTAAAGAAGATTATTACTTATCTTTGCGCACTTTTTAAAAAGTGATGTATAAATGTTCCACGTGGAACAATAATTATTAGAGTATGGGTTTGTTTGATGGTAAATATGATGTAATTGTTGTTGGAGGTGGTCATGCCGGAAGTGAAGCAGCAGCAGCAGCAGCAAATTTAGGTTCTAAAACACTTTTAATTACCATGAGCTTACAAAATATAGCTCAAATGAGTTGTAATCCCGCTATGGGCGGAATTGCAAAAGGGCAAATTGTTAGAGAAATTGATGCGTTGGGTGGTTATAGCGCAATTATAACGGATAATACGGCGATTCAATTTAAAATGCTTAACAAATCTAAAGGACCTGCTATGTGGAGTCCCAGAGCACAAAGTGACCGCATGCGATTTGCAGAAGCGTGGAGAGAGCAGTTAGAACAAACTGAGAATTTAGACTTGTTTCAAGATTCTGTTAACGGTTTGTTGTTTGAAGGAGATAAGATTATTGGTGTTAAAACACTATTGGGTTTAAAGATATATTCTAAAACAGTTATTATAACTGCCGGAACTTTTTTGAATGGTAAAATACATATTGGGGATAAAACTTTTGGTGGAGGTAGAGCAGGTGAAGGAGCATCTGTTGGTATAACTGAAGATTTGGTGGAGAAAGGTTTTGAGTCTGGTAGAATGAAAACAGGCACGCCTCCAAGAGTTGATGCAAACTCCTTAGATTTTTCTAAAATGATTGAACAGCCAGGAGATGAAAATCCTGTAAAGTTTTCTTATTCACCACAAACAAAAAAATTAACAAAACAAAGATCCTGTTATATGACTTATACCTCAATTGAGGTACATGACATGTTGAGAGAGGGTTTTGAAAATTCACCAATGTATACAGGGCGAATTAAGGGAGTTGGACCTAGGTATTGCCCATCTATTGAAGATAAAATTGATCGTTTTGCCAGTAAAGAAAGACATCAATTATTTATTGAGCCTGAAGGGTGGAATACTACAGAAATATATGTTAATGGTTTTTCAACTTCGCTACCTCACGAGGTGCAGTATAGAGCATTAAAAAAAGTAGCTGGTTTTGAAAATGTAAAATTTTTACGTTTCGGTTACGCCATTGAATATGATTATTTTCCTCCAACACAATTGAAGAATACTTTAGAGACAAAACGTATTGAAAACCTTTTTTTTGCTGGTCAAATTAATGGAACAACTGGTTATGAAGAAGCTGCAGCGCAAGGATTAATGGCTGGAATAAATGCTACATTAAAATTACAGAATAAAGAACCATTTGTGTTACAAAGAAATGAAGCATACATAGGTGTTTTAATTGATGATTTAATCACAAAAGGGACAGATGAACCATATAGAATGTTTACATCGAGAGCTGAGTATAGAACTCTTTTACGTCAAGACAATGCTGATTTAAGATTAACTCCCAAATCTTTTGCAATTGGATTGGCATCAAAAGAGCGAATGGAAAGAGTTTTAGAAAAGCAAACTAAAACAGATTTGTTTGTTGATTTTTTAAGGAAAACAAGTGTTAAACCTGAGGATGTAAATCCTATTTTAGAAGCAAATAATTCTGCTTTAGTTAACCAATCTATGAAGATGTTTAAAATTGCATCTAGACCGCAACTAAATTTTAATGATGTTAGAAAGTTCCCTAAAGTTGAAGCATTTATTAAAGCCAATAATATAGACGAAGAGATTGTTGAGCAGACAGAAATACACGTTAAATATTCAGGTTATATTGAAAAAGAAAAGAATAGTGCCGATAAATTATTAAGGTTAGAAAACATTAAAATCCCTGCTAATTTTAACTATAATAAAATATTATCCATATCGTTTGAGGCAAGGGAGAAGTTAACTAAAATTCAACCGACAACCATATCTCAAGCTAGCAGAATCTCTGGAGTTTCACCAAGTGATGTTTCTGTTTTATTGGTTTATATGGGAAGATAATTTTTTATGTTCCACGTGAAACATGTGATTTATTAAATGAAAAAACTGCTATTTATTAATGTATTTTTTCTTGTTTTTATACAAGGTTGTATCCCTTTAAATAATGTTCATAGAATTGATAATTATGAAATAAAAGAAGGTAAACCCAAAGCTCGAAAAGATTCTAAAAAATATACCAAGTTTATTATTACTAATGATAGTCAGCATCAAATAATAATAAAATTCTTAGAAGATAAATACCATGAGAAGTCATTTAATGGATGGATTTATACTACATCAAAAAAATTATTTTTAGATGAAAATATAACATTCAATATAAGATTTGCTTTAGAGTCTAAGCAACAAAGATATCTCGACTTGTTTAATCTGTTTTCTAATAAAAGTGAGTCAGACGCAACCTATAATAAAAATTTGGACGACCCTTATCAAGATGGCGAAAATATAAGGTATGTATCAATAATTGTGACCGATGATTCGGGAATAGATTACTTAGTAAAAAACTCTCAGTTAAGAGATCGATTAATAGTTTACTTAAACAATCTTAAAAAAGAATATGGTATTTATCGAACAAACTACAACTTTATAAATGGAAAATAAAAAGAAAGTAATATTAACTTGCAAAGATTATACGGTAAGTAATGAAAATTTTGATTTGATTTTAGATGAAAATTTAGATATGCTTATCACTTCTCCACAGCCAAAAGAAGAAGAATTAAGTAAATATTATGAAAGTGAAGCTTATATTTCTCATACAGATGCTAGTAAATCTCTATTTGATAAAGTATACCAAACGGTAAAAAACTATACCATTAAGCAAAAAGTAAAGTTAATAAATTCTTTAAATTCTGAAAACAAAACGATCTTAGATATTGGCTGCGGTACTGGCGATTTTTTAGAAGCGTGTAAAAAAAGTGAATGGAAGATAGCCGGAGTTGAGCCCAATAAAAGGGCAAGAGATTTAACAATAAAAAAAACGGAGAATGGAATACATCCTGATATTGAAAAAGTATTAGAAAATACTTCAAACAAGTTTGATGTAATTACAATGTGGCATGTTTTAGAGCATGTACCAAACCTACAAGAGTATATAAATTCTTTAACAAAACTACTTAAACCAAATGGAGTTTTAATTATTGCAGTGCCAAATTATAAAAGTCATGATGCAAATTATTATGGAAAATTTTGGGCAGCCTACGATGTACCTAGACACCTTTGGCATTTTTCTCAAAAATCGATAAACTTATTATTTAAAGATTTTAGTTTAGAGCTTGTAAAAACATTGCCAATGAAATTTGATGCTTATTATGTAAGTCTGTTATCTGAGAAATACAAATCAGGAAAGTCAAATCCATTAAAAGCTTTTTATCGAGGATTTGTTTCTAATTTAAAAGCAAAACAAAATAAGGAGTACTCTTCACTCATTTATATGCTTAAAAACAAAAAATAAGTAATTTTAGAGCTTTTAAGAAGCTTTAAATATAATAATGAGTTAATACATTAAACTTTTATGATAATTAAATAGATTCATTATTTATGAGCTTTATTATCATTGATAATAACTATTGTTTTATTTTAATAAATAATTATTATTGATAATTCATTTTTTTTGTTTTTTTATGAGAAGTTTGGATATTATTAGTTATCATTTTTTACATTTGCCTTTCAAATTTTAAAAAATATAGAATGAAAAAGTTATTATTAGTGTTTTCTGTTTTCTTATTACTTACATCATGTAATGAAGTTAAAATTGCATATGTAGATGTTGAAGAAATAATAAAAGATTATGAAGGATCAAAAGAAGCAGAAAAGGAGATGAAAGCAGAATCTGAAAAAATGGCTGCTGAATTAGATCAATTAGCAAAAGGTTTTCAACTAAAAGTGCAAGAATACCAAAGCAACTCAAAAAATTTATCTGACAATGCAAAAAGAGAGAAAGAACAAGTTTTAATGCAAGAGCAGCAAATGATTCAGCAACGCCAACAAATGGCACAACAACAAGTTCAAGCTGAAGGGCAAAAAAAGATGGATAAGATTAACGAAGCAATTGAAAGTTTTTTGTCAGATTATGCAAAAACAAATGGCTATAATTATATTTTAGGTACTTCAAGCCAAACAAAAAGTGTTTATTACGGTGATGCATCTTTAAATATTACAGAGTCTGTTATTACGGCTTTAAATGAAAATTACCAACCAGAAAAAGGTGAGGTAAAAACAGAAGAAGCCATAAAAGAAGAGCCAGTTAATTAGAAATTAATCGAATTTTAGGAAAGTCCAATTTTAAATTGGGCTTTTTTTATGCCTTTTTTTAAAATTTATAGATATAAATATTTTTCAATAAAATTATAATTTTTTCAATAAACACACGTTATTAACACACTGTTGATAAGTTTTTAACCTTCATAAAGGTATAAAACTATATGTAAAGAGGAATAGATAATCTTTATTTTTATTCAGTAAACTATTGGAAAAGAACTAATTATAACAATTTTATTATGAAAAAGGGGATCACATTTATTTTATTACTAACCAGTTTTTTTTATGCTTCAGCACAATCTACGGGTAAGTATCAAATAAAATTTTTAGAAGTCAATAAAAACAATTCTGATTATGGAGTTGCTATTTTAGATAATCAGAAATTAATTTTTACTTCATCTGAAGATCAATCAATTTCATCTAAGAAAAATTATAATCCAAGAAAAGAACTTTTTGTTGGTGATATAGATTATGATGGTGAAATAAAAAATATTGAACCAGTAACTAGCAAAGAAAATAATAAATACAATACTACAGGAATTGCTTATACCAATAATTCTAAAACAGTTTATTTTAGTAGAAATAAATATTTAAGAAAACGTTCAAAGCAAAAATTAGATAAGAATCTTAGATTAGATATGTTTAAGGCAGATGTGGATGAAAACGGAAATTGGAATAATATTGAAAAACTACCTTTTAATAACGACGATATTTCAACCGGTTATCCTGTTCTTAATAATGAGAATACAAAATTATACTTTATTTCAAACAGATTACCATCTCAAGGCGGGATGGATATTTTTGTTGTTGACATTTTAAAGGATGGGTCTTTTGGTAAACCGAAAAATCTAGGAACTAATGTTAATACTTCTGGAAATGAGACCACACCGTTTCTTTCTGAAGAAAACATTTTATACTTTTCATCTGATGGTCATGATGGTCAAGGAAAACTTGATGTTTTTGCAGTAGAAGTTTATGACAATACGACTTCTGAGGTTTATAAATTAGCATCTCCTATTAATAGTATAAATGATGATTTTGCATATATCGTTAATAAAGATAATAATCAAGGATTTTTTACTTCAAATAGATTACAAGGTAAAGGGTTTAATGATTTGTACGCATTTACTTTAGAGGAAGATGTACGCCCAGGCGAATGTTTTATATCTGTTGATGGTAAGGTAAGAGATAAAGATTCATTTGAGACAATATCAGGTGCTACAGTTGATTTATATAATTTAGAAGGAGAATTATTAGAATCAGTTTCTACTTATGATGATGGAACATATAAATTTACAGTATCATGTGCTAATGAATATAAGTTAATAGCTTCAAGCGATAATTATAAAAATGATGAAAAACGTATTGAAATTTTAGAAGAGAATTATCATACCGCTTTACATACCAATTTAAATTTAAGTAAGATAAAAGTAGACAAGCCAGTAATTGAAAGTTTACAAAATATACATTATGGTTTTGATGATGCAACAATTACTTCCGCGGCAGCGAAAGAAATGAATAAGATTGTTGAAATTATGAATGACAATCCTGATTTAATTATTGAAGCATCTTCATTTACAGATTCACGTGGTAGTAATGTATACAATAAAAACTTATCACAAAGAAGAGCCAAAGCAGCGGTTGAATACTTAAAATCTCAAGGAATTGATGCACAAAGAATCAAATCAAAAGGATATGGTGAAGAGAAGTTGATAAACCAATGTGTAAATGGTGTTGAATGCGACGATGATGCACATCAAATGAATAGACGTACAGAGTTTAATTTTTCTAGTATTCAATCGGTTTCCCGAAGAAGAAATATTTATAGGCGAAAATCTAGATTGGCAGAATCACCTCCTAAGCCTAAAATAAAAACTACACAAAAAGAAAAAGTAATAGTTAAAGAACAACAAGAAATTACAGCAATAGCAAGTGTAGATATTAAAGAAAAAGAGAAAACAACAATTGAAACACCTATAGCAGAAAAGAAAAAAATAAGTAGTAAAAATATTGAATCAACAAAAATTGCAGATAATAGTTTAATTAATAATAAGATTTCTAAATCTTCAAAAACAACAAATAAAAAAAGTGTAGAGGAAGAGATAATAGTTAACTATAAGTCGTCAATTGTTGCAGTAGATAAAGAAAATAACAAAGCATTAAATTATATTGAAAATGAAAAAATAAAAGTAATAGATCAAATAGCAGCTTTAGAAAAGAAATTTGAATTGGCAATTCCAAAACACAAAAATGTATCAGGTGATTTAAAATCTGAAATGGAAAACGCTAATGACTTAAAAATGGAAGCCGAAAAATTAGAAGAAACTGGCTGGTCAAATATTATTAGTTACAAAAATAGAATCAATGCGTTTAATAAAAAATATAATGAATTAACGGGTGTAAATAAACAAGTATTTAAAAACATAGAGACTCAAGAAAATAACTATGCTTTATCTAGAAATGATAAGAAAGATAAAAAAATACTTGAAGACAACTTACAAGTTAGTATCATAGAAGTAATTGCGATGAAAGTTAATGGAAAGGGTAAGTATCAAGAGACTAGTAGTGCTAAAAAAACAGACTTGATTAAAGTAAGGTTTAAACTATTACATAATAATATGGTTTCTTCAGGAAAAAAAGACGCACATATTATATTACAAACCCCCGAAGGTAAAGTTACCGAAGCAAAAGGAATTTTTACCATTAAAGATACAAATACCGATAAAAAATATACAGATCACACAGTTATTGATTATAATAATAATGATATTAGTGTAACAATGTTTATTCAGCGTAAAGGAAAAAACTACGAAAAAGGGATTTACCCTATAAAAATATTTTTAGAAGGTCAGTTAATGGCAGTAACCAGCTTAAACCTTAGCAGTGCCTTTTAATTAATAGTTGAGTTAATAAATGTTAAAAACAGTATCTGAAATATAGGTACTGTTTTTTTGGTAAAAAAACTATTGAAGCATAAAAACACCAATAATGGTTAGAATAAAATAGACCGTTATGTTTTTAGCGCCATCATAATCTTTAGCTATTCTTTGCCCAAACAGCAATCCAATTAATGTAATTGCTGCTAGAGTTAAACCTAAAAAACCGAATTGTTTATCCTGAAAAACAATTAAACTAAACAAGCCTAAAACGCATAGTATAACAGTAATAATTTCCAATAGAGTAACAATTTTAAGAAAAAGTGGAATAACATTCTTTAATGAAGTATTCTTAAAATGATTTTCATAAAAGTCAACACTATCTTTCCACTGTAATAGTTTTTCTATTGCAGAATAGCCAAAAGTGATAACAATATAAATTAAAATTAATATTTGTGCC
>DAOUTI010000075.1 GCA_030626795.1 Flavobacteriaceae bacterium
TGTTCCTGCCATAGCTGGTGCCAGATTTGTTGTATCGCTTAGCGGAGACATTTTATCGCCAAAATAAGCCCCAGAAATCACTGCTCCTGCAATCATTCCTGTAGGAATTCCTAATGCACTTCCAATACCAACCAAAGCGATTCCAACTGTTGCAGAGGTGGTCCAAGAGCTTCCTGTTGCTATAGAAATAATAGCAGCAATAACAACCGAAGCTGGTAAAAATATTGCAGGACTTAACACTTGCAGTCCATAATATACCATTGCTGGAATTATACCACTTACTAACCAGGTTCCTGCCAAAGCTCCTACTAAAAATAAAATCATAATTGGAACAAATACACTTTTTATATTTTCTCCTATTTCTACAACCATTAATCTAAAGGTCACTTTATTGAAAAAACCAACAATAGCAGCGAAAAGTCCAGCTGATAATAAAATATATTGATTTGAGTATTCACCTAATAATTCACCTCCAGCAAAAAATATATTATAAGCAAGCATACACATTAAAATAACAACTGGTATTAATGCTTCTGTTAAGCTTAATTCTTTGTTTTGAATTATTTTTTGATCATCAATCTCTATGCTAGAAAGATTACTTTGGTTCTCCATAAAGTAAAATTTGATATTTGTTTTAGAAATAAATTAGAGTTCTTCTTCTGTTTTTATGTAGATATACTCATCACACCTAGCTTTCCGAATTTTTAATGTTTTCTTTTTCCTTTTATCTTCGTTAAAATTAGCAACCGTAGCTAAGGCTATGCTTGAAAATTTTGCCTTGTTAAAAGAAAAATTAAATTTATTAAATTCTCCTAAAACCTAGGTGTGTTGAGTATATATTAAAAAGTTTAGGCTCTATAATAATCACCTTTCCAATTTTTTATTGATTTTTTTATTTCACTTTCAGTCATTTCATCTTGAATAGCCTTTTCAACTAAAGTTGGAAATTCTTCATCCGATGCAAATCGTAAACCCACAATTTGTCTAACCGTTAATTGGTTTGGCAATATCTTTTTTGTCAATAAATAATGTCTAAAATTTTCTTCTGCTTTAATGGCTCTATCTTGTGCTTTTAAAGCAAAAGAACGGGCATAAAACGCTACAAACATCAATAATAAAGAACTTAAAACAAGTAGTGATGCAGAATATTTATTATCTGGACTTGTATTTACCAAATTAACGATAGACCCGATAAGTAAAATAATAATTCCGAGCATAGTAAAATAATGATAGCCTGGAACAAATAGACGGTGATTAGAATAATTTTGATTTTTCATGGTTATTAGTTTTCGTTATAAACATGGTAAATATACTTTTTTAAATTTATAAAACATTTAAAAAAACATATCCCATACTAATTCTTAGTGATGGAGCATTTTTTTAAAAAATTTACGCAACCTATTGACTAATTCTACATCTTTCTTTTTGTAGCCCCTTACTATGATGTTAGAATTAAATATTTTAGATTATCTCAACAATAATGATAACGGTAAATTTATCGATATTACTTTTATTGATGACAATTATGATAACCTAATAGCTACATCTAATTTATTAAATGAAAAGAATTTTATTCTTATAGACGAAAATAGTGCAAGAGATTTTGAAGCTTTTGGAATTTCAAATCAAAGAATAAAACGTGTTAAAGCTAAAATAAAAATAAATGGTAAAATACACCTTCATGCTTTAAACAATAAGGGACAAAAATTTGAAACAAGTAATAAAATAAAAAGCAAAATATTATCTTATTTTTTTTAATTTTTAAATAAGATTATTTATAAAAATTTACTCGAAATTAATCTTAGGATTAGCAAAATGGGGCTTGAATTTATTCAATCCCTTTTTTTGTGCCTTTTGTTTAAATATTTTTTGAAGATAAACGGATCAACAATAATCTCTTAATTTTACTTCTTACCTCCTAAGTATACATCTTAAACTGCTATCAAAATATAAAAATATCCTGATGTTTTTTTAATTTCATAATAAACTTGAATATCAACCGTTATTATTATCGAATTGCTACCCTCTTTAACTATTTCAGTTTTACATTTTATAAAAATTGCTAAAAGACATATTGCTATATATGAAAAAGTCAAATAATGATGCTCTAATTATTCATTCTTTAGAGCTAAAAGTATTTCTATTAGAACTAGAAAAAAAATTACAAAAGTTGAATATTGAAAAAAACATCAAGCAAGAATAATTATACTCTTCTTGCTTTTTTTATGGTTAGCTTTAAAAAAGTAGAAACTTCATAAAAAAAACTGAATGAAAAGCTCCATCCAGTTTTTTTACTACTACTAACTAAAAAAATCAAGAACAAAATTACATACAAAACATTAGCTTTGATATGATATTTGTCATGTAGTAATAATTTTTACAATAAATAAAAAAGGCTCAGAAATCTATTCCTGAGCCTTTTTTTGATTTTAAAGTATTAAAAATACCTATTTTATAATAAACTTTTTTGACATACTTTTTTGTGCGCCTTTCACTTTGATGGTGTCACACTATCACGTAAAGTGTCTAAAAAGAATTTACAATACAAAAATTGTACATTTATTAAAGCAAAAAATTCATGATTACCTTTTTTTAATTTTTAATTGGGTTACCCATTTAGTTCCCAAGAGGCTGATAATGTGTAATGTTTCATAAAGCAATACATTGAAATAATTAAGCATAATATCAATATAATTAATGCTTTACACGATTTTCTAAATAGTTCGTGAGACTTAACTGGGTAACCCTATAAAAAGATTAAAAATTAACTAACTTTGACAACTACTAAATAAAAAATTTAAAACAAATGTCTATCCAAAACATTCGAAAAGAAGTGATGCAAACCCTCGAGAAAAATATTGATATTTTTCTTGACAAGTTTTTAATTGCACCCGAAAAAATATGGCAACCAAGTGATTTTTTGCCTAACCCGCAAAGTGATAACTTTATGGATGAAGTAAAAGAAATTAGAGAGTTATCAAAAGATTTAGATAACGATTTTTGGATTTCATTGGTTGGTGATATGATTACCGAAGAAGCTCTACCAACATACGAATCATGGCTACTCGATTTAGATGGTATTACCCAACATAGTGAAAATGGAGATAATGGTTGGGCAAAATGGATTAGAAAATGGACCGCCGAAGAAAACAGACATGGTGATGTTTTAAACAAATACATTTACCTATCGGGAAGAGTAAACATGCGTGAAGTTGAAGTAACTACACAACATTTAATTGCCGATGGTTTTGATATTGGCACAGCTAGAGACCCCTATAAAAACTTTGTTTATACCAGTTTTCAAGAATTAGCTACTTATGTATCGCATAATAATGTGGCTAAAATTGCTCGTAAGGCAGGGATGAAATCTTTGGCAAAAATGAGTAAAATTATTGCTGGTGATGAAATGAGACACCATTTGGCTTATACCGAATTTATTCGCCAAATATTTGCAATTGACCCTAGCGAAATGATGCTTGCTTATTTACACATGATGAAACACAAAATTGTAATGCCTGCAATGCATTTAAGAGAGTCTTTTGAGTCTAAAGGTTCATTATTTAACAAATTCTCTGATATTGCACAAAGAGCTGGAGTTTACACAAGTTTTGATTATATTGATATCTTAAAAAAACTAAATAAAGCTTGGGAAATTGACAAAATTACTAATTTAAGTGATGAAGCTGAAAAAGCCAGAAACTATTTGATGAGGCTTCCCGAAAGAATGGAACGTATAGCTGAACGTATTATCGTTCCAGATACAAAATATGATTTTAAATGGATGAAACCTTTAATTATTTAAAATCGCTTCATTATATTAAGCGTTTTTTTAGATTTTATTTTACAAATTGTTACCCAAACTAAACCTTAATGTTATGTTTAAGTTAAATCAATTCATTCTTTTAAATCTTTAAACTTTCTTTAGAATTACATTGTATTTTTATTTCATAATTATATTTTATATTAAAATATTACTATTATGATACTTAAACATGTTACAACCTCAAAAATGGTTAAAGACTTTTTTTTAGTGATTGATAAGAGAATTAAAAAAGGTAGCAATAATAAGATATGGAAAGCTAAAAAACTAGAAACAGCTTTATAAAGTGTTGACCTAACGGGTTTGTGTATAAAAATATGCTAACTTTTCCGATTAGCACAAAACCGAGTTTTTATATTTCCATTTCAACCATTTCGGCTCTTGCTCCAAATCGTATAGGTAAAATACTTGTTCCTATTCCTTTTGAAATATACATTTTAGGTTCATCTTCTTTATACCAACCTTTTAAATATTTCCCACTTCCTTGAGGTTTAAATGGAACTATTCCCAAAAATGTGATTTGACCTCCGTGAGTATGTCCAGAAAGAACTAAATCAACTACTAAGTTCCTTTTTAGTTTTGCAATTAAATCTCTATATTCAGGACAATGAGATAAGACAATTGAGGCTAATATTCCTCTTTTAATAAATTTTCTTCTGGTTATGTTTGTCATTTTTCTAATTATACATAACTTGTTTTATATCAACTTAACACCATCTTTATATAATTCAACAAGCTTTTGTTTGTATAAATATCCTAAACTCTTTTTAAAAGCTTTCTTACTCAAACCCAATTGATGCTTAATGTCTTCTGGTGAGCTTTTATCTGTTAGTTCTAGAAATCCATCATTATTATTTATTGCAGTAAGTATAATTTCAGAATTTTTATCTACACTTTTTTTATAACCCAAAGGTTCTAAAACAATATCAACCTTACCATCTTCACGCACATGTTTTATATACCCTTTTATTTTATCACCAGGGTTGATGTTTTTATGAACATCAGAATTAAAGATCAAGCCCTTAAACATATTATTTACGATAACGTTTATTCCTAAATCTGATTTATCGTATAATAACAAATCAACTTCATCACCTTCTTTTAGGTCTACATTTTCAAAGAAAACAAAGTCATTTACTTTTCTTGAAGCTATCAATCTACCTGATTTTTCATCTTTTAAAATAAAAAACACATACCAATTGCCTTCATCTAACCTCCCCGATTGTTCTTTAAAAGGAACCATCAAATCATTTGGCATACCACAATCAACAAAAGCACCTACTTTATTTGAGCCTGTTACTTTTAAAAAAGCGAATTCGTCAATTTGAGCAAAAGGTATAGTAGTTGTAGCTAACAACTGATCTCCATCTTCTTTATACACAAAAACCTCTAAAGTATCGCCAATATTTAATACTTCACTTACTTTATAATTTGCTAAAAATATTTCACTATTTTCATCGTCTAAAAAGTAGTATCCAGCATCATCTGCCCTAACAACTTCCAACTTGTTTATTTTTCCATATTGCATCATATTACAAAAATATAAATAATATCAATCTTAAAATATTAAAAAACAAAAAGTTGCCAAAAAAAACAAAAACTTTAAATCAGATTGGAAGACAAAAGCCCTACCAACTTAGCTACTTTCGAAGCATCTTGTACATATAAGTAACAAAACCTCTGTTTCAATTTTAAAGTGAGATGCGTTGGTGAGATTGAGTATGGGGAGCAGATTATCAATGAACGGTATCCAATGACAAACTAAATTAGTTGTTTTTAGATAAAAATTTAAATTGATAATAAGGAACAAATGTTGCTTTTTTTCATTGTAGTTAGCAATATCTTTACGAGATGAAAATGACAAATACGGTCAAAGGTTATTTATTGTCACTAATTTCTGTTATAGCAGTTTCTAATGTTTATATTTTTAGTAAAATCGCTCTTAAAGAAGTAAGCTTACCTCAGTTTGGTGTGTATTGGTTTGGTTTTGGCTTGTTTTGGATTTTACTTTTTGCATGGTACCGTAAATCATTTGCGGCATTTACATCACTCTCTCTCCGTTGTTATTTAGTTTTAGCATTGCTAGGAATTATTGAGGTTGTTGGTACTTATTTTTTCTTTAAAGCGATTGACACTATTTCCAATCCTACTATAGTCTCATTTATTGGAAATATCTCTCCGGCATTTATTATTACCTTAAGTTTTATTGTCCTTAAAGAGCGTTTTAACACCTTAGAGTTTTGGGGTATACTTTTGGTATTAGCTGGCGCATTTGTTATCAGTTATAAAGGTAATACTGGCTTTCAAGATATGCTTATTGATGGCGCTCAGTATGTATTGTATTCAAGTATATTAGGGGCTATAAATGCGGTTATTATTAAAAGTAAGATTGAGAAAATTCATCCTGTTATTTTAACGCTTAATCGAAGTTTTTTTCTGCTCCTATTTTCAATAATAGCATTGCGTGTAATGCAACAAACATTATCAATATCAACCCATGCATTTAAAAACATTTTTATAGGCTCTCTTTTAGGACCTTTTCTAACAGTTATTGCTGGCTATTTAGCGTTACAATATATACCACTTTCTCGTAAAGCCATTATTGCCAGCACAAAAGGTGTGTTTGTACTGATAGGGTCTTACTTATATTTTGGCGAGTTCCCTAAGGTAATAGCTTTAATAGGGGGGGTGTTTACTCTTATTGGCTTGTTGATGATTGCTTTTGGTAAAATGAAATTGCAGAAAGTAAAGCTGCCTAAGGAAGAGATCTAATTCAACTTTTTTCAGGACGGTACACAGGTTCGACAAACTAAAAAATGGTAATGAATTTTTTAGGGTCTCACTAATAAATATTGGAATACATTATTAGATGAACTATAATAAACCCTTTTTTTATATCTCTATAATGTATAATTTTATGCACTTAAAAATTCAAAATGGATTATCAAAAAATAATTGATGGTTTACATCAAAAACATAGCAAAGAGATAAATAAAGGTAAAGTAGCTTCTTACATTCCTGAGTTAAAGAAAATTGATTCAAATAAATTTGGTATTAATCTATTTACACTTTCTAATCAAAGTTTTGGAGCTGGAGATTATCAAGAGAAATTTTCTATTCAAAGTATCTCTAAGGTTTTTGCTTTAACTCTTGCTTTAAAAGAAATGGGTGAAAAAATTTGGAAAAGAGTTGGTATTGAACCATCAGGCGATCCATTTAACTCATTAGTACAGTTAGAATTTGAAAAAGGTATTCCAAGAAATCCATTTATAAATTCTGGTGCTCTAGTGATTTGCGACATGCTTATTAGTAAGCTTAAGAGTCCTAAAACAGAGTTTTTAACATTTGTTAGAAAACTAGTAAATACAAAAGATATCTATTTTAATGAAAAAATTGTCGCATCAGAAAAAAAGCATGGTTTTAAAAATGCCGCTCATGTAAATTTGATGAAATCTTTTGGCAATATTAAAAATGAAATTGATGTTGTTTTAGATTTTTATTATCACATGTGTTCCATGGAAATGACCTGTGAAGAACTTTCAAAATCATTTTTACTTTTTGCTAACGATGGGATTATACCTTATAACAACGAACGAATTGTTAGCTTGAGAGTCTCTAAAAGAATTAATTCGTCCATGCAATTGTGCGGTCTTTACGATGAAGCTGGTCAGTTTGCTTTTAAAGTAGGTTTGCCAGGAAAAAGTGGTGTAGGAGGTGGTATTGTTGCTATTCATCCCGACCTGTATTGCATAACAACATGGAGCCCAAAGTTAAATAAAAAAGGTAATTCGTATCTTGGTTTTAAAGCTTTAGAAGCTTTTACCACCATTACAGAAGCATCTATTTTTTAATATAATATCATGAAAATATTACACTTAGACACCAACCACCCTCACCTTTTTCAAAGCCTTCAAAAAATGAAATTTGAAAATGTAGAAGATTATACTTCCTCTAAGAGAGAAATTGAAAAAAAAATTCATTTATACGATGGTATCGTGATGCGTAGTAGGTTTAAAATTGATAAACAATTCCTTGACAAAGCCACTAAATTAAAATTTATCGCAAGAGTTGGTGCTGGGTTAGAGAGTATTGATATCGCTTATGCGGATAAAAAAAAAATACAATTAATTGCAGCGCCCGAAGGCAATCGAAATGCTGTTGGTGAACACGCCTTAGGAATGATTTTAATGCTCTTTAATAAACTTAAAAAAGCAGACAATGAAATCCGACAAGGAAAATGGTTAAGAGAAGATAATAGAGGTGTTGAATTAGAAGGAAAAACCGTAGGGATTATTGGCTACGGTAATATGGGTAAAGCTTTTGCAAAAAAACTAAAAGGTTTTGATTGCGAAGTTATTTGTTATGATATCAAAAAAAATGTTGGTAACGAAAATGCAAAACAAGTAACTTTGGATGAACTTTTTGAAAAAACTGATGTGTTGAGTTTACATACACCGCAAAATGAACTTTCTAACAAAATGATTGATAAAGAATTTATTTCAAAATTCAAAAAATCTTTTTATGTAATCAATACTGCCCGAGGTTCTGCAGTGGTTACTGATGATTTAGTTGATGCATTAAAAAACAGCAAGATATTTGGTGCTTGTTTAGATGTTTTAGAATATGAAAAAGCATCTTTTGAAAATTTTTTTTCCAATGATAATTTACCCGAAGCTTTTCAATACTTAATCAAATCAGATCAAGTAATTTTGTCTCCTCATGTTGCTGGTTGGACCGTTGAATCTAAATTTAAATTGGCAGATACCATTATTAGAAAAATTGAATTTTTATTTAGCAAAAATCTATAAAAAAATTTAATATGTCTGTAGTAGTAACAATACCAATCAACTTACCATCATCTACTATAGGTAACGAATGAAACTCTTTACTAATTAATAGTTTTGACACCTCCAAAATTGTTGCGTCTGATGATACAATTATGGGATCTTTGATCATCAAATCTTGAATACTCAACATATTATAAACCGGAGTATCTTCGGTACCTTCTTTACTATAAGCATCAATAAAACTAATTCGTTTCAAATCAGACAAGCTCAATAAACCCAAAAGCTTATCATTATCGACAACTGGAATATGCCGAATATGATTTACTTTCATTCTTTTTTCTGCAGAATATAATGTATCTGAAAAACTTAAGGTAATAAGTTCTGTTGTCATTATTTTAGAAATAGGCTCGTTTTTTCTCATGACTAAAGATTTAATGTTTACTTCTATAAAGTAAGAACAAAATAAGCTTCTAAAAAATGATATTAGTCAGTATCGAATAAAAAAGCCCAAAAACTACTAAAATAATCTTTGGGGATTAAACTAAATTTACTCTGCTACTTTTTCAACTCTTTTTACTGAGTCTGATTTTGATAAGGTCAATCTAACGATACAATCGCTTTTTGCAAGTAAATCATGTGGTACTCCACCATCTAAAGCTAAAATATCTCCTCTTGTTAAGTGGTGTAAATTTCCTTCAACTCCAAAATCAAGTTCACCTTCAAACATTTCAACAACAATTGGAAATGGTGTTTGGTGTTTTTTCATAATTTGATCTTTACGCATAACAATGCGAATTTCTTTAGTTGATTCTGTTTCAAACAAAACATTTATTGCTGGTTTATCTTCTTTATATTCTATATTTTTTAATAACGATGATGATTTCATATTTTACTTATTTAAATTAATTCTAAATTTCAAATTTAAGCATGAAAAGCTATTAGAAAACATGACATATATCATATATATCCTTGTAAAGTATATAGAGTATAAAAAAGCAAGCAGAATAATTTTACTTGCTTTTATACTTATTTATAACCCAAAAGAGCTCAACCTTAAAGGTTAAAGTTGAAAACACAAAGTTTAAGGTCTTAATTTAAAATGATATGCAAGTCTTTAAGTATTCCCTTTTGATAAGAAATCTATTATTTTATTTGTTTACCTCTTCAAATATTTAGTACTAAATAGAACTTAGCTTAATATTTTGAATTAGTTAACATTCCCCTTAGAAGCCAGTTATAGTAATATGACTGGTTTTTTTGTATTCCCTAGAATAGTCTTAATAGATTGCAACATTGTATATTATCAATCTAAAGGCAAAATATTTAAACTAAAAATAATTTCCATAATATACCCTTACAGGGTATTTTATAATAATTAATTAGTTTATAAATTGCGATCCCCTCAATATTTTTCTCGTAAGAGATTTGTATGTATTGAATCCTAAGTGATATTGAGTATCATTTGGGGTTTTTAATTTAATGATATGACTTTGAATAATAAAATATTACAATTACCATCTGAACAATTATCATGGCTATTATTAATTAAGGGTGTTTTTAGAAGAAATTTTAAAACAAAAGATAAAAGAGAATTACTTGATGCAGTTGAAAATAAGGCTATTGAAAGAGGGTATCTAGAAATAGAATTATTGTTAGATTCCAATGACTTAGAAGAATATTTTAAAAACTAAAAAGTTGTCTTAAATATAGGTTCATTGGAGACAATTTACATAGTTCTATTTTATGTTTACATTTTTAAATATTAAACACAACACATCAATTTGTAACTAAATATTAATTTTTATTTTCGATAATACTAATTCTAAAACCTCCTTGTTATGATAGAGAAATACACCCCTTCCAAAGAAGAAATAAATAGATTCCTGCAAAAGATAGAACAAAGGATTAGTTCAAACAGTAATAAACCACAGGAAAAACAAGAACACAAATCAAGGTTGTAGATTCTTTTAACTTTAGATAGAGCTCAGGTTAATATGAGCTAAATTTTTGTTATTGAATCGTAGAAATCGCAGAGCAAAAAACCTAAGTCTAAAATGTTTTACCAATATTAACCTAAAATAAAAAAGCCAAGACATAAATCTCAGATTTTCCTTGTGCCTTGGGTGGGAATCGAACCCACACGATCTTGCAATCACTGGATTTTGAATAAAGCCCTGCCTTTTCCAATGTAGTAAATACTGTGCCTCAGAGAGGTTAATATTCATTTTTTTAACAAAACCGTATTCGGTATTGTATACAGTAAAGATAATATTGTAACTTGCCTTTAAATTACAGTAAAATGCAGCATAATGTAGGATTTAGAAAAACAGTAAAAGAAATGTTTAAGGTAGGTATTAAAAATAACTACCTCCCAAATTAGGCATACATCAATCGACTAATTACTTCATTAGACAGAGTTGAAACAAATAGTTATAATCAATCTCATGTTGGTTTTATTACTGAATACAATTATTTAGAAGGAGTAGGTGTATTGCAATCTATTAAGAAATTTATTGTTGGTTGTTTAAATCAGCTACTTTGGGTTAATTCAATTTTAGAATCTGGAAAGTGTGCTGTAACCATAGAGGATCTTGAAGAAGAGTTTGATTACAAAACTCCTACCATGCTTGGTGATTCTTGGACTTTAGATAAAGTTACAAAAAAGGGAGTATTCTTTCGTGGTGATGAACCGTTTCTGGATTCACGAGTAATTATCAATTCAGAAAATATAATTGTAATTGCCTTAGCATTATCTACCGTTTTAGAAAAATATAATAAGCATACAGCAGCTAAGAAAAATGAGCAAGCTAAAAGTGTCGTAATATCCGATCCAGCAGCAAATGATTCATCATTGTTCATCAGTAAAGAACTAGAAAACAATTGTCTCAATGTTTTAAAAGAACTAAAACAACCTGTATTAGATATTGACGGGAAATTTCTTAATGAACACGGAATGAAAGGGGCAGTTGTCATATGGTACGACAA
>DAOUTI010000218.1 GCA_030626795.1 Flavobacteriaceae bacterium
AATATTTCTAGAGCCGTTTTAGATCCCAAAATTACAGTTTATACAGAAAATGAAAAATTAATGTGTAAACTAGAAAATGCGGTTCCAAACACAGAAATTTATTATACAATTGATAATTCATATCCTGTAAAGTTCGGTCAAAAATATACAGAACCTTTTGAAATTCCTATGGGAAACCTGGATCTTCATACACAAACTTTTAGAGAAGGTATCGCTATTGGTAGAGAATTGCATATCCCAAGAAAAGACTTGGTTAAAAGAGTAAAAAAGTAATGAGAAATATAACATTAATTTTACCCATTTATTTGCTGTTCTCTTTATCGGTTCATGCACAAAAGGATTATGAAAAAGGTTATATTATTACCAATAATAATGACACACTTGTTGGTTTAGTTAAAGATAGAAAGCAGCCACCATTTGGTAAACTGTATAATAAAGTATATTTCAAAAAGAAACATAAAAAGAAAAAATACCGACCAGATCAAATTATTGCTTACAAGCAAGGTTCTCGTGAGTTTGTAAGTATATGGATTGATGTAAGTAGTAATTTAATTAATGAGAAATACACTTCCATTGCTAATCAAGGAGAAAAAGAGTTTTTAAAAGTGATAGAAAAGGGCTATCTCACCTATTATCAAAGAGAATTTGAATATGCTGATTCTGATTATATAGAGCATGTAAGTTTATTCAAGAGGAAAGACCAATTTTTTTTAGTACGAGTAAATCAAGGAATGTTCGGCTTAAGAAAAAATGCTTTAACAACATACTTTATTGATTGTCCTGAATTGGTAGATAAAATAATAAATAGCGAATTAAAGACGCCAATTGAAATCTTAAGGTTTTATAATTCATGGAAATTAAACCCACACAAATAAGATGAATTATATTTTAAAATTAACTTTTGTATTCTTTTTGGTCTTTATAAATAAGGTAAACGCACAAGATACTATTCAGAAAAATAAGAAAATAAGACTAGGTTTTAATTACGGTTTTGGTACACAACAAAGTTATCCGTTCAACTCAAAAGATTATACTTATGATGTACAGTTTTATAAAATACAGATCAATTATTTAATCAGTAAAAAAACTAAATGGAGTTTTGAAATTAATGTTGAACCTAGCATATATTTTAATGAGCATCAATTATTAAATAAATACTATGTGCAACCCAATGAGGATGATTATTTAGAAAAAAGAGAAGAATTTACAAAGCTAAAGCCATTGAATGAGTATGTGTTAAATCTTGGTTTTTTGACTAGATATCATGTGTTTAACAATTTTAGCACTTATATTTTGGGTAGTGTTGGTCCAATGTATTCTGATACAGATACCGAGAGAATGAATGCTGGTTTTGCCTTTTCGGATATTATTGCACTCGGACTCTCCTATCAAATCAATACTTTTTTTTTAGATTTTCGCTATAGTATGCGTCATGTTTCTAATGCAAATTTAAGCGAGCCAAATAACGGGTATAACAGTATGAATTTTGAGTTTGGGCTTACTTATCAGTTATAAAACAATCCCATTTAATTTTTTTGTTTAAATTAGTAACCAATTAACGATTGGTATGATTGTTTTTATTATTAATTAACTAAAATTATATTTAAAATGAAAAAATTAGTAGCAGAATTTATTGGCACATTTTGGTTGGTACTTGGTGGTTGTGGAAGTGCAGTTTTAGCAGCAGGATTTCCTGAATTAGGAATTGGCTTTGCAGGAGTTTCTTTAGCATTTGGTTTAACTGTTTTGACCATGGTATTTGCCGTTGGTCATATTTCGGGAGCTCATTTTAACCCCGCTGTTTCTATTGGGCTTTGGGCTGGTGGTCGTTTTGATAAAAAAGATTTATTGCCATATATTGGAGCTCAAGTTGTTGGCGGAATAGCAGGTGCTACAGTTTTATATTTTATTGCCACAGGGCAAAAAGGTTTTGAAATAGGCGGTTTTGCCGCCAATGGTTTTGGAGAGCATTCACCTGGAGGTTATGGTATGTACGCAGCTTTACTAACCGAAATTGTTATGACTTTTATGTTTTTGATAATTATTTTAGGTGCTACGCATTCAAAAGCGCCCAAAGGTTTTGCTGGATTAGCAATAGGTTTGGCTTTAACTTTAATTCATTTGATTAGTATTCCAGTAACCAATACTTCGGTTAACCCAGCGAGAAGTACTAGTCAGGCAATTTTTGCAGGAGGTTGGGCTATGGATCAATTATGGCTATTTTGGGTGGCTCCAATTGTAGGTGCAATTTTAGCTGGTGTTGTTTATAAATTTATGTCACCAGAAACAGAGTAGTTAAACGAAAAAAAATTAAATAAACCCATCTAAATTTTTTAATTTTGATGGGTTTTTAATTAGGTATACAAAGTCACACGATAAAGGTTTTAAGTAATATCTTTTTTATCTTTGTACTTTAATTGTTATCGAAAGTTTAAATGTTATATAAAAATTTACTTTTTACTACTTTTTTCTTACTACTTTTTACTTCCTGTGAGCAAAAAGATAAGACTAAACTAACCATAGCGACAGCTGCAAATATGCAGTTTGCAATGCACGAGTTAACCAAAGAGTTTACTAAAGAAACGGGTGTAGTTTGCGAATCGATTACAAGTTCATCTGGTAAATTAACAGCTCAAATCAAAGAAGGTGCGCCTTATGATGTTTTTGTATCTGCTGATATGAAATTCCCAAATAAATTATTTCAAACAGGTTTCACCACACAAAAACCTAAAATTTATGCTTATGGTAAATTGGTAATTTGGACAATGAATAGTCAGCTGAAACCTGATTTTGAATCTTTTAAAATAAAACACATCAAGCACATTGCAATGCCAAACCCTAAAACTGCCCCTTACGGAACTGCAGCCGAGGAAGTTTTAAAAAAGAAAAATCTTTATGATAAAATTCAAACAAAATTAGTTTTTGGCGAAAGCGTTGCACAAACCAATCAATTCATAGTTTCATATGCAGCCGAAATTGGTTTTACTGCCAAATCGGTAGTATTAGCAAAAAACATGAAAGACAAAGGAAATTGGAAAGAAGTAGATGAAAATTTATATACTCCAATAGCACAAGGTGTAGTAGTCTTAAAAAATAGAAATATCCATAAAAATGAAGCGTTACAATTTCAATATTTTTTATTTTCCGTTAAGGGTAAAGAAATTTTAAATAAATTTGGCTATTCAGTAAGTAATTAAATGAACAGTTTAAACGGTAAAATAGAAGCAATAAATGTAAGTGGCGATTTGTCAATTATTACAATAAAAGTAAATGAGACTTTGTTCTCGGCAATTGTGATTGACACTCCAGAGACAGACCCTTATTTGGTTATAGGTAATCCAATTCAAGTTATTTTTAAAGAAACAGAAGTTATTATTGGTATAGGTTCTGTTGAAGGAATTAGTTTAAGAAATAAACTTTTTGGTGAGGTTATTTCGATTGCATCAGATAATTTATTGAGCAAATTAGTAATCA
>DAOUTI010000210.1 GCA_030626795.1 Flavobacteriaceae bacterium
AAATCTTTGGATAAAGATAAAGTTAAAGGGAAAATTATTTTTTTTAATCGACCAATGAAAGAGACTTTAATACAAACTTTTGAAGCATATGGTGGTTGTGTTAACCAAAGATATGCCGGAGCAATGGAAGCAGGTAAATTAGGTGCAGTTGGTGTTATTGTTAGGTCAATGAATTTACGATTAGATAATTTTCCCCATACGGGAAGTATGACTTATGGTGATTTACCAAAAGATAAGCGAATTCCTTCAGCAGCTATTAGTACAAATGATGCTGAATTTCTTAGTAAAGAATTAAAGAAGGATAAAAACATTCAATTTTATTTTAAGCAAAATTGTGAAAAGTTTGATGATGTGCAATCCTATAATGTAATTGGAGAAATAACAGGGAGTGAATTTCCTAGTGAGTATATTGTAATTGGAGGACATCTAGATTCGTGGGATTTGGGTGATGGATCGCATGATGATGGAGCAGGGGTGGTGCAGTCAATGGATGTATTAAGATTGTTGAAATTAACAGGAATAAAACCAAAAAGGAGTATAAGAGTAGTATTATTTATGAATGAAGAAAATGGATTAAGAGGTGGTAAAAAATATGCTGAAATTGCAAAATCAAAAAGTGAAAATCATATTTTTGCTTTAGAAAGTGATTCAGGAGGCTTTACTCCTAGAGGTTTTTCATTGGATTGTAGTGATGTAAATTTTGACCAAATTTTAAACTGGTCAGCATTGTTTAAACCTTATTTAATTCACTATTTTGAAAAAGGAGGTAGTGGAGCAGATATTGGTCCATTGAAAAATGACCAAATTGTTTTGGCAGGATTACGACCAGATTCTCAAAGATATTTTGATTACCACCATGCAGCTAACGATACTTTTGATGCTGTAAATAAAAGAGAGTTAGAACTCGGTACAGCAACTATGGCAGCATTGGTTTATTTGGTTGATAAATATGGATTTAACACAGAAACTAAATAATTATGAAAGTTAAATTATTATTTCTATATACTCTTTTTTTAATAACCAATATGATGAATGCACAACAAAATAATGAATCTTTACCTTATTATGAGATTCCAGAATACCCTGAAAGTTATAACCAAGGAACAGTTGTTGCTAGAATGATCGACGGACTAGGCTTTAGATATTTTTGGGCTACAGAGGGTTTAAGAGCTGAAGACTTAATTTTTAAGCCAAATAAAACTGCACGCACAACAGAAGAAACAATAGATCATATATTAGGTTTATCAAATGTAATTGTTAATTCAGCGATAAATAAGCCAAATGGAAATAACGACTTTTCAAAATTAACTTTTTCTGAAAAGAGAAAACTGACTTTAAATAATTTTAAGACAGCGGCGGATATTTTTAGAAAAAGTAAAGATTTAAGTCAATTTAAAATTGTTTTTGTTAGAGATGACAAAACTGTTGCGTATCCGTTTTGGAATCAAATCAACGGACCAATAGAAGATGCAATTTGGCATTGCGGACAAGTAGTGTCTTTTAGGCGTTCTTCAGGAAACCCGTATAATTCAAAGGCTAGTGTGTTTACAGGTAAGGTTAGAGATTGATTTTATAAATAGTTGTATTTTTCTATTCCGTAAACGGATTCTTTATATAAACCAGACTTTTAAACTTGCAACGTCAATGCGAAGTACAAAATGTTTCCTAGTAAGTGAAAGAGCAACATATAAAATTTATGCTTAAATTTGAAACGATATAAAATTGATAAACAATCTAACTAAAGAGCATATATGCAAGTATCGAATAACACAAAACAACAATGGATTGAAAAAGGATACGAACATTTTGCTTTGTATGGTCCAGAAAATCTAAGCATCAATAAAATAAGCAAAAAAATAGGATCTCCTCGTGCTTCATTTTACCATCACTTTGGAGATATTGAAGTTTTTATTGAAGAGTTACTTGATATGCACTGGCAAATTAATACACAGTTTTTTTCCGCTGGAGCTTTGGAATGCAAAAATCTTTTCCCTGATCTTTATTTACTATTAGAACAATATCCTATTCCATTGCAATTCACCAAACAGTTATTTCTCAATCGGAATAAACCAGCTTACAATTATCTTTTTACTAAAACATATACTGTTGCAGCTAATACATTTGTCCTTAAACTTTTTTCCAAACAATTTGATCTGCACTATAATGATGAGGATACCTATAATTTGTGGTTAACAGTTGGAGAATCGTGGTATTCAAGATTGGACACCAATAACCTTTCAGCTGCAAATATGCAACAGCTTGCTGAAGAAATTATGAATTCAGTTCTAAAATTCGTCTCTTCAGACCTATACTCCAAAATGCGGGGAATACCGTTGAAAAATTAAATCAATAAGACTTAAATTTTAAAAACGTAGTGAATTGAAATTTGTTAGTCGAATTGATCCCGAGCTTTTGTCGAGGGATCACATGGGTTTTATTCCCAGCCCTTTAGGGCGAATCAACAAATAAATTCCGTTAGGGATACTCCGCTGCTCTGCGCCAGGGAGTTTTATTTCTCAATCTAATTTTCGCTTTTTTTTAACCCAAAACACATAACCCATTCTCTATACAAGGCTGTCTAAAAAATTAGAATAAGCTGTTGTAAATTTGAGAGTAATAAATACTCAAATTACTGCGATGGATTACCTCGAAAAAATGTATAAAGAATTTGCTGAGAACGGCATAAAAGGAATTACTCAATTTATCGGTAAAAGTGATTCTTTAGAAAATCTCATGCATAAGCTTCTCGCACTTCACATTGATAAAATTAATTTTATCACATTATCAATAAAAAAGCAAACTTATACCCATAAAAAGCTATTTAATTTATTTGCAGAATACCCTAACGAATTAAAATTTTGTAAACAATTATTTGTACACAGAGAAAATCCGGAAATGAACCTGGTTTTTTTATATAGCATAAACGCTTTTAAACCTATCCTATTCCCCTTGTTTAAAAGTCGTTTCAAACTAACTAAGGATATAGAATATTATGATTCTGTATGGATGACCTTGGTTGAATCTTGGTATTCGGAATTAGATGTAAATAACCTTACTGCAAAACATATGAAAGACATTTCAAAAGAAACTACAGAAACAATAATTAATCTGAATAAGCATTAAAATCATAAACCCATCAATAATTATTAAATCAATAACAATGAAAATTAAATTTTTAGTAGTATTAGCAATAGGCATTTTTGCCTTATCTGCTTGTAATGAAAAAGCAACTGAGTTAACACCGAATGAAGCCAAACAAATAGCCAAAGAGGCATATATTTATGGTTTCCCGATGGTAGTGAACTACAAAACAATGTACAACTATACATTGAACGAAAAATCAAAAGAGTATAAAGGAGCCTTCAATGAGAAAAGCTGCGAGGCTAGAGTCTATACACCAGAAGATAAAGCTATCGTCACACCAAACTCAGACACGCCTTATTGTATGTTTTGGCTTGATATAAGAAATGAGCCAATAGTAATATCTGTTCCTGAAATAGAAGATGAACGGTTTTATCATTTTCAATTTATTGATTTATTCACCCATAATTTTGCTTACCTGGGAACTTTAACAACCGGAAATAAGGCAGGAAAATATTTAATCGCCAAAAATGCTTGGAAAGGCGAAAAACCGGACGGAATAAATGAGGTGCTTTATAGCGAGACGGATCTGTTTTTTGTAATAGTACGTACCCAATTAATGGACGAAAATGACCTCCCAAATGTTAAAGCAATTCAAGATAAATACCAAATTCAAGGCTATAACGAATTTATGGGCAAGGAA
>DAOUTI010000092.1 GCA_030626795.1 Flavobacteriaceae bacterium
ACTAAATAGCGGGATAAACTCCGCCCGGAACCGATCTACTAAGATTTATTTCAAAAAAAGATAGCCAACTCGGGGTGTACCACGCTTAAAGCGTGGCAGGACGTATCCCGGTTATCGCGCCTCGTTTGGGACGAGGAGGTCGCAGGTTCGAATCCTGCCACCCCGACAAACAAAATCCTTTCAAGTGAAACTTGGAGGGATTTTTTGTTTTTCAGAATATTGAAAGTTTACTTTGATAAGTGAATGAAAAATAAAAAACACATCAATTGCGATAGCGATTGAAAGGGTTTTGTTTGAATCAATCCCAAAACAGGATCAGCGACTGTAAGGAGCTAATCTAGCTTATTTTATCTTAATTTTTTCTAATTCATCAATGAGTAAATATATAGTGGAACTAGGGTTGTAAAACTGTTTTAATTTTTTTGCTCGATTAATTCGCGAATCGCGAATTACAATATTCTATTTAAATTCACTAATCTCGAATTTATTTGCAGAACTGAAATAAGTATTCTAAAATTATTTGATGTCCCCAATTATTATACTTGATCCGTGTTATACTCGGTTGCTGTCAAATAAATGACTCATAATGAATTACAAAAATAGGCAAAAAATACATTTTTTTACAATATTTTATACATATAATTGAAAAGATTTCCTCGAGGTTTCCGCTGAAATGTCATCCCTATCTACCGTCAGGCAGGCCCGAAAAGGGGATCTAAATAACAAATTTTGGTTTTTGACATTCATGTCAAAATGAAACCAGCGAAATACTCCGACGGCTCTGCCTCGGAGATAGTTGGTTTCAAATTTTTTTTATTTTTAAAAAATAACAAAATGGAAAAACTCCAGTTATTCATTTTAAAACCCCTATTTTTTATTAAACACTAATGTTTTTAATAGTGAGAAAAGTTATTTATTAAAATTATTATATTAAAATTAAAACTTATTTAATTACTTTTGCAAAAAATTAAAAAATAAGTATGTTAACAGTATCTAATTTATCAGTACAGTTTGGGAAAAGAATATTGTTTGATGAAGTAAACACAAAATTTACGCAAGGAAATTGCTACGGTATAATAGGAGCAAATGGGTCAGGGAAATCAACTTTTTTGAAAATTCTTTCTGGTGATTTTGATCCTACGTCTGGTTCAGTTCATTTAGATAAAGGAAAGCGAATGTCGGTTTTATCTCAAGACCATTTTGCTTTTGATGAGTTTCCAGTTTTAGAAACAGTAATGATGGGAAACAAACCATTATTTGAATTAAAAAAAGAGTTAGATGCTATTTATGCTAAACCAGATTTTTCTGAAGAAGATGGTGTGAAAGCAGGTGAACTCGGTGCTGATTTTGAAGAAATGGGAGGTTGGACAGCCGAGAGTAATGCTGCAAGTTTGTTATCTTCATTAGGTATAAAAGATGATAAACATGATGTTTTAGTGAAAGACTTAGATGGTAAGGCTAAGGTTAGGGTTTTATTAGCTCAGGCTTTGTTTGGTAACCCAGATGTTTTAATAATGGATGAGCCTACCAATGATTTAGATTTTGAAACCATTGATTGGTTAGAAAATTTCTTAGCAAACTATGATAACACAGTAATAGTTGTTTCACATGACCGTCACTTTTTAGATGCGGTTTGTAACAAAATATCAGATATTGATTTTAGTAAAATCAATCAGTATTCAGGTAATTATTCGTTTTGGTATGAATCTAGCCAATTGGCAGCAAAACAAAAAGCGCAGCATAATAAAAAGGCTGAAGACAAGAAAAAAGAATTAGAAGAGTTTATTCGACGATTTTCTGCCAATGTTGCAAAATCTAAACAAACAACATCAAGGAAGAAAATGATTGAAAAATTAAATATAACGGATATTAAACCTTCAAGTAGAAGATATCCTGCAATTATTTTTGAGCAAGATAGAGAAGCTGGAGATCAAATATTACATGTTGAAAATTTATCAAAGTCCATTGATGGAGAAGTTATTTTCAAAAATATTGATATCAATTTAGCAAAAGGAGATAAAGTAATGTTACTATCAAAGGCTTCAAGAGCAGTAACAGCATTTTATGAAATTATAATAGGTAGTGATAAGCCAGATACGGGAGATTATAAATGGGGAATTACTACATCTCAAGCTTATTTGCCTATAGAAAATCAGAACTTCTTTAAAAATGATTTGAACTTGGTTGATTGGTTACGCCAATATGCTAAAACAGAAGAAGAAAGAGAAGAAGTAAATATAAGAGGGTTTTTGGGTAAAATGATTTTTAGCGGTGATGAAGCTTTAAAGCAAAGCAATGTACTCTCTGGAGGTGAAAAGGTTCGTTGTATGCTTTCTCGAATGATGATGACTAGAGCAAATGTTTTATTAATTGATGAGCCAACAAATCATTTAGATTTAGAGTCTATTCAAGCATTTAATAATGCACTAAAAAATTATAAAGGAAATATTATATTTTCAACACACGATCATGAGTTTGCACAAACAGTTGCAAATAGAATTATTGAAATTACACCAAATGGAGTGATTGATAGGTACATGACTTTTGATGAATATTTGGCTGATAAGAAAGTAAAAGAACTAAGAAATAAAATGTATGATTAATTTCATGTGTCTATAATATTTTATAATACGGTCACATGCTGTTCGCTATTTGTTATTATCCTTTGGTGATGAAAACTTAGCAAGCTCGTTTCATAATTTGACTAGTTAAAAGCACTCTAATTTTAGAGTGCTTTTTTTATGCCTTTTCAGGAATTTTTTCTGGGGTGAAATTTTTCAACTACACCCTTTAAGTGACTTTTGTCTAGGTGCATATAAATCTCGGTAGTGGTAATACTTTCATGACCTAACATTTGCTGTATAGATCTTAAATCGGCTCCATTTTCTAATAAATGTGTAGCAAAAGAATGCCGTAAAGTGTGTGGGCTAACATTTTTATCTATTCCTGCTTTTATAACCAAATCTTTTAAAATCATAAAAACCATATTACGAGAGATTACTTTGCCTCGCCTGTTTAAAAATAAATTATCTTCAAATCCTTTTTGAACCTTTATTTTTGTTCTAACTAAATCTTTGTAAATTGTAATTAGTTTTATAGTGTATGTGTTTATTGGAACAAACCTTTGCTTATTTCCTTTACCTAAAACACGAATAAAACTTTCGTCAAAAAACAAGTCAGATATTTTTAAATTAATCATTTCACTTACGCGTAAACCACAACTATATAAAGTTTCAAACATGGCTCTATTCCTTTCTCCTTCAGGTTTGCTTAAATCAATTTGCGCAATAATTTTATCAATATCTTCTTCAGATAATGTATCGGGTAATTTTCTACCAATTTTTGGAGATTCTAATAAATCGGTTGGATTATTATCTCGATATTCTTCAAACATTAAATAATCAAAAAAGTTTCGTAATCCAGATATTAATCTAGCTTGTGATCGAGCATTAATTACTTTTGAGGCCTCGTAAATAAATTGCTGAATGGTTTCATTATTTATATTTTTAGGATTGTAATTATATGAGTTGGCTTCAATAAATTGGATAAGTTTTTTAATGTCATTACTATAACTATCAATGGAATTTTTTGATAAACCACGTTCAATTTTTAAATAGTGTTGGTAATCTTTTAATGTATTATTCCAAAGCATGGGATATTATAGAATTTTTAATAATTAATCAATTTCAGTTTTAATTTGATAAGCTTTCTACAAAATTATAGTATTTTTGAAAATCAAATAATTTTGGTGCTAATATTCAAACGAAAATAAGAATAATAAATTTAAGCCTGTGAAAATAATTATCATCAATGGTCCTAATTTAAACTTGCTAGGTAGAAGAGAACCTAATGTTTATGGAAATTTAACTTTTGAAGCGTATTTTAAAATTTTGCAAAATAAATACCCTCACATAGAATTAGAATATTATCAATCTAATATTGAAGGAGATTTGATTGATAAAATTCAAGATACTGGTTTTTCTTATGATGGAATCATTTTAAATGCAGCTGCTTACACCCATACTTCTGTTGGAATTGGCGATGCGATTAAAGCAATACAAAGACCTGTAATTGAGGTTCATATATCCAATGTTTATGCACGAGAAAAATTTAGACATCAATCATTTATAGCGCCAAATGCTTATGGTATTATTACGGGTTTTGGTATGCAAAGTTACGAATTAGCTTTACTTTCATTTTTACAACAAAGCTGAAGTAATTTTAAAAAAAATAATAATTTATTAACAATTTGATAAAATATAACAAATGTCAGTTTTAATTAGACTTCGTTTTTTATTTTTACGCTTTAAAATTTTAATAATATGATTTTAGTTGCAGATAGTGGCTCAACAAAAACCAATTGGATAGCTTTAAATAATAAAGGAGAAACTTATTTTAAAATTGATACAAAAGGGTTAAATCCGGCTGTTTTTCCTAAAGAAACTTTATACGATAGAATAATTTCAAAAAAGGAATTGAATGAAATTAGAGATAAAGTTGAAAAAATATACTTCTATGGGGCAGGTTGTGGTACAAAAACAGCAACAAATTATTTGAGAGAGGTTTTTGAAGAGATCTTTGAGAATGCAGATATTGAGATTTATGAAGATACAATAGCTGCTGTAAAATCTTTACAAACTAAAACTCCAGGAGTTGTATGTATTTTAGGTACAGGTTCAAATTGTAGTTACTTTGACGGAAAAGAAACACATCAAAAAGTAATTTCTTTGGGTTATATTATAATGGATGATGCTAGTGGTAATTATTATGGGAAAGAATTAATAAAAGACTACTATTTTAATAAAATGCCAACTGAATTTGCTAAAATATTTGCAAGTAAATATAATTTGAGTGCTGATGAAATCAAAGAAAATTTGTACAAAAGTGATAATCCTAACACTTATTTAGCACAGGTAGGTAGATTTTTAATTGAAAACAAAACTAGTGATTATGCTCAAAAAGTAATTAAAAAAGGTTTAAGAGCATTTGTTGAAAATCAAATACTTCAATTTGAAGAAAGTAAAACTTCTCCTATTTATTTTGTAGGTTCCATAGCTCATTTTTTACACAATGAAATTGTGGAAGTTCTAAATGAGTACGATTTAAAATTAGGTAAAATTGTTCGCCATCCAATAGTTACCTTAGCACAAAATCATGCATAAATGTTTGATTTGTGAGACCCTAAAAAATTCATTTTATTCTTTTATTGCAATTACTGATATTTCAACATTTACATTTTTTGGTAGTTTTGCTACTTGCACAGTTTCTCTAGCTGGCGCAATGGCTTCTTTAAAATAAGATCCATAAACTGTATTTATTGCAGCAAAATCATCCATATTACTAATAAAAATTGAAGTTTTTACTACATCATCAAAATTCATTTCTGCTTCAGTTAATACCGCTTTTAAATTTAGCATCACTTGTTCGGTTTCTTCAGAAATATGATCAGTAATTAAATTTCCAGATTTTGGATCTATAGCAATTTGTCCAGAAGTATAAAGCATGTTATTTATTAAAACAGCTTGACTATATGGACCTAGAGGAACAGGAGCATTTTTAGTTTCGATTATTTTTTTCATGATAAGGTTTATTTAGATATTAGAATGTAAAGATATATATATAAATTTTTTTGTATGTTATTTTTTGTAGCTTAAACTCTAAATAATTTTTAAATGAATATAAATAGATTGACTCTAGTGGGAGTTATTGCTTTATTAAGCATGGTTTCTTGTAACAAGGAACAGAAAAAAGAAACTGCAGAAGTAATTAAAATTCCAGGTATTGTAACTGAAAACATGGATACTTCAATCAATCCTAAAGACGATTTTTATAATTATGTTAATGGTAACTGGGTAAAAAACTCAACTATTCCAGATGATGAATCAAGATGGTCAGGGTTTACAATTTTAAGAAAAGAAACTAGAAAAGATTTGTTATCCATTGTTGAATCAGCTATTGATCAAGATAATTATAAAGAAGGTTCTGATCAAAAAAAGGCATTGTTGGTTTTTGAAACAAAATTGGATACAGCATCAAGAAATAAAGCAGGAATAGATCCTTTAAAACCACTTTTAGAAGCGATTGATGGCATCAAAAATATAGATGACATGCAAACAATTATAGCAAAGACTGTAGGAGTATCTGATCCTTTTTTCGGATTAGGCTCTGGACCAGATTTAAATGATAGTAGTATGAATATCGCTTGGATTGGCCCCGGAGGTTTAGGTCTTCCTGATAGAGATTATTATTTATTAGAAGATGAGAAATCGAAAGAAAGAAGAGAGCAGTATGTGGCACATATCACTAGAATGTTACAATTTTTAGGTGACAACGAGGCAAAAGCCAATAAAGATGCAAAAATGATTTTAGCATTAGAAACAAAATTAGCCGAACCTAGATTAAATAAAGTAGAAAGAAGAGATGCTCGTAATTATAATAATCCAAGATCAGTTAGTCAAATAAATAAAATGACACCAATAATTAATTGGCAAAAATTTATAGATGATTTAATTGTAAAAAAAGATTTGGATACAATTATTGTGGCGCAACCTAAATACATGAAATCATTACAAAGTATCTTATCGAAAATTAGTATTAGCGATATAAAAACAATGATGAGATGGAGCACTTTAAACAACGCAGCAGGTTACTTAACTGCAGATATTGAAAAAGCAAATTGGGATTTTTATAGTAAAAACACTGTATGGCGCAAAGGCGCAAAAACCAGATAAAGAAAGAGCATTAGGTACTATAAATGGTTCTGTGGGTGAAGCCCTTGGAAAATTATATGTAGATGCTAAATTCCCTCCTGAAGCTAAAGCTAAAGCTAAAGCTGAAAAAATGATTGCTAATGTAATTAAAGCGTTTCAGAATAGAATTAAAGTTTTGGATTGGATGAGTGAAGAAACCAAACAAAAAGCCATTATTAAGTTAGATAAAATTACTGTAAAAATTGCTTATCCAAATAAATGGAAAGATTATTCAACGATGCAAATAAAAGAAGGAAATAGTTTTGCAGAAAACATGCTGGCTGTTTCCAATTGGAAGATTAAGGAAGATTTATCTGAAATAGGAGAGCCGGTTGATAGAACAAAATGGGGTATGTCACCTCAAACAGTTAATGCATATTATAATCCAATAATGAATGAAATAGTTTTTCCTGCAGCAATATTACAACCTCCTTTTTACAATTACACTGCGGATGAAGCTGTAAATTATGGCGGTATTGGTGCAGTTATTGGTCATGAAATCTCTCATGCTTTTGATGATTCTGGCTCTAGATTTGATGGTGATGGAAATTTAAATAATTGGTGGACTAAAGAAGACCTTGAGAAATTTGAAAATAGAGCAACCGCATTAGCAGATCAATATAGTGCAATTGAAGTATTAGATAGCGTATTTATTAATGGAAAATTTACTTTAGGCGAAAATATTGGTGACTTGGGCGGAGTTTTAGGTGCTTATGATGGATTGCAGTTGTTTTTTGAAAAAGAAGGTAGACCGGATGATATTGATGGTTTTACTCCCGAACAAAGATTTTTTATGTCATGGGCAACAGTTTGGAGAACATTGACAAGAGATGATGCTTTAAGAACTAAAATCAAAACAGATCCTCACTCTCCAGGTATAACAAGAGCTGTTCAGCCACTTAGAAATATAGATGCATTTTATAAGGCATTTGATATTAAAGAAGGAGATAAAATGTATATAGCTCCAGAAAACCGAGTTAGAATTTGGTAAAGATTTGCGTAAAATATTAATATATAAAAACTCGAAGTGTAAACTTCGAGTTTTTATTTTTAAGACCAGCCTAAGTTTGTGTATAACACAATTAAAAAAGTCTTTTATCAGGCACTTGTCTTTTGTCGTATTTTAAATCGCTTAAAGCAGAAGATTTTATTCCTATAAAGAAATAATAAGTAGCTCTATCACCAAAAGGAACCCAGTTAAAAGTAAAACGCCAGCTATCTAGGTCTCTTTCAAATCTAAGTTGCGTATAGGTAATTCCTTTGTTTTCGAAATCGTAACCAGATGAGATGCCAACTCTCCATTTTGGGGAGAACTCCAAATTACCTGAAAGTTGAACAGAGTTTGCTGAAATTTGATTTTCACCTCTAGGGTTACTATAAGTTAAAGAATATCGTAATCGTATATCCCAAGGCATTGTAGCATTATAGAGTTTTGCTTCTTTAACTTCTTCTTTTTTTGTATTTAGTTTTTGATCTTTATCTGTGATGCTTCCTCCAAATAAATTATCAGAAGTTTCATTTCGGTTATTAGTTTTAGTTTTTGTTTTGTTTTTACCAATATCTTTACTCGAAATTGAGTAAGCAGAGGTTAGACCCGCACTCGTCAAGCGGAATAAGCTACCGCCATTATTGATATTAAATGTATTTATTTTGGTTCCATTGGCATTAATTGCGTAAGGATCCATAGTTGCATTAATATTAATATTTAATTTATTTTTTAATAATTGAGTTCCAGCAGTCATTCTTACGGGACTCCATTTTAACGAATCAGCAGCCATATTATAGTTGGTTGAAAAATTTAAATTATTTAATAAATTTATCTTTTGAGCCTCCTCTTCAGATTCATCTTTAGAGGCTACTTTTGCCTCTAAAGTATTGTTAAGTGAAAGGCCTATACTACTTGATAAACCTCTTGATGGAGCTCCATAGATTCCATTTTGAAACCTGGAATACTCTTCAAAATCTCTTGGGTCAATACTTGCTTGATATTCATCGTAATACTGGCTAAAATCCGGACGATAATTATATGAAATTGACGGCCTAACTACATGGCGAATTGCTTGTAATCTTCCTTTTTTAAAATTAACCATACCATAAAAAGTAGTAGAAGCGGATACATTTGCTGCATACTCTCTGTATGAATCAAACCCTTGAATCGTATCGGTTACAACTTCTTCTATAGTATCATCCCAATCTTTATCAATAGTTTTAAAATACCATACATCTTTATAGGTAGCGTTTGGTGAAATTGTAAAATATTTAAGTAATTTCATATTTGTACCCATAGAAACATCGTGCTTGATACCAGATTTAGCGTTTTTAAACATTTCGGCTTTACCAAAATCTTCATCTGTAGTAGTTATTCTATTTTGTGCATTCATACTATAGGTAACTCCAAGGTTTTGGATAGGATTTTTTTTAGCGCCAAATTTTGGAGCAAAAGGATAGATTCTATCCATATTTAGATTAAATGATGGTAAATTCATGTCAATCTGTTCCGTATTGGTATTTTGGGTGTGAGTTAAGGATGCATTCATATTAAAAGGCGTACCAACAAACTTTTTAAAATATGAAATTGACGAACTAAAGGTATTTGTTAAATAAAAAGGAGAACTCGACTCATTTAGAGATTCAGTAAAAAAACTACTACTACCAAAATTAACAGAAGCCGAAAAACGTGAATTAGGATTGGATTGTGCCGATTGGCTATGTGACCATCTAACAAAAAAGTTTGTTGATTTGCTATAATCAGGAAACCCTCTTTGACTATTAATCAAACTTTCATATCGAAAACTAAAATTTCCAGTAAATTTATAACGTAACGAGTAATTAGATTCAGTTCGAATACCCCAGCTTCCATTTGTGTAAATATCTGCAAGGACAGCCAAATCGACATAATCATTAATAGCAAAATAATACCCACCATTTTGAAGAAAAAAACCTTGATTTTGATTTTCACCCCATGTCGGAATTAAAAATCCAGAGGCTCTACCTTTAGTAATAGGTGCATAAAAAAAAGGTAAAACAAGTGGTGTGGGTACATCGGCAATTACCAAATTACTCCAACTTCCAACAATTTTACTGTTTGGTACAACCTTTATATTGGTTGTTGATATATAAAAATCAGGGTGTTCTTTTTGAGAAGTAGTAAATTTTGCTTTATTGATGTAA
>DAOUTI010000157.1 GCA_030626795.1 Flavobacteriaceae bacterium
AACATTCTTTTCAACACCTGCAACTGCAATCATAGCACACGCTTTCCAATTTGGTTTTAGTTATGAGTTTAGTGATGCCTTTGTTTTTGATGGAGTTTATCATTATGGTATAAGCGATGGTAAAACACAAGGAGAAATGTTCAACCCAATGGCTATTACAGCAAACAATCCTTTAGGAGCAATACCAGGTAGTGAAGTAGCTTACGACATGAATACGCAAATGTTTATGATTGGTCTTCAATTTAGATTTGGAGGAAAAGATACCGATGGTGATGGTGTAAAAGATAAAGAAGATGCATGTCCAAACATTGCAGGTTTAGAGCAATTTAATGGTTGCCCAGATACAGATGGTGATGGCATCAAAGATTCTGAAGACTCTTGTCCAGATGTGGCTGGTTTAGCAGCATTAAATGGTTGTCCTGATAGTGACGGTGATGGTTTTTCTGATAAAGAAGACCTTTGTCCAAATGTAGCAGGATTAGAACAATTTAATGGTTGCCCTGATACAGATGGCGATGGTGTTATGGATTCAAAAGATGAATGTCCAAACGAAGCTGGCTTGATTGAAAATAAAGGTTGCCCGTTAATGGATGCTGATGCTGACGGTGTTGCTGATAAAGACGATAAATGTCCTAATGTAGCAGGTGTAGCTTCTAATTATGGTTGCCCAGAAGTTACTGAAGCAGTACAAAAAGAAATTACTGACTTAGCAAGAGCAATTTATTTTAAAACAGGTAAAGATTCTTTTACTAATGAAACTTCTATTAGATTAGACGGTGTAAACAAAATATTATCAGAATATACTGCCTCTAAATTTGTTGTTGAAGGTCATACAGATAGTACAGGTAGTGATAAAGTAAATACAGCTTTATCTCAAAAAAGAGCTGATGCTGTTATGAATTTTTTAATTGAAAATGGTTTCCCTGCTGAAAATGTTAAAGCAATTGGTTATGGTTCATCTAACCCAATTGGTAATAATAAAACAAAACAAGGAAGACAAGAAAATAGAAGAGTTGAGATTTTCTTAGATAAAAAATAGTTAATTTTAAATCTAAAATAAAAAGACTGTCTGAAGAGACGGTCTTTTTTTTGTAAAATGCAATTACTTTTATTTGCTCGAAAGCTTTAAGCATTGTACTTTTGAAAATCAAATAACTGTTTTGAATAAATATATTGACGAATTAAACGAAGCTCAAAGACAAGCGGTTCTACAAAAAGAAGGGCCAATGATTATTATTGCGGGTGCAGGATCGGGTAAGACAAGAGTTTTAACTTATCGCATAGCGCATTTAATGAAAAATGGCATTGATCCATTTAATATTTTATCATTGACATTTACCAATAAAGCAGCACGAGAAATGAAAAGCCGTATTGCAAAAGTTGTTGGCCAAAGTGAAGCCAAAAATTTATGGATGGGTACTTTTCATAGTGTTTTTGCTCGAATTCTTCGTAGTGAAAGCGATAAATTAGGCTTTCCATCAAACTTTACAATTTATGATACGCAAGATTCTGTTCGATTAATTTCTTCAATTATTAAAGAAATGAATCTTGAAAAAGAAAAATACAAACCGAAACAAGTATTAGGAAGGATTTCTCAATTAAAAAATAGTTTAATTACGGTAAGAGCATATTATCAAAACCCAGAATTAATAGAGTCTGATAAAATGACTGGTCGTCCAAAAATAGGTTCTATTTATAAAGAATATGTAGAAAGATGTTTTAAAGCTGGCGCGATGGATTTTGATGATTTATTATTGAGAACCAATGAATTGCTTACCCGTTTTCCGGAAGTGTTAGCAAAATACCAAGACAGATTTCGTTATATATTGGTAGATGAGTATCAAGATACCAATCACTCACAATATCTAATAGTTAGAGCTTTGGCAGATAGATATCAAAATATTTGTGTGGTAGGAGATGATAGTCAAAGTATTTATGCGTTTCGTGGAGCCAACATTCAAAATATTTTAAATTTTCAAAAAGACTATGATGATGTAAAGATGTTCAAATTAGAACAAAATTATAGGTCTTCAAAAAATATTGTGGAAGCTGCAAATAGTGTTATCGATAAAAATAAAACCAAACTCGATAAAGATATTTGGACATCTAATGAAGAAGGAGGCATGGTAAAAGTGATGCGAACCGTTTCAGAAGGAGAAGAAGGCAGGTTTGTTGCAAATTCAATATTTGATCATAAAATGCAAGATCAATTACGCAACGAAGATTTTACTGTTTTGTATCGAACAAATTCGCAATCAAGAGCTATAGAAGATTCACTACGTAAAAAAGGGATTGATTATCGAATTTATGGAGGTTTGTCTTTTTATCAAAGAAAAGAAATTAAAGATACTTTGGGGTATTTAAGGCTGCTTATTAACTCAAAAGATGAAGAAGCATTAAAGAGAGTAATTAATTATCCCGCAAGGGGAATCGGCCAAACAACGATTGATAGACTTTCACTTGCAGCAAATCATTATAAAAAATCAATATTTGAAATATTATTAAATCTTGATAAAATTGATATAAAAATTAATTCGGGTACAAAAAGAAAACTGGAAAGTTTTGTTAATATGATTAGGGTTTTTCAAATTGAAGCGCAGTCAAAAAATGCCTTTGAGGTTGCCGAATTGGTTATCAAACAAACCAGATTAATAAAAGATATTGAAAGTGAAGGTACACCAGAAGCGATAAGTAGAGTTGAAAATGTTCAAGAATTATTAAACGGAATTAAAGATTTTATTGAGGAGCAAGATCAAAAAGGAGAAGATGCTTCTCTTGCATTTTTTTTAGAAGATGTTGCTTTGGCAACGGATTTAGATAACGAGAAAAATGATAAACCAAGTGTTTCATTAATGACAATTCATATGGCAAAAGGTTTGGAGTTTCCGTATGTTTATATAGTTGGTTTAGAAGAAAATTTATTTCCATCAGCAATGAGCATGAATACTCGTAGTGAAATTGAAGAAGAACGGCGATTATTTTATGTTGCTTTAACGCGAGCCGAAAAACAAGTTTATTTATCGTTTGCACAATCTCGTTACCGATGGGGAAAATTGATAGATTGTGAACCTAGTCGATTTTTAGAAGAAATTGACGAAAAATATTTAGAGATTATCAACCCTAAACAAAGTAATTTTCAAAGTAATAGATTTATTGATAAAGATATTTTTGGCGTAACACCTCCAGATAAAATTAGATTCAAAAAACCGATTGAAAGAAAGTTTGAAAAAAAATTAAAGCCTCAAATTCAAAAAACTACAAAAATAACTCCACCCAAAAATTTAAAAAAGGTGAGTACCATTCAAACTGTAAATTCAAATTTATTCGATAATAATTTAATAGTAGGAAACATAGTCGTTCATGCAAAATTTGGTAAAGGTATTGTACAGCAAATTGAAGGAAAAGGGAAAGATAAAAAAGCCGAAATTAAATTTGAATCGGGTAGTGCTAAAAAATTATTATTACAATTTGCTAAATTGAAGATAATAGGCTAAAAATATATTGTAAAAGCTAAAATAATTGTTACTTTGCAGCAAAGTAAAAAATTCGAATTATTAATTGATTTTAAAGAAAAGTGTAGATGGATTTAGAATATAATTCTGAAAGAGAACATTTAATCATACCCGAATATGGAAGACATATTCAAAAATTAGTCAACCATTGTGTAGCGATTGAAGATGATATAGAAAGAAATAAAATGGCAAAAGCCATTGTAAATGTGATGGGTAATTTACAGCCTCACTTGCGTGATGTACCAGATTTTCAGCATAAGCTTTGGGATCAATTATTTATCATGTCTGATTATAAATTAGAAACCGATACACCTTACTCTAAACCTGAAAGAGAAGTTTTGCAAGCTAAACCTGAAAAGTTATCTTATCCTAAATCGGCTTCTAGATATAGGTTTTACGGGAATAATATTCAAATAATGATTGATACTGCTTTGTCTTGGGATGATGGAGAAATGAAAGATGCTTTAGTTTATACAATAGCCAATCATATGAAAAAATGTTATTTAAATTGGAATAAAGATACAGTAGATGATGCTGTTATCATAAAACATTTAAATGACCTTTCGGATGGTAAACTTGTCTTAAAAGAAGGAGATGAACTTTCTGAATCTAAAAATTTATTACGTAAAAAGCCAACGAATAAAAATTATCAGAAAAGTACTCCTAAGCAATACAAAAAGCCTTATAAAAAAAGATAATTCAAAATTAAAACTAAATAATGTCAGTATTTAAAATTGAAGGCGGTCACCGTTTAAGCGGTATTATTACTCCTCAAGGAGCTAAAAACGAAGCTCTACAAGTAATTTGCGCAGTTTTATTAACTTCAAAAAAAGTTACGATTAGTAATATTCCTGATATTAGAGATGTTAATAAACTAATTTTTATACTTGGTGAATTGGGTGTAAAAATTAATAAAATTGACAAAAGCACTTATGCTTTTCAGGCAGATGATTTAAATTTAGATTACCTAGAATCAGTTGAATTTAAAAAGGATGGAAGTTCTTTAAGAGGTTCGATTATGATTGTAGGACCTTTACTTACTAGATTTGGTAAAGGGTATATTCCTAGACCTGGTGGTGACAAAATTGGAAGAAGAAGATTAGATACTCATTTTGAGGGATTTATTAATCTTGGTGCTGATTTTCGCTATAATAAAGAAGAATACTTTTACGGTGTTGAAGCACCCAATGGTCTTAAAGGAACCTATATGCTTTTAGATGAAGCTTCGGTAACCGGTACAGCAAATATTTTAATGGCTGCAGTTATGGCAAAAGGTCAGACAACTATTTATAATGCAGCTTGCGAACCATATATTCAACAATTATCAAAAATGTTGGTAAAAATGGGAGCAAAAATTCAAGGTATTGGTTCTAATAAATTAATTATTGATGGCGTTGAGAAACTTAATGGTTGCAATCATAAAGTTTTGCCAGATATGATTGAAATTGGTAGTTGGATTGGTATGGCCATGATGACAAAATCTGAACTTACCATCAAAGATGTTAGTTGGGATAATTTAGGTCAAATACCTAATGTATTCAGAAAAATAGGTATAAAATTAGAAAAAAAAGGAGATGATATTTATATTCCATCACAAGAGACTTATAAAGTTGAAGGTTATTTAGATGATTCAATTTTAACAGTATCTGATGCACCTTGGCCTGGTTTCACTCCGGATTTATTAAGTATTATTTTGGTTTGTGCAACCCAAGTTGACGGTAGTGTTTTAATACACCAAAAAATGTTTGAAAGTAGATTGTTTTTTGTTGACAAACTAATTGACATGGGAGCTAAAGTTATTTTATGTGATCCACATAGAGCAACTGTAATCGGTTTAAATCATAAATCAAGTTTACGTGCAACTACAATGAGTTCACCTGATATTAGAGCAGGAATTTCATTGTTAATAGCAGCGCTTTCCGCTAGAGGAACAAGTACAATTCATAATATTGATCAAATTGATAGAGGTTATGAACGTATCGATGAGCGATTAAGAGCCATTGGTGCAAAAATCGAAAGAATCGAAAATACTTTTTAGGTTTATTCGTGAGACCCTAAAAAATTCATTTCAATTTTTTAGTCTGTCGAACTAATCCCACTTTTTCAGCGGGATCTAGGTTTAATACCTTTTATTATGAATGTTTTTTATGTTTAAATTGGTATAAAACACAATTAAAAAAGTCTTTTATCAGGCACTTGTCTTTTGTCGTATTTTAAATCGCTTAAAGCAGAAGACTTTATTCCTATAAAGAAATAATAAGTAG
>DAOUTI010000004.1 GCA_030626795.1 Flavobacteriaceae bacterium
CTTCAAAAGGATTTGTAGCTATTTGTTCTTCAAATAACAACTTTTTAAATATCGGCTTGATATTCTTAACAACAGAATGCACGGATTGACCATTAAGTCCAACTTTATTCTCCTTTAAAATAGGCGTCCTTAAATAGTCTATAAATTTTGAAACATGGACTCTTTTAAAATCCTTAACACTTATACTCATTAATTTTTTATGTTTTAAAAAATTACATAAATGATTAATAGATTTGTTATAATTTCTTTTTGTTCCTGGAGCCTTATTTACATCTGGTAAAATATCATGATTGTAAAAATGCTTTATAGCTTTTAAAACTGTTATGTTCTCATTTTTATTTCTTGAAAGCAAATAATCAACAATCATACTTGGTCTAACATCTCCCATTTTTGTTAAATGAATTCTCAAATAGTTATGAAACTCATTTTGAATTTCATTAAGCAGAATATTGTGTTCTAGTAAATGCTTTTGCTTAGCACTAAAGCGTTGAGAATCTTCAACCCAATATTTAAGTTCTTCATCACTAATTTTGGTAGTGCTAATTTTTCCTTCAGATTTTTTGCGATTGTGGATGATTCGAAGATATATCGAATAACATCTTCCCTTACATCTAGATTTCCCAGTTTTAATGTAAAACTTTAACGTTGTTGTCATGCTTTTTAAATTTTGAATAAAGATTTAACATTTAATCAAAAAAATATGGAACAAAAAAGTGACATCAAATGAATGTAAATGAACTTAAATACGATGATTAAAATTCTTTCATTTACTAGTATTTACTTTTAATTGTCTTTCCATCCTTTTTGGTGAAACATTATTTCTTTTGGTGAAACAATAGTGAAACAAAAAAGTGACATTAAACGAAATCAAAGGAATCCAACTAAAATCAAAAACCCCACAGTTCCTACAAACTGTGGGGTAATGAATTCAATTGAATTTACCTTGGTGACCTCGGCAGGATTCAAACCTGCAACCGCTGGAGCCGAAATCCAGTGCGCTATTCAGTTGCGCCACGAGGCCAAATTAACAATTTTACGCCTATCTGAAATCAGATGCGCTATTCTCCTGATAGCTATCGGGATGCGCCACGAGGTCCTTATTATTATAGATTTACGAATGATGATTTATTCGATTGTCTTTCCCATCTCCATGAAAATCGAGAACTAGGGAATCTCACTTTTTTAATACCAAGTTAAATTATGAAAGTAACTCTTTCACAACCAACGATATGGCTTTCCCATCTGCTTTTCCTGCAAATTGTTTTGACGCCATTCCCATTACTTTACCCATATCTTTCATTGATGTCGCACCTGTTTGAGTTACAATTTCTCCAATAGCAACTTTCAATTCTTCTTCGCTCATTTGAGCAGGTAAAAATCGTTCTAATATTTTTGCTTGAGCCAGTTCAGGATCTGCTAAATCACTTCGTTTTTGTTCATTAAATATGGTAGCACTATCCTTACGTTGCTTTACTAATTTTTGTACAATTTTAATTTCATCTTCCTCACTTAATGTAACATCACTTCCACTAGTATTTGCTAATAAAAAAGCAGATTTTAAAGCTCGTAAAGATTCTAAAGCAACTTTATCTTTCGCTTTCATCGCTACTTTCATTTGCTCCATAACTTGTTTTTGTAAACTCATTTTCTAAAAATTTTAAGGGCTCAAATATACTAAAAAAAAAACTGATTTGATATATGCTCAAAGCAAATAGATTTTAGGGAGTTTGTTCAAACTCTCTAAAATCTATTTGCTTTGAGCATAGTTAATTACTTTTATCATTAGTCATAACTTGATTTACTTCTTCATAAATTAAATTGCTTTCAAAACCTTTACGCATTAAAAAATCTATAACTTTTTTTCTTTTTTTATAAATATCCTTTTCAGGAATAGTTTTCCATTTTTTTTGGGTTAGCTGTTGTAAAGTAGTAAAATATTCGTCTGCATCAATCTCTTTTAAAGCCGTTTCAATATTATATTTTGATATATTTTTTTGTTTCAACTCTCTAATTATTCTTTGCTTACCCCATTGTTTTATTCTAAATTTTCCTCTTGCAAAACTCTTAGAAAAACGTTCTTCATTTAAAAACTCATGCTCCATCAAGTGCAGAATAATAACTTCACAAGCTTCAGGAATCATACGCATTTCATATAACTTTTGTTCAATTTCGTTATGACATCTATCTTGATACACACAATACCTTTCTAATCTGCGTTTGGCCTCTTCAACCGTATATGTTAACTTTTTATTTTGCATGTTATAAAATTATTACATTCTCCAAATGTACTCTCAACATCAAATTTATCCTAACCTAAAGTCATTTAATTATGTTGAAATTTTACATTACAGTAATTATAAGTATTTTTTATTTATCGATATTTTCACAAACTATAACAATTTCTTTACAGGATTTTGATGAAACAAATCCACAATGGAACTTCACTACCGATATTCCATTTTTTGATAATAATTCGAATGGTTTTTTTGGAATTCATAATGGCGATAATGATAACGACACCGATGACACAGGTATTTCACCTAGTGCAAATAACATCAATCATTCAAATATTATAAATGACTTTTTATTTATTAACGATTTAAATGACGAAGGAAACAATGGAACAAGCGGAGAAGCCAAACTAACTTTTGATACTTTAGATATTGCTACTTACTCCAATGTTTATATTTCATTTGATTATCAAATTATTGCCTTTGAAGCATCTGATTATATTAGTTATCAAATTATTGAAGATGGCATAAATTCAGAGATAAAAACGCTTCCAAAAAATGACTCAGGAAGCCTAACTATTCCTATTCAAAATAAAACCCAATCTGTATCTATAAATATATTTATCAAACAAAACGGAATTGATGATTATGCTGCAATCGACAATATTAAATTAAAAGGGGTATTGATCATTCCTTGTTCAGAATTAATGATTAGCGAATATGTAGAAGGAACTTCAAGCAGTAACCATCGCAACAATTTTATTGAAATATACAATCCAACCAACCAAAATATAACTCTTGAGAGTTATAGCCTAACCAAATTTACCAATGACAATTTAAATACAACCGGAAATATTCCCCTTACGGGAACAATTACAGCTTACGGCACCTATTTAGTTGAAGATGAAAATGAAATTTTAGGTGTTAATGCCAATTTATCTTCTTCGAGTAGTGTAATGGATTTTAATGGAAACGACAAAATTGTTTTACTAAAAAATGATGTAATTATTGATTTGATTGGAACTATTGGAGAGAACACCAACTTTGCTAAAGATATTACGCTACGCAGAAAAAGTAATATTCAAAATGCCAATAGTCAATACAATGAAAATGAATGGGATTTTTATGAATTAGAAGACATTGAAGATATTAATAAACATACTTCTATATGTATTGGTATAATTCCAGAAATTGAACTTTTTGGGAATTTAAATAAAATAATAGATGGCAGTACTACTACCAATATTTCGAATAATACCTATTTTGGAGCTGCTGATATTTCTCAAGGTTTAAGTATCAACAAATCATTCGTTATTAAAAACCTAGGGAGTGATATTCTTGAAATTAACAATATAGAAATTACAGGAGCAAACACTTCTGATTTCTCTTTACAAAATAATATAGTTGCTAATATTTCTCCAAAGGATAGCCTCACTTTTTATATTGAATTCAAATCATCCGTTAAGGGAATAAAAATAGCAACTGTTACTATAAATAATAATGATGCTTCCGAAAATCCTTATAGTTTTATAATTCAAGGAGAAGCTACTGGCATAAGTAATAGTCCGCTAATGATTACGCAATATTATGAAGGCGAAGGGAATAATAAATGGATTGAAATTACCAATATTAGCGATGCTACAACTCCTTTAAACTTTTATTATTTAGCTCTTTACAGAAATGATGATGCCGAAAATCCTCTGGGAATTAAACCCTCAACAAAGAAAACTATACCAACTTTAAACCCTGGACAAACTATAAAATACTGTTCTACTTTAAATGTAACTTTACCCAACTATGCTATTGATGGCAATGAAATTAAAACTTCGATTTGTAGTTTTAATGGAGATGATATCATTATTATTTCAACAACAAACGATGAAACTTGTTGGGAAAATAAAATGGATATTATTGGCAATTCTAATAATTGGGGTGCGGAAAAAAGTTTTGTAAGAAAGTATGGTTGTGAAAATGCTGAACCTAAAACTGGATTTAATTTAGAAGATTGGTTGGTTTATGATGTTTCAAAAATTAATTCAGCTACAGCTGGCTATAACTTGATAATTGGCGAACATTATGTTAGTTCGACCTCTTTTGAAAACAACAAGAATTGGAATAATGGCTTACCCGATATTTACAGAGAAATTATAATCAACCAAGATTACAACTCGAACATATACGGTAATATTGAAGCTTGTAATTTAACGATAAATAAAAATATAAGTGTAGATATTAATGCAAACAACTACTTGTCTATACAAAACAATCTTACTGTAAATGGCACATTAAATATTTTACATGAAGGCTCTTTATTGATGACTAATAATTTGGGTACAATAAACAATAACGGCAATATCAATATTAACAAAACTACAACAACTCTAAAAAAGTACGATTATACTTATTGGTCCTCACCAATTAAAAATGCAATTCTTGAAGAAGTTTTTGTTGCATCACCACAGAATTCATTTTTCAAATTTGACGCACAGAATTATCTTGATGCAGACAATGATGGATACGATGATGATGTAAATGCTTGGCAAATAGCTTCAGGAAAAATGGAGGTAGGTAAAGGTTATACAGCCATGGCACCAAACACAAGTCCATTTGAAAATAGCCAATCGGTAATTTTTATTGGCGTTCCAAATAATGGCAATTTAACTAGTCCTATTTATTTAAGTAATGACAATACAAATGAAGATGACGACTGGAATTTTATAGGCAACCCCTACCCTTCTGCAATAAATGCTTCCTTATTTTTAAATGATGAGAATAATAAAAACACTATAAATGGCTCAATTTATTTTTGGACACACAATACTAGTGCAACTGGAAATAAATATGATTCTGATGATTATGCTATGTACACAGTAAATACTGGTGGTATTATGGCAAATACAAAAGGTACTATTCCAACGGGTTTTATCGCTAGTTGCCAAGGTTTTTTTGTTGAAGCAAAACAACAAGGTAATATTGAATTTAATAATGCAATGAGAGTAAAAACTGGGAATGATAATTTTTTTAAAAGTAACAAGGCCAAGGGTAAAAATCATTCCGCTACATCAGAATACATTGAAAAAGATAAAGTTTGGCTGAATTTATATAATGAAGAAGGCGCTTTTAGTCAGATATTAATTGGCTTTTTAAAAGGAGCAACAACCGCTTATGAATCAAATTTTGATGGTTTACGCTTTAGCGGAAATGATTATTTATCCTTCTTTTCTATTGTAGAAAATCAACAACTTGCAATTCAAGGGCTACCACCATTTAAAGGCGATGAAACCGTTTCTTTAGGGTTTTCTTCTAAAATTGAAGAAACAGTAACCTTAAAAATAGGCATTGATCATTTGGAAGGGAATTTGAAGGAGCAAAATATTTATCTAATAGATAATCTTCTAAATAAAACTCACAATTTAAGTTTAAACGATTATGAATTTACACTTCATAAAAAGGATTCTATTTTAGATAGATTCTCATTGACATTTAATAATTCTACCCTAAATTTAGAAGACATCATTCTTACAGAAGAAAAGCTAATCATTAACACCCTAAACGAAACTTTACAAGTAAGCACAACAAATAATAGTGTAATATCATCTATCCTAATTTATGATATTTTGGGTAGAGAATTAAAAGAAGTAAAAGCAAATCAATCAAAAATATCATTTTCAAGTCAAACATTAGGAGATCATGGAATTTATATTTTACACGCAAAACTTGATGATTCTAGAATCTTGAATAAAAAATTTATTAAATAAAGGCATAAAGAAAAGCCTGCTGTTACAGCAGGCTTTATGATATATCTTACCTTATATTTTTATCATTTTCATTATAAAACTGATATTTTAAATATGGAAAAGCATCTCTAGGTATTATTTTAATCCACTTTTTGTATTTTAAAAACCATTTCATTTGAATAGAATTTAAACCTTTAGTAAGATGGGAAGCAATAAATGTATGTACATGTAGTACAATCTCTTTATGGTTTTTTTCCAAAATCTTAGTTAAATCGGTTTCAATTTTATCAATTAAAAGAATTGGCGCTTCTACTTCGCTATTTTTGTTTGGGTTTTCTTCTTTAGTTTTGATGTCTCTTTCGGGTCTAACTCTTTGACGAGTTATTTGTATCAAGCCAAATTTACTAGGCGGTAGAATTTTATGTTTTGTTCTACTTCCGCTCATTTCTTTACGCAAATGATCATAAAGTTTTTTTCTATGATCTGCAGCATGCATATCAATAAAATCAACAACTATAATCCCTCCCATATCACGTAATTGTAATTGGCGAGCAATTTCGGTTGCCGAAATTAAATTTACTTCTAATGCTGTATCTGCTTGTGAATTGGCTTTATTAGATCGGTTTCCGCTATTTACATCAATTACATGTAATGCTTCTGTATGTTCAATAACTAAATAAGCGCCTTTTTTCATCGAAACTGTTCGACCAAACGAAGCTTTTATTTGTCTTTCAATACCGTAGAAATCAAAAATAGGAACTCTTGAATTATAAAGTTTTGCAATTGATTTTTTCTCAGGAGCAATTCTTTCTAAATATTCAATAATTTCTTGATGTAAAATAGGGTCGTTTGTTGTTATACTTGTAAACGACTCATTAAATACATCTCTTAAAATTGAAGAAGCTCTATTTAACTCTGAAAGTACTTTTTGTGGAGCAACGGCATTAGGTAATTGTTTACACATATTTACCCATCGTTGCATTGAATATTGTAAATCTTTATCCAATTCGGCAACTTTAATACCTTGTGCAACCGTGCGTAATATTACACCAAAACCTTTTGGTTTAATACTTTGCGCAAGTCTTTTTAAGCGTTCTTTTTCTTTGGTATTTGTAATTTTTTGAGATACTGAAACACGATCTGAAAATGGCACTAAAACCATATAACGTCCAGCAATTGATATTTCTGAACTAATTCTTGGCCCTTTTGTAGAAATTGGTTCTTTTACAACTTGAACCAATAAATTTTGACCTGATTTTATTGCGTCATCAATTTTTCCGTTTTTATTAATGTCTTTTTCAAAACGAAAGTTTTTTAAAGTGAATTCTTTTCTTTTACCTGTGCTTACTTGTTGTGTGAAATTTTTTAAAGATGATAATTGAGGACCTAAATCATGATAATGTAGAAATGCATCTTTTTCACTTCCAACATTTACAAATGCTGCATTTAGTCCCGATAAAGTTTTTTTTACTTTAGATAAAAAAACATCTCCTACTGAGAATTTATTATCTAAAGTTTCATTGTGTAATTCAACAAGTTTTCCATCTTTTAATAAGGCAAAGTCTATATCAGAGGAATTCGATCTTATTATTAATTCTGTTTTCACTCTGTTATGTATTTTGCACCTACCTCTTATTAATAAATCTTTTTACGATCTATAATTAAAGGATAGATAGATTAATATAAATTTATACAGGTTATTAAATTATAACCAACAAATTTGTTTTTCAACAAATTCTATGTCAATGAACTTACTAAACTTAAAAGGTCAAATAAATAGGTGATTTCTCACCTATTTATTATTTTTTCTTTTTATGTCTATTTTGTCTACTTCTTTTCTTACGCTTATGCGTTGAAATTTTACTGCGTTTTCTTTTTTTACCACTTGGCATAATCTAAACTGAATTATTTGATTTTTATTATTTTACAGGAACATTAATTTTCACGCTCTCTACAAATACTTTTGCAGGTTTAAACGCTGGAATATTGTGTGCAGGTATTTTAATTGTTGTGTTTTTAGAAATATTTCTCCCTGTTTTCTCAGCTCTTTGTTTAACTATAAAGCTTCCAAAACCTCTTAAATAAACATTATTTCCTTTATTTAAAGAATCTTTAACCTCTGTCATTAAATCCTCAACTACTCTTAAAACATCCGCTTTTTCAATTCCAGATTTTTCTGAAATGCTCGCTACGATCTCTGCTTTTGTCATTTTTAATTATTTATACGTTATTTATTCCTCTATTAGAGTCGGCAAATATAATACATTTAATCAATTTTGGAAAGCTAATTCATTAAAATTTAATTAGATAAATTAATTGTAGTATTGCAAAATGAGTAAAAAATTAGAGTTTTCTAATACATTAATAATGTGGTATTTAAAAAATAAACGCGACTTGCCCTGGCGCAAAACAAAAGACCCATATTTAATTTGGTTATCAGAAATTATTTTACAGCAAACAAAAGTGATTCAAGGCACGTCATATTATTTAAAATTTGCCCAAAACTTTGGTGATATTTCTCTTTTAGCTAAAGCAGATGAAAAACAAATATTAAACCTTTGGCAAGGTCTTGGCTATTATTCGAGAGCTAGAAATTTACACAAAACAGCAATTTATATAACAAACAACTTAAATGGAGTATTCCCAAATAATTATGAGGATTTAAAAAAACTAAAGGGAGTTGGTGATTATACGGCATCTGCAATAGCTTCTTTTTGTTTTGACTTACCCGAAGCAACAGTTGATGGTAATGTGTATAGAGTTTTTTCGCGATATTTCGGAATTGTAACTCCAATTAATTCTACCAAAGGAATAAAAGAATTTAAACAACTGGCTCAAATACTTATTAATCCAAATAAACCAGGAACCCACAATCAGTCTATCATGGAATTTGGGGCTTTGCTATGTAAACCAAAAAATCCCGATTGCTTAAATTGCCCACTAAACAACAGTTGTTTTGCTATACAAAATAAACAAGTCAAAAAATTACCAGTAAAGACAAATAAAGTAAAGATAAAAAAGCGGTATTTTAACTTTATTGTAATTAACAACAATCAATCCACTTATATTGAACAAAGAGTTGCTAATGACATATGGAAAAATCTTTACCAGTTTCCTTTATTTGAATCTGATAATGAAATTGATGTTGAGCCTATTATTAAATCTTCGGTATTTCAAGATTTGATCAAAAATGATTCCTATAAAATTTCAAGATATAATCAAAAACAAATCTTACATAAACTTACACACCAACACCTTTTTACTACTTTTTGGATTATTGATGTAAATACGAACCTAAAAAATGCCGTTAACTGGCAAAACTTAAGTAATTTTGCACTACCAACATTAATTCAAAATTTTGTTGATGATTTTAAAAAAGGAGATTAAATTTTTGTATTATCTTTGAATATCCAAAACCTCAACTTATGGCAAATTCTTTAAATAAAGCAATGTTAATTGGTCATCTTGGTGATGAAGTAAAAATGCATTATTTTGAAGGCGGTAATTCCATTGGAAGATTTCCTATTGCGACTAATGAAAGCTACACAAACAAAAAAACAGGAGAAAAAATTACAACAACTGAATGGCATAATATAGTGGTTCATAATAAATTAGCTGAAATTTGTGAAAAATACTTAAGCAAAGGTGATCGGGTTTTTATAGAAGGGCGTATCAAATCTAGACAGTGGGAGCAAGATGGTATAAAGAGATATACTACTGAAATTCAAGCTGTAGATATGACTTTTTTAACTACTAAAAAAGATTTGAATAAATCTCAAAATTCACCAGCTACCAAAATTTCTGAGAACACCTCAAACAAGGAAACTAAAGAAGAGAATGATATTTCAGCATTTTAATTACTAACTAAAAAACTTATACTTGGATTTAGAACCTGCGAATATTTTTTTATCTATTCCTCTTAATTTACCCATAGTTATTGGCACAATATCATTAATTATTCTATTAATATTATCTGCAATAATTTCAGGAACAGAAGTTGCTTTTTTTTCAATTTCAAAAACTGATGTTGAAAAAAATGACAATAAAAGCTATAGTATAGTTAATGATTTATTAAAAAACCCTAAAAAACTACTTGCTACAATATTGATTGCAAATAATTTTATCAATATACTTTTTATCATATTATTTACCTATGTTGGTGATTTTTTCTTCAGGAATATTAGCTCTGAGCTATTAAAATTTCTTCTTGAAATTGTATTAGTAACTTTTTTAATTTTGCTTTTTGGAGAAGTTTTACCTAAAATTTACGCTAACAGAAATGCATTAAAATTTGCATCTAAAATGTCAAAACCTATGACATTTTTAAATTCTTTATTAAGCGTTATAAGTTACCCTTTATTAAAATTGACTAGCCTTGTTGAAAAAAAATTAAGCAAAAAACAAAGTGATTTTTCGGTTGAAACTTTATCACAAGCTTTAGAATTAACCTCAACTGGAGCGACCACAAAAGAAGAAAAAAAAATATTAGAAGGAATAGTGAATTTTGGTAATACAGAAACTTCCCAAGTTATGTGCCCCAGGATAGATATTTTTGCTTTATCCATGAATGAAAATTTTAAAAATATAACAGAAAAAATTATAAAAAATGGACATTCACGAATACCTGTTTACAATGAAAATATTGACAACATCACAGGTGTTTTATATACTAAAGATCTAATTCCACACATTAATAAAAATAATTTTCAATGGAATGAAATTATTAGAGAAGCTTTTTTTGTTCCAGAAAACAAGAAATTAGACGATTTATTAAAAGAGTTTCAAGAAATAAAAAATCATTTGGCAATTGTTGTTGATGAGTACGGCGGAACATCTGGACTAATAACTTTAGAAGATATTATAGAAGAAATTGTAGGCGATATTTCTGATGAATTTGATCAAAATGATTTATCCTACTCAAAATTAGATAGCTATAATTATATTTTTGAGGGTAAAACCACCTTAAAAGATTTCTATAAAGTATTACAAATTGACGATACTACATTTGAAGAAAACAAATTTGAAGCCGAGACCTTAGCTGGATTTATATTAGAAATTACAGGTAAATTCCCAAAAAAGAATGAAAAAATATTATTCCAAGATTTTATATTTAACATTGAAGGAATCGATAAAAAAAGAATCAAACAAATAAAAGTAACTTTACCAAAAGCAAATTAGAATGAAGTTTTTAAAAATATTTACCTTTTTAATAATATCAATGCTTGTTTTTATTTCTTGCAAAGAAGATGTTTTACCAAAACCAAAAGCACATTTAAGATTAGAATATCCAAAAACTAATTACGAATTAACAAATTTAGCATGCCCATATAATTTTGAAGTATCTACAGAAGCAAATGTTAATACCAACGAAAAGTGCTGGATGAATATTGAATATCCAAATTTAAAGGCAAGTATAAATTTAACTTATAGACCCGTAGAAAACAACTTGAAAGAATTGTTTATTGAAGCCGAAAAACTAACTTTTAATCATGCTATCAAAGCCGATGGCATTAGTTCAGTTCCTTATTCAAACAAGGCAAAAAAAGTTTATGGTTCTATTTATGAAGTTACTGGTAATGCAGCATCACCAATACAATTTCATGTAACCGACAGCTCTAATAACTTTATAACTGGAGCAGTATATTTTAATATAAAACCCAATTACGATTCAATTAAACCAGCAATAAATCATCTCCAAAAAGACATTATTCACATGATAGAGTCATTAACTTGGAATGAATAACTAAAAATATCTCTCCTTGAAAGTATATAAATACACTAAAACAGTAAGATATTGGTTAATTACAGGTTTGGTAATGCTTATCGGCCAAGTAATTCTTGGCGGAATTACTCGTCTAACAGGGTCAGGCTTATCGATTACAAGTTGGGATATTATTACAGGCGTAATTCCTCCTTTAAACAAACAAGAATGGTTTGATGCATTTGAGCTATACAAACAAACACCTCAATTTCATAAAATTAACGATACATTTACCTTAAAAGACTTCAAATTTATTTTCTTTTGGGAATACTTTCATCGATTATGGGTTCGTATTTTAGGCTTTATTTTCTTAATCCCTTTTGTTTTTTTTACAATCAAAAAAATAATTAATTGGTATTTAATAAAGCGATTAATGCTAGTTGTTTTTTTAACAGCTTTAACGGCTTCTGCCGGATGGATAATGGTGCAAAGTGGATTAATTGACAGGCCATGGGTTAATGCATACAAACTAACACTTCACTTTATACTTGCTATTTTAACCATAGCAGCAATGGTTAAAACCATTGCCGATGTTTACCAATTAGAAAATAAAAGCAATAAAAATAAGAACAAGTTTGTTGCTATTTTACTCGTCATTACATTTTTTCAATTAATCTTTGCCGGATTGATGTCGGGTATGAAGGCTGGACTTTACTTTCCTTCTTGGCCTTCAATGAATGGCAAACTTATACCCAAAGTATTATTAATTAAAAACAACTGGAATCTACATAATTTAACCAACTACGATAGCTTTGAATTTGCCCCGGCTTTGGTACAGTTTGTACACAGACTTTTAGCATATATAATTCTAGCCCTAGTGGTATTTTATTATTTTAAAAAAAGAAACACGCTCTATACAAAAGCTATAAAATGGTTAACTACTATCTATTTACTTGCTATAATTCAAGTAATATTAGGTATACTAACGTTGGTGAAAATCAAAACAGGAATCCCATTGTTTTTAGGAATCCTACACCAACTTACAGGCGTATTGTTTTTTATTAGTTTGCTGTTTTTATACTTTTCTTTACGGAAGAAAGCTTCAAACCTTAGTTCGACCTAATATTCTTTCACAGTTTAGATGAATTTTTCATATATTCTAAGATTAATAACAACCGTGTAGCACATCACAAACTCATAAAAAAATATGCAAGAAAGTGAGTAAACTGGTTAGTTTGATGAAATTTGACGAGAAACCGACAAAGGAGGTTCACGAACACATTAATATAAAAATAAACGTAGTGAGTAATTGGTAAAATTTATCAAACCCAAAGGGAATTCAATCTTAGGCCGAACTGAACCCAGGTTTTAATTTAAAACAAAAAAAGACTACCAAATGGTAGTCTTTTTTTATGCTTTAAATAATGTAATTAAGCTTTACAGCTTCCGTCACAAGATTTACCATCTTTTGAACAGTCATGATTACATTTTTTTGCTACGTTATCAGCCATAGCTTTAGCAGAATCAATTACTTTTTCAGCACCAGCTTTTACTGAGTCAATAGCTTTACCTGCAGCATCAACAGCTTTATCAGTTGCATCACCTGCCGCATCTACTGCATCACTTGCAGCTTCTTTAGTAGCATCTACTGCTTCTCCTGCAGCATCTTGTACTGATTCAACAGCCTCTTTTACATCTTGCTCAGCACCTTTTTTTGTTTCGTTACAAGAAACTGCTATTAAACTTACTATAGCAATTGCTAATAATCCTTTGATTAATTTCATAGTTAAAAATTTAGTTAAATATTAATTGTAGCGCAAATAAAGTAAAAAATCTAAAGAAAATCTAAAGATTTTGAATATTAAATAAAATTTCTCGGTAAATTATTTTTTTTTTCAAAAAAAACCTCAAGCATTACAACTTGAGGTTTATAGTTTAAGACCTGAATTAATTATTTAATACCGTCTTTGTATTTAAATTTTTGAGTTCCTAATACCGCTTCAGCCATAGCTCCTTTATTTGAAAATGTATAAACAGCAACTCCATCTTGATAATCAATATTCTCCGACACTGCTTTATCAAGTGCTACTGCAGATGCTCCTCCTGCAAATTTAAATTTGTTGTTTTTAAATCTTTCCATCGCAGCTTTATTCTCAAAGAAAACGTATTCAGAATATTGCTGGCCACCTATTTGTGCACCTATTGTGGCTTGCATTAATGTAGCAGAACCAATTACTTTATTGTTTTTAAATACCAGTCCATGACCACCAGCACCTCCAATTACAAATCCTCCTTTAGTTATTTTTGGAAATATTACATAACCATAAGCGCCATCAAACATTTTACCAACGTTTGGATTACTCTTAGCCATAGCTAACATAGAATTATTTACCTGATTTTGTAATTTAGTGTCTTTAGGGTAATATACCTTAACACCTGCAGCTTTTACAACATCGTTTGCAGCATCTTGAATATCTTCTACAGCTCCCGCAACTTCTTCTGCAGCATCGTTTGCAGCTTTTTCTGCATCTGCAGCAGCCTCTGTAGCTTTATCAACCGCTTTATCTACATTCTTTTCTGCTTTTTCAACTGTATCTTTTAAATCTTCACTTGCTCCTTCAACAGTTTTTTTACACGATACTGTTATTAGCCCAATAAACATTACTGCTAAAACAATTTTTGATAATTTCATATTTATTTATTTTTAATGGTTAAGTTATTATACAATAATAAAACTTTTTTAAACTCTTTTCCAATTATATAACTATTATTTTATTGTTGAGAATTTAATTCTTTGAAGTTTTCTACTTCAATCAAACCTGCAACCTTATATAAATCTCCTCCTGCAACCTTTTGAATTACATCTTTAATTTCAACTGCTGATATTCTATTTGCATCATAAGTTATATTACCTATACTATCTGCAAAACTTACTTTTGCAAATTTAACACCATCTGCTTTGTAAAGTTTAGACTGAATCAATCGAGCACAGCCAATTTCACATGTCATTCCTTTTATTTGAACCTCAACATTTTTTATGTTTTCAGCTAAAACCTTTTCAACAACAACCTTGTTTTTTTTACCTTCTACTTTATCATTACCGCAAGCAATAAAAAAAAGGCTTAGTATGGCTCCAAATAATATGCTTTTAATTAATTTCATCTATTTATATTTAATATCTATGCACAAATTTAGAAAATATAAATTTATCTTTCGCTTTTAATTCAATAAAATGAATGGTATACAAAAAAGATGGGTCTACTTAATAATACTCTCTTTTATTTGGGGCAGCTCTTTTATATTAATGAAAAAAGCTTTGATCAACTTAACACCAATTCAAGTTGGAGCTTTAAGAATAATCTTCACAGCAATAACATTGTTTATTGTTGGGTTTAGACAAATATCAAGTATTACTAAAAAGCAGTGGTATTATATTTTTTTAACTGCTGTATTGGGCACTTTTTTTCCAGCATTTCTTTTTGCTTTTGCTGTTAAAAACATTGATAGCTCTATTACATCCATATTAAATTCTTTAACTCCATTAAATACATTAATTATTGGAGCTATTTTTTATGGGTTCCCATTTTTACGCAAACAATTTCTTGGAATTATTATTGGACTTATTGGCGCTCTATTTTTAATTTTAAAAGGAGCTGAAATAAATCCTGAACAAAATTATTTTTATGCTCTTTTTATTGTGGTTGCATCCATTGGATATGCATTTAATGTCAATATCTTAAAAAAGCACTTAAATGATTTAAATGCATTAGCTATAACAACTGGTAATTTTTTAATCCTATTTTTTCCTGCTCTAATCGTTTTATGGAAAACGGATTTCATCCATATAGAGACTATTAAAAACACGAAAGAATCACTTTATTATTTGATCCTACTTTCAGTTTTTGGAACTGCTATGGCAAAAACATTATTTAATAGATTGGTGCAAATATCTTCGCCCATTTTTTCAAGTTCTGTAACCTATTTAATTCCAATAGTTGCCATTTTTTGGGGCTTATTTGATGGTGAGAAACTACATATATCTCAGCTTTTTGCAGGTGTTTTAATTTTAATTGGTGTCTATTTGACAAATAAAGGGAAATAGCCCAACTTATTTCGCTGCAAATCAATTAATTTCTTGTCATTTCATCTTATAAAAAAGTTTTTTCAATTTAATAAAAAGATGTATATTTGCACCCGCCTATTTTGATGGGTTATTTATATTTAAATTAATTAAGCGAAAAACATAAATTTATGTATGCAATTGTAGAGATAGCAGGGCAGCAATTTAAAGTAGCAAAAGACCAAAAGGTTTTTGTTCATCGTTTGCAAAATGAAGAAGGTTCAAAAGTTTCTTTTGATAACGTTCTTTTATTAGACGATGGGAAAATCACTATTGGCGCCCCAGCTATAAAAGGTGCAGTAGTTACTGCAAAAGTATTGAATCACTTAAAAGGTGATAAAGTAATCGTTTTCAAAAAGAAACGAAGAAAAGGTTATAGAGTAAAAAATGGTCATCGCCAATTTTTAACTGAAATTCAAATTGAAAGTATTTCAGCAAAAGCTCCAGCTAAAAAAGCTGCTCCTAAAAAAGAAGCAAAACCAGTTGAAGAAACTAAAAAACCAGTAGCTAAAAAAGCTGCGCCAAAAAAGGATGCTCCTAAAAAAGCTGCGCCAAAAAAAGCTGCAGCTAAAAAAGAAAGCACAAAAAAATAATTTAATCATTTAAAAATTAGATCATGGCTCATAAAAAAGGTGTAGGTAGTTCTAAGAACGGTAGAGAATCCGAATCGAAACGATTAGGTGTAAAAATATTTGGAGGTCAAGGTGCTATCGCTGGTAACATTTTAGTTCGTCAAAGAGGCACAAAACATCACCCAGGTGAAAATGTATATATGGGAAAAGACCATACTTTACACGCTTACGTTGATGGTGTTGTAAAATTTACAAAGAAAAAAGACAACAGATCTTACGTTTCTATTGTACCAATGGAATCTTAATATTTGTTTTTAAAATAAAAAAAGCCCTTACATTTAATTGTAAGGGCTTTTTTATGTTTTCGATTTTAATTCTTAAACTTCAAATGTTAATCCAATTTTCTTTATTTTCGTAAAAACTTACTTTTTACTTTGAGCACATTAAAACAGTTTTTTAAAGACACCATTATTTACGGAATTGCTGCCGTTTTACCTAGGGCTATTAATATTATATTGGTGAAGCTCCATACCAATACTTTAACCTCTGATAAATATGCCGAAAACACAATTTATTTTGTTTATGCTGCATACTTCAATGCCATTTTAACATACGGAATGGAAACTGCTTTTTTTCGATTTTTTACCAAAGAAAAAGAGAAAGGCAAAGTAGTTTCAACGTCTTTTATTAGTTTATTGATAACTACACTCCTCTTTTTATCGGTTATGCTAACTTACAGTAATCACATTGCAATATATTTTGGGTTTGCAAACCCAATTTACTTTCAAATACTTATTTTAGTTACAACATTTGATACTTTAGTAGTTATACCCTATGCTTACTTAAGAGTTACTAATAAACCCATAAAGTTTGCATTTTATAAAATACTCAACATTCTTATTTATGCTTTTTTAAATTTATATTTTTTATTATACATCCCTTATGCAATAAAAAATGGGACTTATGCACCAAAATTTATTACAGCTAATTTCGAACAAAACCCTTTGGTGCTTTATATTTTTATTGCCAATTTAATTGCAAGCTTAATAACCTTTTTGTTTTTATCTCCTCTAATTTTTAAATTTAAACTTGTATTTGATAAAAAACTACTTTATAAAATGCTAACCTACGGATTACCCATAATGATTGGAAGCTTAGCATTTGTAACCAACGAAAACCTAGACAAACTTTTAATAAGCAAGTATTTAGGAAAAGAGCAAATGGGGATTTATGCTGCTTGCTATAAATTAGGCGTGTTTATGACACTTTATATCATGGCTTTTAGACTTGGTGCCGAACCTTTTTTCTTTAACCACGCCAAAGAAAAAAATGCCAAAGAAACTTATGCAAAAATTCTAACATGGTTCACTATAGTTGGAGCCATATTTATGCTAATTATTGTTGCTTTTATTGATAGTTTTGCAAATATCTTGTTAGGAAAAGAAGAGTATTTTGAAGCCTTAGCCATTGTTCCAATCATACTTTTAGCAAACTTATTTTTAGGTATTTATAATAATTTATCTATTTGGTACAAACTTACTGATAAAACTAAATATGGTATGTACTTCTCTATTATTGGCGCCATTATTACTATTGCATTTAATCTTGTTTTTATTCCAAAAATAGGGTTTATGGCATCTGCATGGGCAACACTACTTGCCTATTTGTTAATGACAATTATCTCTTATTTTTACGGAAAAAAGCACTATACCGTTCCTTATGATATTAAAAATATATTACTATATTTATTTATCTCCATAGGCTTTTCTTATATCTCTTTTATATTATTTAGAGGTAATTTATTTGTATCAATACTTTTAGTATTTGTATTTATAAGTTACACCCTTTGGAATGAAAAAAATGAAATCAAACAAATTTTAAAAAAATGACAATAAAAATAATTAACAAATCGAAACATCAAACACCAAGTTATGAAACTTCGGCTTCTGCCGGAATGGATTTACGTGCCAACCTTAATGAATCTATTACATTAAAGCCTCTCGAAAGAGCCATCATCAAAACAGGTTTATTTATTGCTTTACCAATAGGGTTTGAGGCACAAGTAAGACCAAGAAGTGGCTTGGCGGCCAAACATGGTATTACTGTTTTAAATGCACCTGGCACTATTGATGCCGATTATAGAGGTGAAATAGGTGTGATTTTGGTAAATATATCTAATGATAGTTTTACAATAAATGATGGTGATAGAGTTGCACAAATGATAATTGCTAAACATGAACATACTAAATGGCATGAAGTAAACGTTTTAGATGAAACCAAACGCGGAGAAGGCGGATTTGGAAGCACAGGAATCTAAAGCTAAATGCATGAAAATAATTAACTTACTACTTTTTTTAACCTTTTTTTACGGATATAGTCAAGAGCAAAATATTGATTATGTAAAAAACATCTCTGAAGATGCATGTGATTGTATTTCAAAAATAAATACAGAAAATAACACAAAAAATAAAGCAATTAAAAGTTGTATTGCCTCATCTATTGTAAAAAATTTAAATACCGAAGTAAAATCGAATGAGAAAATTGTTTCTGAAATTCAGCTAGAAAGTAAAGCTTATAAAAAAATTGAAACCTATTTGGTTGAAAATTGTGCTGCTTTAAAACAATTATCATTTACCGAGAATGAAGATTTTAAACATGCCTCTTCAGGCAATGTGTTGGCGCAACTGGCTTATGATGATGGTTTAGAATATTTAGATGAAAATGATTACGATAGTGCTATTTTAAAATTTAGAAAAGCAATCGAAATCGACCCTAATTTTGCATTTGCATGGGATAATTTAGGTGTCTCTTATAGAAAAACCAATCAATATGAAGAAGCTATAAAAGCTTATAAAAAATCTTTAGAAATTAATCCTAACGGAAGGTTACCTTTAATGAACATTGCTGTTACATATAACTTAAATAAAGAGTTTGAAGATGCCATAAAGTACTATAATAAATTTATTAGTATTTATGCAGACGATGCTGAAGGATATTACGGACTTGGATTAATTTTATATACAAATAACCAACAAGAAGCAGGATTAGATAATTTGATTCATGCCTATACCATTTATACAGCACAAGATTCGCCTTACAGAGCAGATGCGGCTAAAAAAATTGGGTATATGTATAATGATTTAAAAAACCAAGACAAAATGGAAGTGTTCAACAAAATTGCTTCCAAATACAATTTGAAAATTGAAAATAATTAACTATTTCACTTTTTCAAAAACATTATCGATTCTTTGCATAGCCTCTTTAGGAATAAACCTTTTTGCTGCCAATACAATTCCGAAAATGATAAAAAATACACCTAAAACTTGACGAATTTTTCTTAAAACTATAGGGGTTAGTTTTCTTTTTAATTGCTTTGCTGCCATAATTTTAACCAAATCAACAATCAAATAAGATCCAATTACTAAAGCAAAGTATTTAAATATTTTTGATTCGTCCATTTGAAAATTCGAACTAACAGCAATTACAATGGCCAACCAAAAAGCTAAAACACCAATATTAATAAAATTTAGAAAAAAACCTTTTAAAAACAAACCTAAATAATTATTGTTTTCAACAACAACCAACTCTTTATCGGTTACTTCTTTTTTTGATTTCTTATAAAAAATTGTGAAAAAACCATATAAAATTAATACAAAACCTCCTATCAAAAATAATTTTGGATCATCTTGAATTTCTTCTAAAACCTTAACACTTCCATAATAGGCCAAAGAAATAAAAACAATATCAGCTAAAACCACACCCAAGTCAAAAATAATTGCCGCTCTAGCGCCTTTGGTTATACTTGTTTCAATCAATGTAAAAAAAACAGGCCCAACCATAAAAGCCAAACCCAAACCTAAAATTATTGCATTAACATATTCGTTAATCATTGCTTCTAATTAAGTTTATACATCGTCAAAATCAATTTTTATAGATGCTGTGGTAGGATGTGCCTGGCAAGTTAAAATTAAACCTTCTTCAACTTCACTAGCATCTAATATGGTGTTTTTATCCATTACCGCATTACCCTCAACTACTCTTGCCAAACAGCTACTACAAATACCTCCTTGACATGAATAAGGCGCATCTAAATCATGAGCTAATGCCACATTTAAAATAATCTCATCTCTACGCATTTCAAGTGTTGTTTCTTCATCATCTAACACAAAGGTTATTTTTGAATTGCCACTCAAATCACTATTAATTTCTTTTTTAGCGGATGTACTTGAAAACAATTCAAATTTAATAATATTATTATCTACCCCATGATTTAATAGATTTTCTTTAACCAAATCAATCATTTCTTCTGGTCCGCAAAGAAAATATTCATCAAACTTAACCGCATTATATTTGTGCTTTAAAATAGTGTTGATTACATCTAAATTAATTCTGCCAAAAAAAGCCTTATCACTTATTTTTTGACTAAAAATATAATGAACCTCTAATTGCCTCTTAAAATCATCAGCTAGCTTATCTAATTCCTTTTTAAAAATAGTTAACTCACTAGATTTACTACCATAAACCAAAACAAATTTACTTTCTTTCTCTGTTTCCAAAACAGATTTAATCATCGATAAAACAGGTGTAATTCCGCTACCAGCGACAAAGGCTAAATATTTTTTAGCATTGGTTTTATTTGTCTTTAAAATAAATTTTCCTTCAGGTGCAGCAACTTCAAGTATATCTCCAACTTTTAATTTATTATTTGCATATACTGAAAAAGCACCTTTATCAACTGCCTTAATCGCCACACGTAATTCATCACTATTTGGAGAAGAACAAATGGAATAAGCTCTACGCAATTTTTTGCCATCAATCTCTTTTTGAATGGTTATATATTGACCTGGAATAAAATAAAATTCGCTTTTAGTCTTTTCGGGAATATCAAAAACTACGGAGACTGTGTTTTGAGTTTCTTTTGTAACTTCTTTTACTGGTAGCTTATAAAATATAGACATTTATTAAAATTTAGGAAAGTAAAAAACAAAAAAATGTTTTACGATTAATAATCCACTAGCTTTTTGAAATTTCATCAGACAGTTCATTTTTATCACTCTTTTGAAAAGGAAAAAACTGTTGTAATTTTTGACCTGCTTCTACAATTCCAAGCACCAAGCCTTCCGCTTTGTTTCCTTTAGAAAACTCACTGGTAACTGTATTTTTAATACTCTCCCAAAAATCATCTGGCACTACTTTATCAATTCCTGAATCACCAATAATAGCAAATTGTTTATTGTTTACAGCAATATAAAATAGAACTCCATTTTTTTCTTCGGTTTCATCCATGTGCAATAAATGAAATATTTCTTTGGCGTGTTTTAAACAATCATCAGTTAATTTATTTTCTAAGTGCACACGTATTTCACCCGATGTTGCTACTTCAGCATCTTTGATCGCTTCAACAATTCTTTCTTCTTCTTCTTTGGTTAAAAAATCTTCTACTTTTGACATAATTGCTTTTTTATAGAAACAAATAGCCAAAGTTTGTCACTTTGGCTATTTGAAAAACTTGTGTTTAAATACTTCTTAAAATGCAACATCAGGAGCTTTTTCGCTTCCTTCTGCTGCTTGAAACAATACCAATGGATCAAATCCTAACATACCTGCTAAAAATTTTCCTGGAAATTTTCTAGTAAATACATTATAGTCTTTAGCCGTGGCATTATATCTATTTCGTTCAACGTTAATTCTATTTTCAGTTCCTTCTAACTGACTTTGCAATTCTAAAAAGTTTTGATTTGCTTTTAAATCAGGGTATTTTTCAACAACAACCATTAATTTACTCAAAGCGCCGCTTAAACCAGACTGTGCTTTTTGAAAAGTTGCCATTTGTTCGGGTGTTACATTGGTAGGGTCGATCGTTGTTTTTGTTGCATTTGCTCTTGCCTCAATTACACCTTCAAGTGTTTCTTTTTCATGGCTAGCATAACCTTTTACCGTATTTACTAAGTTTGGTATTAAATCTGCACGGCGTTGATATGCACTTTCAACATTTGCCCATTGTGTTTTTGCTGTTTCTTGTTTTTCTACGGCGGTATTATTAAATCCTACAACCCAATTGTAAATTCCGAATGCAATAACTGCGATAATAATTAAGGGAATCCATTTTTTCATAATAAGTAATTTTAAGTTTAAAGTTGATTTTTAATTTGTGTTAATTCATTTCTAATTTCTTCTAATCTTAGTATTATTTTATGATTAGATACTATTTTATCAGAGTTTTCTTTGAGTTTGTTTTTTGCTCCATCTAAAGTAAACCCTTTTTCTTTTACTAAAAAATATATAAGCTGTAAATTTTTTAAATCTTCTTGCGTAAACAACCTATTTCCTTTTTTGTTTTTTTTTGGCTTTAAAACATCAAACTCATTTTCCCAAAACCTAATTAATGATGTATTTACATCAAATGCCTTGGCTACTTCGCCTATTTTATAATATCTTTTTTCGGGTAAATTTATATACATTAGTCGTATGATTGTCCTTCTTGCGAAGCCATTTTTAACATTTCTTGAAACTCTTCAGGCGATAAATCTCCATAATAAAAATTAATAGGGTTTACAGCATTTTTATTATAACGCACTTCATAATGTAAATGTGGAGCTTGAGATCTACCTGTGCTACCAACATATCCAATTAAATCGCCTCGCTTTACTTTTTGCCCTTTTTTTACATTATATTTTGACATGTGTGCGTATAAAGTTACGTAACCAAAACCATGATCTATTCTAACATGTTTACCAAAACCCGTAGATCTATTATCTGCTCTAATTACTTTTCCATTTCCTGTTGCATAAATTGGAGTACCTCTAGGCGAGGTAAAATCCATACCTTTATGCATCTTTCTTGCCTTGGTAAAAGGATCTGATCTCCAACCATATCCAGATGCCATTCTAGTCAAATCTTCTTTACTAACTGGCTGAATAGCTGGTATTGACGCCAACATTTTTTCTTTACCTTCTGCTAATTCAATAATTTCATCTAGTGATTTAGATTGCACATACAATTGTTTAGAAAGAATATCTAAATTTTTGGTCGCATCTATAATCATTTCCGAATTATTAAAATTCTCTAAAGATTTATACCTATTTACACCACCAAAACCTGCTTTTCTTTGCTCTTCAGGAATCGGGTTTGCTTCAAAATAAGTTCTATAAATATTATTATCTCTGGTTTGAATTCCACCCAAAACTTTTTGCGCTTGTACCATTTTTTTATCGAGCAACTCATAATGTAATTTCATATTCTCAAGCTCTCTGGTCAGCACTTTTTGTTTAGGTGGTTCTATAAATTGGTACATCCCTAAAACCATTAATGCTCCTAACATAACAGATGCCAATAAAAAAACCAAAGTTTTTCTAAATTTATCACGTTTTCTTAACTCTATCTTTCTATATGATAAAGTTTCAGAATCGTAATAATATTTTACCTTCGCCATAACGTATAATTATACTATTTTTGCAATAGAATTTTTAGTAATTCTAATGTTAAGAAAACAAATTTACAATTTTTTTGTTATTCTTTAAAAACAAAATTTTTTAGTACATCCATATTATTATGACTTCAAAAGAAATCAGGCAACAATTTTTAGATTTTTTTGCATCCAAACAGCATAAAATAGTGCAATCAGCGCCTATTGTTATGAAAAATGACCCATCTTTAATGTTTGTTAATGCTGGTATGAATCCTTTTAAAGAATATTTTTTAGGACAAAAAAAAGTAGAATTCAACCGTATTTCGGATACACAAAAATGTTTGCGAGTATCTGGAAAACACAATGATTTGGAAGAGGTAGGTATGGATACCTATCATCATACTTTATTTGAAATGCTTGGTAATTGGAGTTTTGGTGATTATTTTAAAAAAGAAGCCATTGCTTGGGCATGGGAATTACTTACAGAAGTTTATAAAATTGACAAAAATAATTTATATGTAACCGTTTTTGAAGGCGACAAAAAAGAAAACTTAGAATTTGACCAAGAAGCATTTAACCATTGGGCAGAATTTATTGATACAAATAGAATACTAAACGGTAACAAAAAAGATAATTTTTGGGAAATGGGCGCTCAAGGACCTTGTGGACCGTGTAGCGAAATTCATATCGATATTAGGTCTGAAGAAGAAAAGAAAAAAATTCCAGGTAAAGATTTAGTAAACAAAGATCATCCTCAAGTAATTGAAATATGGAATCTTGTTTTTATGGAATTCAACCGTAAAGCTAACGGAACTCTCGAAAAATTACCAGCCAAACATGTAGATACTGGTATGGGCTTTGAAAGATTGTGTATGGTTGTTCAAGGCGTACAATCTAATTATGATACAGATGTTTTTACACCCATCATCCGAGAAATCGAAACCATTACCGAAACTACTTATGGTAAAGAGGTAAAAAAAGATATTGCCATTCGTGTTATTGCCGATCATGTTCGTGCTGTTGCTTTTGCTATTGCAGATGGACAACTACCTGCAAACAATGGAGCTGGCTATGTAATTAGACGTATTTTACGCCGTGCTATTCGTTACGGTTTTACTTTTTTAAATAAAAAAGAACCCTTTATTTATAAGTTGACCAATATACTGAGCGATCAAATGGGGAAAATTTTTCCTGAAATTATTGCACAAAAACACCTGATTCAAAATGTAATTAAAGAAGAAGAAAATTCATTTTTACGCACTTTAGATCAAGGGTTAATTCTGCTTGACAATATTATTAAAAATAATAACCACAAAACCATTTCTGGTAAAAAAGCTTTTGAATTATATGATACTTATGGCTTTCCGAAAGATTTAACTGCTTTAATTCTTCGTGAAAAAGGGCTAGAATTTGATGAAAAAGAGTTTGATTCTGAAATGGAAAAGCAAAAATCTAGATCAAAAGCTGCTGCAATTATCGATACAGATGATTGGGTAATTTTACAAGAAGATAATGATGAAGAATTTATTGGTTACGACTATTTAGAAGCAAATGTAAAAATTACACGATACCGAAAAGTGTCATCAAAAAAAGATGGTAATATGTATCAACTGGTATTTAATCTCACTCCTTTTTACGCTGAAGGAGGAGGTCAAGTTGGCGATAAAGGCTATTTAGAAGTAACTAACGGAAATGTAATTTACATTGTTAATACAAAAAAAGAAAACAACTTAATATTACATTATACCAAAAATCTACCCCGCGACCCAAAACAAACTTTTAAAGTTGTTGTTGATCAAAAACAACGCTTTAGAACCATGTGCAACCATACTGCTACGCACTTATTACACCAGGCTTTAAGAACCATTTTAGGTAAACATGTTGAGCAAAAAGGATCTGCTGTTCATTCAAAAAATTTACGCTTTGACTTTTCACATTTTTCTAAGTTAAGTCATCAAGAAATTATTGAGGTTGAAAATTTTGTTAATTCTCGAATTAATGAAAAAATTAATTTAGAAGAAAATAGAAATGTCCCAATTGTTGAAGCCCAAAAAACAGGTGCTTTGATGTTATTTGGTGAAAAATATGGTGATACGGTTAGAACAATAAAATACGGAAAATCGATTGAACTTTGTGGCGGAACACATGTAAAAAATACTGGAGACATCTGGCATTTTAAAATCATGACCGAATCTGCAATTGCTTCAGGGGTTAGAAGAATAGAAGCGGTTACAAATGATGCAGTAAGAGATTATTTTTTAGTACAAGACAAAGAACTTTTAAAAGTAAAAAATGCCTTTAAAAATCCAAATAATATTTTAAAAGCAATTGAAAATTTACAAGATGAAAATTCTAAGTTGAAAAAAGAAATGGAACAACTTTTAAAAGAAAAAGCGGGTTCATTAAAAGAGGACTTAATTAAAAGTGTAGAAAATATTAATGGTGTTAATTTCATTTCCACTAAAGTGGAATTAGACGGTGGCACCATAAAAACCCTTGCTTTCGACTTAGTAAATAAAGTAGATAATTTATTTTTTATTGCCGGTTCTAATTTTAATAACAAAGCTATTTTAACTGTTTGTATTTCAAAAAAATTAGTTGCCGATAAAAACCTAAATGCAGGTACTATTGTTCGTGAACTTGGAAAGTATATTCAAGGTGGTGGTGGTGGTCAAGCATTTTTTGCTACTGCAGGAGGTAAAAACCCCGCAGGAATTAAAGATGCTCTTGAAAAAGCTAAAGATTATCTAATTTAAACATTTTAAATTAACAAGTTATAATTGCGTAATTTTGAAATATAACTTTTATACCCCATTAAAAAACAAATGAAATTTAGAACCAAAATAAAAGTTTCAAAAGAAAAAAATACTATTGATTACAATTCTCAAGTTGTACTTTTTGGGTCTTGCTTTTCAGAAAATATTGAAGAACATTTCAAACATTATAAATTTCAAAGCAATTCGAATTCTCACGGTATTTTATTTAATCCAAAATCAATTGAAACAGCAATTGATGATTGTGTAAACAAAAAAGAATACAACCAGCGTGATTTGAACTATTTTGATGACACCTGGCTAAGCTTTAACCATCACACTAAATTTTCATCGGCTTATTTGGCCGAAATACTCCGTAATATAAATCAAGATATAACAAATACGCATAAAAAATTAAAAATAGCTTCTCATGTATTAATTACGCTTGGTACATCATGGGTTTATCGTTATAACGAAACCGAAAATCTCGTTGCAAACTGTCATAAAGTACCACAAAGAAATTTTAAAAAAGAACTCTTATCTATTGATGAAAATATAGAAATAATAAGGCAAATGGTCTCTTTGATCCATAAGATAAATAATAAAATTAATGTGGTTTTTACTGTTAGCCCTGTGAGGCATCTCAAAGATGGTTTTGTAGAAAACACACAGAGTAAAGCAAGTTTACTTACTGCAATACATCAAGTTATTGATAATCAAACCGTTTTTTATTTTCCTTCTTATGAAATTATGATGGATGAGTTACGGGATTACCGTTTTTACAAAAAAGATTTGTTGCATCCCAACGAAATTGCGATGGATTATATTTGGGATGTTTTTAAACGAGCTTGGATAAGTGATGAATCTTACCCAATAATGAAAGAAATCGATAGCATTCAAAAATCATTACATCACAAACCGTTTAGAGAAGATTCGGAAAAACACCAACAATTTTTAAAAAATTTAGATGCTAAAATTGAAAAAGTAATAAAACAATTTCCTCAAATGAATTTCAAAAAAAAGACCGTGTAAAAACACGGTCTTTTTTTATAATATTTTTTGGCTACTTCATACTATTAACCACATTTCCCCATGGGCCACCGTTAATGGCATCAATCCCATTTTGTTTTAAGATACTTGCTGCCGATCCACTTCTCGCGCCACTTCTACAACAAGTAATTATTGGTTTACCAATTTTTTTTATATCATCAATTTGAAAACTAATTGTATTTAAAGGGATGTTTTTTGATCCTTGTACATGTCCTTCTGCAAATTCTTGCTCTGTTCTTACATCAATAACAACTGCTCCGTTTTCTAAATATTCTTCTATTGACACTGTGCTGGTGCTGCCACCAAATAAATTGAAAAGTCCCATATTTACTTAAATTTTTTTAGTTTAAAATAGTGTGCAAATTTCGTGCAAATTTAAACCAAATACTGTAACCGCTGTTACATTTCCTATTTTTTACTACTATTCATATAGTCGATCGTTAAATTCACCATAGATTTTACACCTAATTTCAAACCACTTTCGTCGATATAAAAATCTGGAGTATGATGAGATGCTGCATCTTCAGGTTTCACATTTAAAGGTTTTCCCCCAACAAAAAAATACAAACCAGGAATTTCTTTTTGAAAGAAAGAAAAATCTTCTGCGCCAGTAATGGCGTCAATTAAAATCACATTTTCTACACCTGCTGATTTTTGAAGTGAAGGTAACATTTTTGCTGTAAGGGCTTTATCATTATAAGTTATTGGCAATCCTTTAGAGATTTCTATATCTGCTGTACCTCCAAAACTTTCTGCAATAGCTTTAACACGAAATATCATCATGTCATTTAATTTTTTTTGCATGGCATAATCTAATGTTCTTATAGTTCCTATCATTTCAACTTCTTCTGGAATAATATTGTTTCTAACACCTCCTCTAATTAATCCAACAGTAATTACAGCGGCTTCTTTTGTTAATTCAGTATCTCTACTTATAATTGTTTGTAAACCATTAATAATTTGAGCTGAAATCACAATGGGATCAATACCTCCCCAAGGTCTTGAGCCATGAGTTTGCTTACCATGAACTTTAATTACAAATCGCTGTGCGGCAGCCATTGTTCCTCCAGGTTTGTATGTGATTTTTCCAACATCAATTCCTGCTCCAATGTGTAAGCCAAAAATAACATCTACATCAGGATTTTTTAAAACACCTTCTTTAATCATCAATTCAGCACCTCCTTCTTCACCTTCAGGAGCGCCTTCTTCTGCAGGTTGAAAAATAAACTTTACTGTTCCTTTTAAGTCTTTTCTCATTTTACTTAGTACTTCTGCGGTACCCATTAGCATAGCAATATGCGTATCATGTCCACAGGCATGCATTACACCTGTTTCAATACCGTTATAAGTGCTTTTTACTTTCGAAGCAAAAGCAATATCAACTCTTTCGGTAACTGGTAAACCATCAATATCTGCCCGTAAAGCAATTACTGGCCCTGGTTTTCCTCCTTTTAAAATACCAACTACACCTGTATGTGCAACACCTGTTTGTACTTCTATTCCAAGGCTTTTTAAATGAGTAGCAATTTTTTTTGAAGTTTCAAATTCTCTATTTGATAACTCTGGATTTTCGTGAAAGTCTCTTCTCCATTCAATAACCTTTGGTTCAACTTGATCAATAAGTTTATCTGTTTTTTGTTTTTGTGCATGTAGACTTATTGAAATTAATGCAGTAAGAAATAATAATTTTTTCATGGTTAATTAATTTTTAGTAAATCTAATAAAATAATAACAATTTAATTTAATTAGATTTACACAAATAAAAAATCAAATTAATATCATTACCGATGGTATCAAAAATTTTGCAATTATCAGAATTTCTTTTTGACAAGCTTCAGAAAATTTGGGAAAATCAAAGAGTCAATAAAATTGTAAGTAATTCATTAGTCTTTATCTTTATTGGAAGTCTAATTATTAGCTACCTTGACAGAAATAAAATAATTTCATTAGGGAGTCTTGATGATTTTTTTTCTAACCCTTTTTTTGCAATTGAAATTGCCTTTACATTATTATTGATTTTAGAGCTCTTGAGTTTGATTTTTGTGCTCCCAGAATCTGTAGCAAAATCAGTTGGTAAACAATTTGAAGTATTATCTCTTATATTTATAAGGTCTGGATTTAAAGAAATAAGCCATATTAAAGATTTTGAATGGCATACCATGACTGATTCATTAATCAATTTATTTGCATATGCCGTTGGTTCATTAATTATATTTGTTATTTTAGGATTTAATTATAAATTACAGAAACACAATCGATTAACAGACTCTGAAAATGATCAAAGTGAGTTTATTCAAACAAAAAAATTATTGGCTTTATTTTTAATGATTGCCTTTATTGGAGTAGGAATTTATGATACTACTTTTTTATTAGAAACAGGTTCATACCTACATTCATTTCATTTATTCTACTCTGTACTTATTTTTAGTGATATTATTATTTTGCTAATCGCATTGAGATACACACTTAATTACTTGAAAATATTTAGATATTCTGCCTTTGTTTTAGCAACTTTACTGATACGGATATCACTAACAATTCCTCCATTTTACAATGTTATTATTGGGATTTCTTCAGCTTTATTTATTTTACTCTTAACCATATCTTATAATTACTTTTTAAAAGATTCATCTGATTAGAAACAAAATTAATCTACAAATTTAATACCGAAGGTTACAATATCAGCATTCAAATCATTGCTTCGTTGGTAATGATTATAGCGTAATTCTATATTTTTTAATCCAAACTTCCAAATTTTAGCTTTCGTAAATATATCGGTATATTTTAATCCTATTCCGTATTGATTTGCATCAAATGCAGATAAATCATAGTCGGAAGTATAATATTTTTCTGTAGATAAATGCACTTCTTTAGGTGCAAAATAATCAGCTTCTGTTTGTGTATAAAAGCGATACATTGGAGATATGGTAAATTTTTGCCCTAATTTAATTGGTAATTCAATACTTGCAGTATGTGCTGTAACTCCCCAATCATCATAATAATATCGATAGTAGGTTCTAATTACAAAATGCTCATTGAGGTAGAAATTAAATCGAGTACCTATTGGAAGTTTAAATCTAGAAGTTGGTAAATTTTCATTATCATCTGCCAGTTGAAATTGCTCAATAAAAAAATCTGGTTTATCAGCAAAATAAACACGATGATATGGTGTTGACAATAAACCTTCTTGCATAATAACATCAAAAAATACTGAAGCTTGGATATTTTTGGTTAGTATTTGTGAAAAGCTAGCCGATAGCGCATAGGAGTTTCTATGCTCGTCTGAGTTTAAAGTAAAATGACTTGGAGCATAAACAGCATCTGGAAAATTTGGATCTCCAATAATATCAACTCCCTCAAAAAAACCACCATCTAAACCATCTTCTATATAAGAATCTAATTCGGTTGGGTAAATGGATCGCCATTTATCAAAATAAATTTGAGCTTTAAAACTCAACTCTGTGTTTTGTTGATTAAATAGTTTTGTATAAGCACCTCCTACTCCAATAGAAAAATAATCATATTCGGTTGAAAAACCAATATTACCACTAACAATGGTATTTCTATCTTCAGAGCTATGTGCATAATTGGCTGAACCATGAACCAAAACATCACTCATAGAAGCACCCGAAGATGCATACCAAGGATTTGCACCTCCTTCATCAACTCCTTTTTCGATTGCAAATTTATCATCATCTTCTTCATCGTCATCGTCGTCTCCTCCTTTAGAAGCTCCCGATCTATCAAAAGGATTTATATTACTCGAAGATGCCGAAGTGTAAGCTGAAATACCAATATCAACAGTTAAAACATCATTATTTTTAATTGGCAAACTAATGATAATTGATGAAGTAAAGTCGGTTAACTCTTCTGTACCATCGCCTCCTGCAACCGAAGAATGTATTCCATCTTGAGCATAATAACTCATTAAAATATCAACCTCGATAGATTCTAAAACCTTTTTTTGATACGTATTATTTGTAGTTTCTTGAGCCACGATATTCTGTATCAAGAAAATAAACATTATTCCTAATAATTTAAATTTCATCTTTTTTGCTTTTTAATTACAACCACATCCTCCACCAGTTTTACCGCCATTTGCTCCAGCAGCAGACTCCCGATAAGTTTGAAAAGTAGTTTCATACCTTTCCATTTTTTGAACAGATAGAACCATATCAGGGTCATTAATATTCATTTTCTGGTATTCTTTAACTGTAACACAGGAAGAAACCATAATCAAAAACAAAATCGCTATAATAATTTTCATGTCTATATTTTTATATTTTTTAATTTAATTCCTTTAGAAGCATGTACTCTATTTTTATCATCAATAATAATACAATCCACACCTTTTAACTGATTTACCATATTAATTCCTACTGAAGTTCCCATCACAAAAATTGAAGTTGCTAATGCATCGGCCAATTCAGCTTTTGGTGCAAAAATAGTTGCACTTACAATTCCTTTTGCAGGATATCCTGTCTTTGGGTTAATAATATGACTATATCTTATGCCTTCAAATCGGATAAATTTTTCATAATTACCCGAAGTGACAACTGCTTGGTCGTCAATATCAAACCAAGAGTAAATTTTGTTTTTATTCAACGGGTTTGTAATACCCACTTTCCAACTTACGCCATCTGGCTGTTTCCCCCAGCAGTTTAAATCACCCGAAGCATTAATCAATCCTGCTTTTACACCCTTATTTTGTAATAATTTTTTAGCCTTATCAGCCGCATAACCTTTACCAATGGCACCGAAACCTATTTTCATTCCTTTCACTTTTAAAAAAACGGTTTGGTTGTTATAATCTAAAATGATATTAGGATAGCCTACTTTTTCTACTGATTTTTTTATCGCTTCCGCGGAAGGCATTTCGGTAATAGAGCCATCAAATTTCCAAATTTTATCCATCGATGCATACGAAATATCAAAAGCGCCTTCCGTAATTTTTGAAATTTGAATAGACCTATTAATTAGGTCAAACAATTCCTTACTTACTTTTACAGGTTCAATTCCTGCATTTTGATTAATTTTTGATGTTTCAGAATTCTTATCCCAAGAAGAAATTATATTTTCTATTCGTTTAATTTCTGCAACAGCAATATCAATATAATTGTTTCCATTTTCTTTTGTAGATGCAACCACCGAAATATCAAACCTACTTCCCATTAGTTTTAGGGTACGGTCATATTTCTTCTCTTGTGCAACAACAGAAAAAACAAACACAAATAAAAATAGCGTTAAAATATTTCTCATTTTTCAAAAGCAATCAACTCATTAACATATTCTTGAGCAGTAATTTTTTTATATCCAGTCTCTCCTAATACATTTCCATTTTTATCTAGAACCAAAACCAAAGGAAAGTAACCTCTGTTATTATATTTTTCAGCCAAAGCATCATTGTGACTTTGTTGTTCTTTACTTAATTTATTTGCTTTTCTTTTTGGGAAATCTAGTTTTAACAATATCCAATTATCTTTTGCGTGTTTCTTAAATTCATCACTTTCCCAAATATATTTTTCTAATTTAATGCACGGTGCACACCAATCAGACCCAGAAAAAACCATAATCATATTTTTATTTTCTTGAGCGGCTGTTTCTTTTGCTTCCTCAAAATTTGTAAGCCATTCTTGCGAATAACTAGTTATTGAAATAAAAAATAACAAAACAGTTATAATATTTTTTTTCATATCGTTTTAAATTTTTAAAAATATACGGAATTAATATATAAGAATAATTCTAAATAAACACTTTAAATTACCATAACTCGAGTACTCTAATTATTTTGACAATATCAAAATTATCAAAAAATGGGTATAGCTAAAATAAAAAAGCCCAGTGAAATAAATTTCATTGGGCTTTTAAAATTAAGTTAATAAATCTATCGTGTAAACAACATTTCTCTGTATTTAGCTAAAGGCCATTTTTCATCATCAACCATCAATTCTAATTTATCGCAATGGTATCTAATTTCATCAAAATAAGGTTTTACTTTATCACAATATGTAATTGCTTTTTGCTCTACATCTTCCATAACATTTGCTTTTTTACGTTCTTCAACCATAGCTTTCACTTTAATTGTAATACCGCTGATATGACCGGAAATTGCTTTAATCAATTCCAATTGCTCTTTAGCAATAGTTTCAAATTCTGACTCAAAAACATCTTTCAATCCCGTTACATTTTCAATCAAAACATTTTGATAATTAACCGCAGTAGGAATTACGTGATTCAAAGCAATATCTCCTAAAACTCTACCTTCTATTTGAATACGTAAAGAATACTCATCCAATTCAATTTCATGACGAGCTTCAATCTCCACCTTACTCATTACCTCTAATTCATCATACAAATCGATAGTTTTTTTAGCAATTTTAGCTCTTAGAGCAATTGGCGTAGTTTTGTTATTACTTAAGCCTCTCTTTGCTGCTTCATCTTCCCAAGCTTGTCCGTACCCATTTCCTTCAAATAATATATCTCTAGATTCTTTAATATATTCACGTAAAACATTAAAAATAGCTTCATCTTTTTTCAATTCTTTACTAGCAATCAATTTATCAACTTCAATTTTAAAATCTTTCAATTGTTTTGCAACAATCGAATTTAAAATTGTCATTGGGTTAGCACAATTTGCCAAAGAGCCTACAGCTCTATACTCAAATTTATTTCCTGTAAAGGCAAAAGGAGATGTTCTATTTCGATCGGTATTATCCAACATAATTTCTGGAATTTTACCTACAACATTTAATTTAAGATCAGTTTTTTCTTGCGGAGATAATTTACCGTTAGTAACACCTTCTAATTCTTTCAATACTTTAGTTAATTGCTCGCCAATAAAAACTGAAATAATTGCTGGAGGTGCTTCATTTGCCCCCAAACGATGATCATTACTTGCTGATGCAATTCCTGCTCGCATCAATTCTTCATATTCGTGAATTGCTTTAATGGTATTGATAAAGAAAGTCAAAAATTCTAAATTACGCATAGGTGTTTTACCTGGCGCCAATAAATTTACACCTGTATTTGTACTTAATGACCAGTTATTATGTTTACCCGAACCATTAATTCCTGCAAAAGGTTTTTCGTGTAATAACAATTTAAAATTATGTTTTGAAGCTATTCTACCCATAACATCCATTAGTAATGAATTGTGGTCAACCGCTAAGTTGGCTTCTTCATAAATTGGGGCCAATTCAAATTGATTTGGCGCTACTTCGTTATGCCTTGTCTTTACAGGAATTCCTAACTTCATACATTCATATTCCAATTCGCGCATAAAATTCATTGCTCTTTGCGGAATACTACCAAAATAATGGTCGTCTAATTGTTGACCTTTGGCAGAGGAGTGGCCTAATAAAGTACGACCTGTCATAATAATATCAGGACGAGAAATTGCCAATGCTTTATCAATTAAAAAGTATTCTTGTTCCCAACCTAATGAGGCATTTACTTTAGTTACATTTTTATCAAAGTATTTTGCTACAGCAGTAGCATGTTTATCAATTGCTTGTAAAGCTCTTAATAAAGGTGTTTTATTGTCTAAGGCTTCACCAGTATAGGCAACAAAAATTGTAGGAATACAAAGTGTTGTACCATAAACAAATGCTGGCGATGTTGGATCCCAAGCCGTATAACCTCTCGCTTCAAAAGTATTTCTTATTCCGCCGTTTGGAAAACTTGAAGCATCTGGTTCTTGCTGTACCAATTCATTACCTCCAAATCTTTCAATGGCATTACCACCTTCGGTTGGTTCAAAAAAAGCATCATGCTTTTCTGCTGTTCCACCTGTTAAAGGTTGAAACCAATGCGTATAATGACTAACTCCTTTTGCCATTGCCCATTCTTTCATAGCTGAAGCAACTTGATCGGCAATTTTTCTATCAATTTTAGTGCCTTTTGTCATTGCACTCATTACTCCATTGTATGCTTCTTTGGTCAAATACTGGCGCATAGAGTTTTCGCTAAATACATTGATACCAAAAGATTCTGAATGTTTTGCTGGTTCAGTAAATTCAACCGGTTTACGGTTTAGTGTTTCCTTTAAAGCTTGAAATCGAAAAGTAGTCATTTTTTAATATATTTTATATGATACCACAAAAATATAACTTTTTACAAATAAAACCACCATACCCCTTATTTTTTTAGGGTAAAATTGTTATTTTTATTACTTAAATAAAAAATAACCCTAATTTTTATAGGTATATCAATATATGATTTAAAATTTGTGAAATAGTAACCTTATAAGGTTAAGGCTATAAAAACAATATATCCGCCAAGGAGAATTAATCCCTCTTTCCATGATAGTTTCATTCTA
>DAOUTI010000056.1 GCA_030626795.1 Flavobacteriaceae bacterium
CAATTTTAGCATCAGGAACCAAGCGTTGAATTAGCCCAGCAACTTCTTTAATATTTTCAATACGATTATGAATAAAAAAAACTTGCCCGCCACGTAAAATTTCATACCTAATAGCATCTCTAATGGTTTCTTCGCTAAAGCGGATAACATGAGTTTCAATAGGATGCCTATTTGGTGGAGCAGTTTTAATAACCGACAAATCACGAGCTGCCATTAGCGAAAACTGCAAAGTACGAGGTATCGGTGTGGCAGTTAAAGTTAAGGTGTCAATATTTTCTTTTAAAGTCTTTAATTTATCCTTAACTGCAACTCCAAATTTTTGTTCTTCATCAATAACGAGCAAACCTAAATCTTTGAAAACAATGCTTTTATTAACCAATTGATGCGTTCCAATAACGATATCAACACTTCCGTTGGCTAAGCCTTTTATAGTTTCATTACGTTGTTTGGTAGTTCTAAAACGGTTCAAATATTCTACCGTTACCGGAAAATCTTTAAGTCGTTCTCTAAATGTTTTTGCATGCTGAAAAGCTAAAATAGTTGTAGGCACTAAAATAGCAACCTGTTTGCCACTATCAACAGCTTTAAAAGCAGCACGGATAGCAACTTCGGTTTTACCAAAGCCAACATCACCACAAACCAACCTGTCCATAGGCTTCTCTTTTTCCATATCGGCTTTTACATCTTGAGTAGCACTAAATTGATCGGGTGTATCTTCGTAAATAAAACTTGCTTCTAATTCGTGTTGCATATAGCTATCAGGATTATATGCAAATCCTTTTTGTAATTTTCGTTTTGCGTATAGCTGAATTAAATTATATGCAATATGTTTTACTCTTGATTTTGTTTTTTGTTTTAGTTTTTTCCAAACATTTGATCCCAATTTATGCACTTTTGGTGCTTTACCATCTTTGCCACTGTATTTGGTAATTTTATGTAAGGCATGAATACTAATATAAAGTACATCACGTTCGCCATAAATTAATTTTATGGCTTCTTGTTTTTTGCCTTCGACATCTATTTTTTGGAGTCCGCCAAACTTTCCAATACCATGATCAATATGAGTAACATAATCTCCAATTTCTAAATGGGTTAGTTCTTTTAAACTAATGGCTTGTTTTTTAGCAAAGCCACTTTTTAATCTAAATTTATGATAGCGTTCAAAAATTTGATGATCGGTATAACAAACAATTTTTAAATCATTATCAATAAAACCTTGGTATAAAGGTGTTGTAATGGTTTTGTATTTTACTTCTTCTTCAACATCATTAAAAATATCGTGAAAACGTTTGACTTGTTTTTCATTATCACAAAAAAGATAATTGGTAAATCCGTTTTTTGTGTTTTCATTTAGGTTTTCAATTAACAAATTAAATTGCTTATTGAATGACGGTTGAGGTAAGGTTGAAAAAACAATATTAAATTGTGGATTATCAACAGAAGTAATGCCAGTTTTTACTATATTAAAATCGTATAATTGATTTAAAATTATTTTGCCATTGCAAAATAATTCTTGTGGTTTTGCTTGTTTTATTTCACCTTTTAAATTTTGAAATGCATCTTCAGCTTTGCTAAAAAGTTTATTTAATTTATCATTTAAGAGCGCAATGTCTTTTGTAAAAACAACTGTTTTAGAAGAGATGTATTTTAAAAAACTCTCTCTTTTTTCTTCCAACATTTTATTTTCAACATTAGGCATAATGTTGATTTTTTTCAACTTCTCAATAGAGAGTTGGGTTTCAATATCAAAAGTTCGAATACTATCAACTTCATCTCCAAAAAACTCAATACGATAAGGTTCGTCATTCGAAAAAGAAAAAACATCAATAATACCTCCTCTAACAGCAAAATCTCCTGGTTCAGTTACAAAATCAACGCGATTGAAATTATATTCGTGTAACATTTCATTAATAAAATCTAATGAAAGTTCTTCTCCTATATTTAGTTTTAAGGTATTTCTTTTGAGTTCACTTTTGGTAATTACTTGTTCAAATAAAGCCACAGGATAAGTAACAATTATAGCCGGTTTTTTTTGTGAATTAATTCGGTTTAAAACCTCAGCACGAAGTAATACATTGGCATTGTCTGTACCTTCAATTTGATACGGACGGCGATAGGATCCTGGGTAAAAAAGCACATTATTTATACCTAAAAGCTGTTCCAAATCATTGAGGTAATAAGCAGCTTCTTCTTTATCATTAAAGATTAATAAAAATGGATTTTCTACTTTTTTAAACGCTGAAGAAATAACATAAGACAATGAAGATCCAACCAAATTAGAAATTTCTATTTGTTTTTTGTCTTGCTGTAAAGCGGTTATCAGTTGACCAACTTTATCGTGTTGATCGTAATAATTGGCAATATTTTGCTTGCTCAATGTTGCTATTTTTTATGCAAATATAATTTAAAACTAGTTATAGACTATTTTTTGATTGAATTGATTATTTTTATCCAGTCAAAATTTGATGATAAAGAAAAATAATATTTGCCACATGAAGAAAAAGAAAATAACAGGTATTCAACAGATAGGAATTGGAGTAGCAAATGTTCATATAGCATGGAAATGGTATAGAAAACATTTTGGGATGGATATTGGAGTTTTTGAAGAAGAGGCTGTTGCCGAATTGATGCTGCACTATACAGAAGGAAAAAAACGGGAAAGGCATGCAGTTTTGGCATTTAATATGCAATCGGGTGGTGGTTTTGAAGTTTGGCAACATACAGGGAAAAAACCAGAGAAACCAAATTTTGTTCCTGAACTTGGTGATATAGGTATTTTTGTAGCTAAAATTAAAAGTCAAAATCCGGAAAAGGCCTTTTCTAAAATGCAAAAAGAGGAGTTAAAACTTTTAGGTAATGTTGAAAAATCATTAGATGGCAAACCACATTATTTTTTACAAGATCCTTTTGATAATATTTTTCAAGTAGTAAAAAACGACTATTTGTTTGAAAAGACACAAGCCGTTACAGGAGGAATTTATGGGGCAATTATTGGTGTTAGTGATATAGAAGAATCGTTAAAAGTTTATCAAGATATATTAGAGTATGACGAAGTTGTTTATGATGAAACAGGTGTTTTTGAAGATTTTGCAAGTTTACCTGGTGGTACTCAAAAAGTACGTAGAGTTTTATTAACACATTCAGCAACTCGGAGTGGTGGTTTTGCTCCGTTATATGGGCCAACTCAAATTGAATTGGTGCAATTAATTGATAAAAAAGGGCGCGATATTTATGAGAATCGTATTTGGGGAGATCTTGGTTTTATTCACATCTGTTTTGATACCATTGGCATGGAATTGTTACGTGAAGAAGTTAAAGAAAAAGGATTTCCTTTTACTGTTGACAGTTCCGAATCATTTGATATGGGAGAAGCTGCAGGTCATTTTGCTTATATTTCTGACCCAGATGGGATTCCCGTTGAGTTTGTTGAAACTCATAAAGTACCAATCATTAAAAAATTAGGGTGGAATATCAACTTAAAAAAACGAAATCCAAATAAATCTTTACCTAAGTGGATGGTTGGAACTTTACGTTGGAAAAGGGTTAAAGAGTAGTAAATTTCGCTTGAAATTTTGTAACTTTGAGATAAGTCAAAATCAAAAATTATGGGTATTTCAGATTTCTATATGAGTGTTGGTTTAAAAAGAAATATTAGCCATTTTGCTAATATGGTAAAAATTGCAAAATCGGATAAAATCATAACCGAAGAAGAGTTGGAACTTCTAGTGAAGATATCTAAGAAATATAATATTAGTGATGATAAATTCAAAGAAATATTTAAAAATCCTGATAAATTTCCAACCATTGCATATTTAGAATGTGAAGAGCGTATTGAGCGGTTATACGATTTGATAAAAATGGTCAATGCTGATCATCAAACTGCCGATGAAGAGGTTGCTATTTTAAGAAGAATTACTACAGGCTTGGCTTTCCCAGTAAAAAATGTGGATGCTATTGTTGACAAAGCTATTGATATTGAACTGTCAAAATGTGACTTAGAGCATTTTAAAAAAGAAATCTGGAAAGTAAATCAACTATAATTCAATATAATTTAGACAAGGCTAAAAATATAATTATGTTTTCACAAGCTGAAGAAAATTATTTGAAGGCAATTTATGCATTAGAAGAAAAACTAAAAAAAAATATTAGCACCAATATTCTTGCTGTGCTATTTCCACGATTCGTTTACAAAAACTTGTCCCTTATAAGGGAATCTTTAGATTATGAAAGACCAGTATAAATTTTGGTATCGCAAATTGCGAGACTCAATTTTGGAGTGACCAATTTGTAGCCATAGAAATAAAAAATTATTTTACAAACTAAAAATGACACTAATAATGAGCAAAGAGATTAGCATTCCAGATGAAATAATTACAAGTAAAATCTATTTAATTAGAGGTCAAAAAGTAATGCTAGATAGTGATTTAGCAGAGCTTTATCAAGTAGAAACAAGAAGATTAAATGAACAAATCAAAAGAAATGCAGGACGTTTTCCAGAAGATTTTATGTTTAGACTTACAAGTGAAGAATGGAAAAACTTGAAGTCGCAATTTGCGACATCAAGTTGGGGAGGACGAAGAAAAGAGCCCAATGTGTTTACCGAACACGGTGTTTTAATGCTATCAAGTGTTTTAAATAGTGAAAGAGCCATTGCGGTAAATATTAAGATTATGAGAATTTATACCAAGATAAAAGAAATGCTCTTTAATAATAAAGACTTATTGTTACGAATGGAAAAAATAGAAAGGAAACTATCTAACCAAAATAAAAATATTGAACTAGTTTTTAATTACTTAGATGAGTTAATTGATAAGAAAGACAACAAAAAACCAACAACAAAAATAGGTTACAAGAAATAAGTCAACCGCTTGCAGCCGCATTTTAATTTTCGGCTTTTCAAACAATACAGCACATTGCTGTGCTATTTCCACAATTCGTTTACAAAAACATGTATCCTATAAAGTAATTCAAAGAAAATTAAATAATTCAATATAATTTAGACAAGGCTAAAAATATAATTATATTTGCAAAAAAATATTTATGTTTTCACAAGCTGAAGAAAATTATTTGAAGGCAATTTATGCATTAGAAGAAAAGCTGCAAAAAAATATTAGCACCAATATTCTTGCTAGTAAAACCCAAACAAAAGCTTCTTCAGTTACAGATATGCTGAAAAAATTAGCTATAAAACAGCTGATTACTTATAAAAAATATCAAGGCGTTCAGTTAACAAAAACAGGAAAAGATGCTGCTTTAATAGTTGTGAGAAAACATAGGCTTTGGGAGTATTTTTTGGTAAATAAATTAAATTATGGTTGGGATGAAGTACATGATATTGCCGAACAATTGGAGCATATAAAATCTGAAACACTTATTGATAGATTAGAAAAATTCTTAAAATCTCCAAAATTTGACCCTCACGGAGATCCAATTCCTGATAAAGATGGTAAAATAATGCGAATCAAAACAGTTAATCTTTTAGAGCTCAAAGTTGGACAAAAAGGTGTTTTAGATAACTTAAAAGATTCGTCAGATGAATTTTTAAAATATTTGAACAAGAAAAATTTAGCACTTAGAGATAGAATTAAAGTGATAGATATTGAGCCATTTGATAATTCTATCCATATAGAAACAAAAACGCATCAATTGGTAATTTCTAAAAAAGTTGCAGGAAATTTAAATATAAAAATCTAAAGATGAACACTTATAGTCCTATACATGCTTTGTTGATATTTTTATTTTTTTCGATAATAATTTATTTATTATTTAGGCCAATAAAAGGATGGTTTTGGGTGATAAAAAATAATTTAAAAACCAATGAAAAAACGGTTATCGAAGATGTTTTAAAACAACTATATCATTACGAGAAGTCTGGAAAAGAAGTTGATATCAACACATTAACTAATGTTTTGAAGTTCAATAACAGTTTGGTGGTAGAAGTTATTAATAAGATGGCAATAAATGAACTGATACAATTTAAAGGAGATATCTTAAAATTAACAAATTCGGGTAGAGATTATGCTTTACGAATAGTAAGAGTCCACAGGCTATGGGAAAAATATTTGGCCGAAAAAACAGGTTTTGATAAAGAAGAATGGCATGAAAGAGCCGAAGAAATGGAACATCAATTAGATCATGAAGAAACGGATTTACTTGCTACGCAATTAGGCAACCCAATGTATGATCCTCACGGAGATCCTATTCCTACAAATAGAGGCGTTGTTGCAAAAGTAGACGGTATTGCATTATCGTCATTAGCTGTCGATTGTTTAGGTAAAATAACCCATATTGAAGATGAACCCGATGTTATTTACAAACAAATTCTTGCCGAAAATATTCATATTGGATCTCAAATAAGAGTGGTTGAAAATAACTTGCAAAGAGTTGTTTTTTATGCTGAAGGAGAAGAGTTTAAATTGGCACCAATTGTTGCAGCAAATATTACAGTTGCCATTTTAGAAAAAGATGTTGTTATAGAAGATAATAGGTTTAGATTATCTAGTTTAAAGGAAAATGAAATAGCCAAAATAGTAGGAATTTCTAAAGAATGTAGAGGTGATAATCGCAGAAGATTGTTAGACCTAGGTTTTGTTAAAGGTACCGAAATTAGTATTGATTTATTGAGTCCGTTAAGAAACCCAAAAGCATATTTGGTGAAAGGAACCAGTATTGCTTTACGGAATTATCAAGCTTCAAAAATACTAATTCAAAAGACTTAAGTTATGGAAACGAAAATAAATAGTGCTTGTGATACATGCTCTCAATTTAATGCTAGTGGATTAAAAAAATTAGGAGTAAATACAGATAATATTGATTTTGTTGTCGCTTTAGCGGGTAATCCAAATACCGGTAAAAGTACCGTATTTAATGCCTTAACAGGTTTGCGTCAACATACAGGGAATTGGCCAGGTAAAACTGTAGTTAGAGCCGAAGGTGCTTTTGAATACAATACACAAAAATATAAATTAGTTGATTTACCCGGAACATATTCTTTACTATCAACATCTCAAGATGAGGAAGTTGCGCGTAATTTTATTCTTTTCGGAAAACCAGATGTTACCGTAATTGTTGTTGATGCCAGTAGGTTGGAAAGAAACTTAAATTTGGTTTTGCAAATTTTAGAAATTACAGATAGAGCTGTTTTATGTTTGAATTTGATGGATGAAGCTAAACGAAGTAATATTAAAATTGACCAAAGATCGTTGGCTCGTGATTTAGGCATTCCGGTAGTTGCTACGAGTGCTAGATTTAATGAAGGAATTACTGATTTAATTCAAACGATTAGCGAAGTGGCAAGTGGTAAAATTATTTGTAAACCACACCGAATTAAAAATGTTCCTGAAAACATTATGAAAGCGGTAAAAACATTGAGTGCCGAAATTGAAAAGCAATTTCCTAAAATACCAAATAGCCGTTGGATTGCTTTTAGATTATTAGAAGGAGACAACCGTATTATTAATGCCTTAAAAACAGGTGAATTGGTTTAAGATGAAGAAAAATTCTATAGAAAATTTATTAACGCTATCAAATGATTTACGTTGGAAAATTGGAGATGATTTTCACGATCATTTGGCAGAAGGGATTTACGCCGATGCTTCTGAAATTGCCAATAGTTCAGTATCAACCTTAAATCAAAAAAAACAATTTCGTTTAGACCGTAAAATTGATAAAATTGTGACTAGTAAAACATGGGGTTTTCCAATCATGTTTTTAATTTTAGGTATAATTCTTTGGTTAACTATCGAAGGGGCAAATTATCCATCAGCAATGCTGGCCGATTTGTTATTGAATAGTTTCCATCCCATATTAAAAAGCCTAGCATCGAGTATTGGAATGCCATGGTGGTTAGATGGTTTTTTAATTGATGGCGTTTATTTGGCAGTAGCTTGGGTAATTGCAGTAATGTTACCGCCAATGGCAATATTTTTTCCAATGTTTACACTATTAGAAGATTTTGGATATTTACCAAGAGTTGCCTTTAACATGGATGAATTATTCCGAAGATCTGGAGCACATGGTAAGCAAGCTTTAACCATGAGTATGGGTTTTGGTTGTAATGCAGCGGGTGTAGTAGCAACACGAATTATTGATAGTCCGAGAGAGCGATTAATAGCAATTATTACCAATAATTTTTCTTTATGTAACGGTCGGTGGCCAACACAAATATTAATTGCCACAATTTTTATTGGTGCCGTGGTACCGGAATCGTTTTCGGGTATTGCATCTTTATCTGCCGTAATAGGAATAGCTATTTTAGGTATATTTTTTATGTTTTTTGTGTCTTGGGCATTGACAAAAACGGTTTTGAAAGGAGAAGTTTCTACTTTTAATTTAGAATTACCACCTTATCGCCCTCCAAGATTTTGGAAAACAATTTACACCTCACTTATTGATCGGACTTTAATTGTTTTATGGCGCGCTATTGTTTTTGCAGCTCCTGCTGGAGCAGTAATTTGGTTAATTTCAAATATTTATATTGGTAATGAAAGTATAGCAGCTTGGACCATTAATTATTTAGATGGTTTTGGTTTTCTTTTAGGCCTTAACGGAGTTATTTTACTAGCATATATTGTGGCAATTCCAGCAAACGAAATTGTTATCCCAACCATTTTAATGCTAACGGTTATGGTAGTAGGAATTTCTGGAGGAGAAGGAGCTGGTGTGATGTTCGAGCTAGATTCAGCAAACGCTACGGGAGATATTTTAAGAGCTGGTGGCTGGACCTTACTAACAGCAGTTAACTTAATGTTGTTTAGTTTATTACACAACCCATGTAGTACTACTATTTACACCATTTATAAAGAAACCAATAGTGTAAAATGGACAGTAGTTGCCTCAATTTTACCAGTAATTATGGGCTTTATAATGACTTTTTTAGTGGCTCAAATTTGGAGGATATTTACTTAGATTAATAAAACAATGGAGCAATTAAGTATATCAAATAATCTTTTTTTAACAAAGATAAATGTAACAGATCATAAAAAGTTATATAAACTGATGTGTGAAATATACCCACCAGCGTACAAGCATTTATGGCCAGATGAAGGAGAATGGTATTTGAATACTTTATACCTAAAAAATAATTTGGTAAAAGAACTTAATGATACCCATGCGAGATATTATTTTGTGTACTATAAAAAGAAACTTGTAGGAATATTAAGAGTTATTTTAAACAATTCATTGCTTGGTGTAAACAACCAACAGACGAAACTACATCGTATTTATTTAGCACCATCAGTACAAGGTAAAGGACTTGGAAAAGAAATTGTTGCTTGGGTAGAAAATCAATTTTGCACAAAAAATAAATCTATATTATGGCTTGAAGTAATGGACACTCAAGATGCGGCTATTAATTTTTACAAAAAATTAGGGTTTAAAATAGTTAGCAGCTTTACACTTCAATATGAGTTAATGTATAAAAACGTAAAAGGAATGTATAGAATGTCAAAAGAGATTGTATAAACGTTTGTTTTTTTATAAAATTAACTACTTTTATACAAAATAAAAACAGTGCAAAACCAAACCTCTTTTCAAGTTTATAATGCCTCTGCGGGTAGTGGTAAAACTTTTACTTTGGTAAAAGAATATTTAAAAATTCTTATACAATCAGATAATTCCTATTTGTTTCAAAAAATTCTTGCAATTACTTTTACCAACAAAGCAGCTGGAGAAATGAAAGAACGTGTTTTACACAATTTGTTAGAGTTTTCAAAACAAGATGTTTCGGTTATTGCAAACGACATGTTTGAAAACTTAGTAAATGAAACAGGATTAAGTAGAGAAATTATCCAAAAAAGATCCAAAAACCTTTTACAAAATATTTTACAAAATTATTCAGCTTTTCATATTAAAACCATTGATAGTTTTACCAATAAACTCATCAAATCTTTTGCTTTTGATTTGGGAATGTCTTTAGATTTTGAAGTTGAATTAGATATTGATTCCATACTAAAAGAAACCATTGATGTAATAATTTCAAAAATTGGAATTGATAAAGAGTTAACCATTATTTTGGTGGAGTTCGCCAAACAAAAAACTTTAGAAGATAAATCATGGGATATTAGTAGAGAATTATTTGATATTTCAAAACTTTTATTGAATGAAAATCATGCCAATGAAATTCAAAAATTAGAGAATAAAAGTATAGCTAATTTTAAAACCTTAGAAAAAAAATTAAAACAAAAACAAGTTGAAATTGAAAAACAATTTGTTGAAATTGGAGAGAAAGGACTCGAAATTATGGATAGCCTAGCGGTTATTCACAAAGATTTTTACTACACAGATTTACCTAATTTTTTTAAAAAATTAATTAGGTTTAAAAATCTAAAACCTGGCGATTTAAAGTTTGAAGGAAGGTTAAATAAATCAATAAATAACGATGTCTTGTACGGCCCAAAAAAACCACAAGAAATAAAATCGGCTATTGATAGTGTTAGCGAAGAATTGATACAATTGTACTTTAAGGCAGAGCATGTTTTTAATGATAAATATGCATTGTATCAACTAAATAAACTCATTTTAAAAAATATAATTCCGTTAGCCATATTAAATACGATTAGCAAGGTATTAGAAGAAATAAAAAGTGATAACAATATTCGACTAAATGCTGAATTTAATCAAATTATTAGCAAACACTTACGTGAAGAGCCAGCTGCTTTTATTTATGAAAAATTGGGCGAAAAGTTCAAGCACTTTTTTATTGATGAAATGCAAGACACTTCAGTTTTACAGTGGGAAAATTTAATTCCGTTAATCGACAATGCACTGAGTGAAGAAAATTCTAGCTTGCTTTTGGTTGGCGATGCCAAACAAGCTATTTATAGATGGAGAGGCGGTAAGGCCGAGCAGTTTATCGATTTATCTACCGAAGGAATTACTGAAGCAAATAACCCTTTTCAAGTTGAAAAAGAAATAAAAAATTTAGATACAAATTATCGTAGTTATTCTGAAATTGTCAATTTCAATAATCATTTTTTTACTCATATATCTAAATCCTTTCAAAAGGAGGCTTACCAAAACCTATATCAAATTGGCAATCATCAAAAACACCATAAAAAAGAAGGCGGTTATGTGCAATTGAGTTTTGTTGACAAATGTGAAAATAATGAAGTAAGAGATCAAATTTTTCCTGAAAAGGTATATGAAACTATATTAAATTTAGAGGGTAAATTTGATAGAAATGATATTTGTATTTTGGTAAGAAAAAAGACAAATGGTATTGCAATAGCCAATTATCTTACCGAAAAAGGAGTTGATATTGTTAGTTCAGAAACTTTATTGATTAAAAACAATAATAAGATTGATTTTATAATAAATCTATTGAGTTTTTTAAAAGAAAATGACAATGATGATGCGAAGTTCAATGTCTTGGAATTTTTATATCATCATCTTCAAATTAAAAATGAACAACACGATTTTATCCAAGAAATTGTAAAATTAGAAACAGTTGATTTTTTTAAGGCATTAGAGAAGTACCAAATTTTCTATTCGCCTCAAAATTTTGACCAAAGTCCGTTTTATGAAAGCATTGAAGAAATAATTAGAAGCTTTAAATTAACCCATGAATCAGATGCTTATTTGCAGTTTTTTTTAGATTTTGTTTTTGAATTTACTCAGAAGAAATCACAAAAAAATATTGATTTTTTAGCATATTGGGAACAGAAAAAAGAAAAACTAAGTATAGTTGCTTCAAATAATAAAAATGCGGTTCAAATAATGACCATTCATAAATCAAAAGGGTTAGAATTTCCGGTAGTTATTTTCCCTTATGATTTAGACATTTATAAACAATTAGACCCTAAAGCTTGGTATGACCATTTAGACAAAAAGGAGTATGATGGGTTTGAAAGTATTTTAGTTAGCGCATCTTCAAATATTGAATATGCGGGTGATTATGGTAAACAAATTTATAAAGAACAAAACGAAGAGATGGAGTTAGATAATTTTAATTTGTTGTATGTAACACTAACTCGTGCAAAAGAACAACTTTTTATTATCTCTGAAAATACTGACGAAAAGGATAAATTAAAACTATATTCTCAGTTTTTTAAAGATTTTTTAAAGACTTCTAGCCTTTGGGTAGAAGGAAAATTAGTTTATGAATTTGGGGAGAATACTCGTTTATCCAAAAAAGAAATGGAATCCATTAATACCGAAGTTCAACAGTCTTTTATTAGTACCTCCTGGCAAGATCATCAAATAAATATTGTTGCAAATTCATCATTACTTTGGGATAATGAAAGAGGAGAAGCCATTAAATTTGGTAATTTGATTCACGAAATGATGTCGAAAATTAATTCTGAAAAAGATATAGATAATACGATTATCCAATTTGTTAATAAAGGATTTTTAGAAAAAAGGAGGCAAAATGAAATTAAAAATATTATTTTAAATATTATTAACCATCAAGAGCTAAAAAAGTATTTTCAAGAGGATAGTGTTGTAATGAATGAAAGAGAAATTTTAACTGACGACAAACAAATTTTGATTCCTGATCGATTAGTTTTTGATGAAAATAGAGTTACAATAATTGATTATAAAACAGGTAAACCAGATAAAAAACACAAATACCAAATTGAAAGTTATGCCCAAGTTTTACAAAGCATGAATTTTCATGTTGATGAAAAATTATTGGTTTATATTGACGACCAAATTGAAGTATTAAAAGTTTAAATTAAAATTTATGAACACAGTTGACATTGTTATTGCAGTAATTTTACTTTTTGGTTTGGTAAAAGGTTTTATGAAGGGGTTGTTTATCGAAATAACTTCCTTAGTAGGTTTGGTTCTGGGTGTTTATGGCGCAATGTATTTTTCACATTTTTTGTCTGATATTTTAAAAAGCAGCGTAAGTTGGGATGTATCAATGATTCAAATTGTTGCCTTTGCAGGAACTTTTTTGATTATCCTTTTAGCCTTGGTATTCCTTGGGAAAATGCTGACTAAAATTGCAGAAACAGCAGCTTTAGGAGTTTTTAATAAAATATTAGGAGCCATTTTTGGTGTTTTAAAATATGCTTTGATTTTAAGTATTGTATTTTTGGTTTATGATAAAATAAACAGCTCTATTAAGTTTTTAGATAAAAAAAAGGCAAAGCAATCTATACTTTACGAGCCGGTAAAAAACTTAGCCCCAACAATTTTTCCTGGGTTGGTTAAAGTAGTTGAAAAAACGAATAAAAAATAATTACTATTTTTGCATTGCAAATTAAAAAACTATGTCGGCAATTAAAAAAGAATATAAAAGAATAACTACAAAATCGGTAGTAGAAATGAAAGCTAATGGTGAAAAAATAGCCATGCTTACAGCTTACGATTATACCATGGCAAAAATTGTTGACCATGCAGGAATTGACATCATTTTGGTTGGAGATTCGGCTTCAAATGTAATGGCAGGACACGAAACAACATTACCAATTACCTTAGATGAAATGATTTATCATGCATCTTCAGTGATTAGAGCCATTGAAAGATGCTTGGTTGTGGTTGATTTACCTTTTGGTGCTTACCAAGGTAATTCACGTAAAGCTTTGGCTTCTGCAATTAGAATTATGAAAGAATCTGGAGGGCATTCCGTAAAGTTAGAAGGAGGAGAAGAAATAGCAGAATCTATATCAAGAATTTTATCTGCCGGAATTCCAGTAATGGGCCATTTAGGTTTAACACCACAATCCATTTATAAATTTGGAACTTATACCGTTAGAGCAAAAGAAGAGGACGAAGCGAAGCAATTAAAAAAAGACGCGTTGTTATTAGAAAAGCTAGGCTGTTTTGCTTTGGTATTAGAAAAAGTACCCTCAAAATTAGCAAAAGAAGTTGCCGAGAGTTTAACCATACCGGTAATAGGAATTGGAGCTGGAGATGGTGTTGATGGTCAGGTTTTGGTTACCCATGATATGTTAGGTATGACCCACGAATTTAGTCCGAGATTTTTAAGAAGATATTTAGACTTATATACCGAAATGGGTGGCGCTTTTAAAAAATACATTAAAGATGTAAAAACTAAAGATTTCCCCAATAAAGAGGAGCAATATTAAGAGAATACAAAGCACAAAAAAAGCTCGCCATTTTGGCGAGCTTTTTAGTTTATAAATTATTTGATCTAGAATCTAAAAGTAATTCCAGCTTTAATAATTGTTCCTGAGAATCCAAACTGATTTACTTCCCAAGGATATTTAAACCTACCACCTAAATCTGTTACAA
>DAOUTI010000138.1 GCA_030626795.1 Flavobacteriaceae bacterium
ACATCGGCAATTACCAAATTACTCCAACTTCCAACAATTTTACTGTTTGGTACAACCTTGATATTTGTAGTTGATATATAAAAATCAGGGTGTTCTTTTTGAGAAGTAGTAAATTTTGCTTTATTGATATAAAAAGTACTATCATTTTCTTTTTTTGTAATATCTCCAGTAATGGTTATACCCTGTTGTTCGGTTTTAGATTGATAAATTATTGCTTTTTCGTTTTTAAAATTATAAATAAGAGAATCTTGCGTTGAATGTTGTGATCCTTGTTTAAATTCGGGTCTTTGTATATAACCCCCTAATGTGTCATAAATACCAGTGGCATACGCTAAACTATTTTTATAATCAATAATAATTTTACCAGCTTTTAGTTCAATGTCTTGGTAATATAATTCGGCTTCATCATATAATTCGGCAGTTTGATTGATAAAATCATTTGACACGTAGCCCTTTGCTAAATGTTTGATGTTATCTTCAAGAAATTCTTTAGTAATAGGAATACTATCAATTTGAGTTGTGTCGGTTTCTGATAAGTTTAATTCAGGTTTGTTAAAAACCCTAAGCGTATCAATTCCTGTTTTAGGAATAGCAATTTCGTTTTTATTTTGAATAATTTGAGCATAACTCCAATGAATTCCAAAACAAAAAAATATTAAGAAGAAAACTATGTGTTTAATATTTGTATACAATGCTATAAATAGTATTTTTGTAAAAAAAAACCGCTTAATTTTTAATTTACAAACTTACATATATTTTTTAAGTGGTATAAATTAAAATTAGAAATAATAGTGGCATATTAACAATGAAAAAATTACAAAGAAAAAATTGGCTTTCAAATCGATTACTTTTTATATTAAGTTTAATTTTTGTATTAAATTTTTCATATAAATCTTCAGCTCAAGAAAGTTTTAAAGTAGTTTTAGATGCTGGACATGGTGGAAAAGACCCAGGAAAGCACTTTAAGAAATTCAATGAAAAAGATATTGCTTTGCGTATCGTTTTACTTGTGGGAAATAAGTTAAAGAAAAATAAAAGCATCAAAGTAAATTATACGAGAGATAAAGATATTTTTATAGGATTAAAAGAAAGAGGTAAAATTGCAAATGAGGCCAATGCAAATTTATTTGTATCTGTACACTGTAATGCGCATCATACACAAGCTAAAGGTACAGAAACTTATGTACTTGGTATTCATGCAAATAAGCAAAATTTTGAAGTTGCAAAACAAGAAAACTCTGTAATATTTTTAGAAGATAATTATAAAGAAAAATATGCTGGTTTTGACCCCAATTCCCCCGAAGCTGTAATAGGTTTAACTTTAATGCAAGAAGAATATTTAGATGAAAGTTTGTTGGTAGCTAGTTATATTCAAGAGAATTTTACAAATAATTTAAAACGAGTAAACCGTGGGGTTAAACAAGCAGGATTTGCTGTTTTGCACCAAACTTATATGCCCAGTGTTTTAATTGAAACAGGATTTATAACTAATAATGAAGAAGGGGCTTATTTAAATTCAAAATCTGGTCAAGAAAAAATTGCAACCGCTATTTACAATGCGATTATTAATTATAAAAAACATTTGGATGAAAATAGAGTAGTCGAAATAATTCCTGTAAAAGAACCTGAAATTAATGCATCAAAAGATAGAATTTTCAAAGGCGTTGATTTTAAAGTACAAATTGCTTCAAGCACAAAAAAAGTTCCTTTAAAATCGTATAACTTTAAAGGTTTAAAAAATGTAGAGCGATTAATGGTTGGTAAACAATATAAATATTATTATGGTGTTACATCTAATTATGATGAGATATTAGAGATTCAGAAAAAAGCAAAAAAAGCAGGTTACCCATCCGCATTTGTAATTGCTTATAAAAAGGATGAGAAAGTATTAGTTTCCGAATTATTAAAAGCTTCTCAAAAATAATTAGTAATATTGTTATTCTAAAATATAAAATTTGAAAGTATCTAGAGAACTTAAAACTGGTATTATAGCTATATTAATTATAATCCTTTCCGTATGGGGTTTTAATTTCGTAAAAAACAAAAGCTTGTATGAAAAAACAAGAACATTTTATGCTGAGTATAGTAATGTACAAGGGTTAATACCAACAAGTCCGGTAACTATAAATGGATTGAGAGTTGGTAAGGTTTTAGATATTACTTTTCATCCTACCAAAAAAGGAGTGTTAATTGCACATATTTTATTAACAAACAAAGTACAATTTTCTAAAAATAGTATCGCTCAAATTTATAGTCCTGATTTTATTAGTGGCAAATCATTAAAAATTGATATCATTGATGATAATGCTGATTTCGCTATAAGCGGAGATACTTTACGAGGTGAAATTGATTCGGGTATTTTAGGAATGATCAATGAGCAAATAGCTCCATTACAATCTAAAGTTGAAAGTTTTGTGGTAAACACAGATTCGGTAATGCAAAGTTTATCAGCTGTTTTAGATGTTGAGAATCAAAAAAATATAAAAAATTCTCTTCGAAAATTAAGTTTAACATTAGATAAGTTTAATAGTATTGCTAATAATGCCGATCATCTTATCGCAGATAATAAATCGAAAATTGATAGTATTTTAAACAATGCCAATTCGGCAATGCAAAATTTTTCACAAATTTCAGATTCTTTACAACAAGCCGATTTAGGAGCAACAATGATAAAATTAAAAAAATCATTAGAGAGCTTTAGTGTAATTTTAGATAGTATAGAAAACGGGCATGGTACCATTGGTAAACTTATGGTTGATGATAAGCTATATAACAATTTAGAAGGCGCAACTAAAGAGTTAGAAGAATTACTTAAAGAAGTTAAGCTGCACCCTAAACGCTTTGTACATATTTCTGTATTTGGTAAAAAAGAAAAACCTTACGTAGAAGAGATAAAGGAGTAGTTGATAACTTTTTATAAATACTATTTTCAAGACGTGGTTATTTTTTTACTTTTACCTTAGTTTTTAACTAATAAAAAGGTTAATTTTAAAAGGTAAAATATAGATAAACAATTACATGTCTTACATTCCAAATATTCTTTTTGCAATACTACTATTTGTAGGAATTGGTTTTTTTGCACGAAATGTAAAAAAAATCATCAGAAACATAAATCTTGGTCGCGATATTGATCGAAGTGATAATCCGTCAGAAAGATGGAAAAACATGATTAACATCGCTTTAGGTCAATCAAAAATGACTAGTCGCCCAGTTTCTGGAATTCTTCACATCATTGTTTATGTAGGTTTTATAATTATCAATATTGAAGTTTTAGAAATTATTATTGATGGTTTATTTGGTACACATCGTGTATTCTCATTTGCAGGAGGTTTGTATAATTTCTTAATAGGATCCTTTGAAATATTAGCTTTTTTAGTATTGATTTCTGTAATTATTTTTTGGATTAGAAGAATGATTTTAAGAATTCCAAGATTTTGGAATAAAGAAATGACCGCTTGGCCTAAAAATGACGCATTAAACATTTTATACTTTGAAATGGTCTTAATGAGTTTATTTTTAATAATGAATGCAGCCGATTATAGCTTACAACAAATGGGAGCAATTCATTATGTACAAGCAGGAAGTTTTCCTATAAGTAGTTATATAGCAAATTGGTTGCCACAAAATGAAATGACTTTATTTTATATAGAAAGAAGTGCTTGGTGGATTCATATCATCGGAATTTTCATCTTTTTAAACTATTTATACTATTCAAAACACTTGCATATTCTTTTAGCTTTTCCAAATACATTTTACGCAAATTTAAATCCACAAGGTAAAATTGACAATTTACAATCGGTTACCGATGAAGTAAAAATGATGCTTGATCCCGATGCAGATCCTTATGCCGCTCCTGCGGAAACAGATTTGGAAGAAGCGCCAGAAAAATTTGGTACAAGTGATATTACCGATTTGTCTTGGGTGCAATTGATGAATGCTTATACCTGTACAGAATGTGGTAGATGTACTTCTGTTTGTCCTGCAAATCAAACAGGTAAGGCACTTTCGCCTAGAGCAATCATGATGAAAACTCGCGATAGAATAGAAGAAGTTGGTAAAATAATTGACAACTCTAGTATTGAAGAGTTCAAAGAAAAAGGAGATGAGAAATCTCTTTTAACAACCATAACTAATGAAGAAATTTGGGCATGTACAAGCTGTAATGCTTGTGTTACTGAATGTCCTATCAATATTGACCCATTATCAATCATACTTGATTTAAGAAGGTATCTAGTAATGGAGCAATCATCAGCTCCTCAAGAATTAAATATGATGATGACCAATATTGAAAATAATGGAGCTCCATGGCAATACAATCAAATGGATAGATTGAATTGGAAAGACGAAGAGTAATAAAAAGATTAAATAATTGAATGATTGAAACTGGTATTGATTTTTTTTATAAATTAAAGAATCTATTAATTTTTCAATCTTTAAATCATTAAATAATGAGTATAAAAGTACCAACAATGGCTGAAATGATAGCAGAAGGTAAAACTCCTGAAGTTTTATTTTGGGTTGGTTGTGCAGGAAGTTTTGACGATAGAGCAAAAAAGATAACCAAAGCTTTTGTTAAAATATTAAACGAAGCAAAGGTTGAGTTTGCAGTTTTAGGAACCGAAGAGAGTTGCTCAGGTGATCCTGCAAAAAGAGCAGGTAACGAATTTTTGTTTCAAATGCAGGCAATGACAAACATTGAAGTATTAAATGCATACGAAGTAAAGAAAATTGTAACTGCTTGTCCGCATTGTTTTAATACCTTAAAAAATGAATACCCAGAATTGGGTGGAAATTATGAAGTAATGCATCATACACAATTTCTAAAAACTTTATTAGATGAAGGTAAAATAACGATCGAAGGAGGTAAGTATTCTGGTAAACGAATTACTTTTCATGACCCTTGTTATTTAGGAAGAGCAAATAATGTATATGAAGCGCCAAGAGAATTAATTAAGAAGTTAGAGGTCGAATTGATTGAAATGAAACGATGTAAATCTAATGGCTTATGTTGTGGTGCAGGTGGAGCTCAAATGTTTAAAGATTCTGAAAAAGGAGATAAAGAAATATTTGTAGAACGTACAGAAGATGCCTTAGATATTAAACCAGATATTATTGCAACCGGTTGTCCGTTTTGTAACACAATGATGACCGACGGAATAAAAAATAAAGAAAAAGAAGAAGAAATTAAAGTGTTAGATATTGCAGAGTTGATAGCTAATGCGAATGATTTATAAAATTATACAATAATTATATGCCTTTTGTGAGAGATAAAAATTTAGTAAATATTTACGAAGAAGTTGATAAAGCTAATGAAACCATTGGTAATTTATCAGTTGCTTTAGAAGAGGAAGAACAAAACAATTCCTTGCTTAAAAAACATCGAATAATATTAGGCGTTTTTAGTTTAATCTTATTGATTTTATTTTTATGGTCTTTTTTACCAAAATCAAAACAATACAAAGAAGAATATTTAATAAAAAACAACCTGAGTATAATGGATACCGACTCTTTGCATAAATTGCAAAGAAAAGCCAAACAGGTTTTTATTATGGATTCTTTAAATGTAACTATAGCCGAAATGAGTATTGTTTATAGTGTGCAAATTGGAGCTTATACTAATTTTAGTTCTAACTTGATTTCAGAAGATTTGGCACAATTAGAGGAGTTTGAAGATGCAGGGTATAATAAATTTGCAATAGGTAAATTCACAACATATAAAGATGCGGTTCTTCTTCGAGATGATCTAAAAAGATTAGGCTTTAATGATTCATTTATTATAGCAAAATCTTACGGTGTACTCGTTAATATGGGAGAAGCTCTAGAATTAAGCGGTGAAAAATGGATTAGAGGAAATACCAATTAATAAATAAGAAATACTTATATTGTCTTCAATAAAATCATGGCTTAAAGCCGCACGATTGCGTACTTTACCACTCTCCCTTTCGGGAATTATTTTAGGATCATTTTTAGCCTATTCACATGGTTTTTTTAATCCATTAATTTTATTTTTAGCCTTATTAACAACCGTCGGATTTCAAGTAATTTCTAATTTTGCTAATGATTATGGTGATGGCGTAAAAGGTACGGATAATGAAGATAGAATAGGTCCGCAAAGAACTTTGCAGAGCGGAGAAATTACACCAAGTCAAATGCTTAATGCAATTAAAATTACCGGAATAATTACTTTAATTGTTGCCTTATTATTGATTTATGTGGCATTTGGTAAAGAAAATATTTTTTATTCCATTCTCTTTTTCCTTTTAGGAATTGGAAGTATAGCAGCAGCAGTAAAATATACAATGGGTAATAAAGCTTATGGATATTATGGTTTTGGTGATGTTTTTGTTTTTATTTTTTTCGGATTATTAAGTGTATGTGGCACCTATTTTTTATATGCGCATCAACTAGATTATACTATATTTTTTCCTGCATTTTCTATAGGTTTATTAAGCATAGGTGTTTTGAATTTAAATAATATGCGTGATAGAGTATCTGATAAAAAATCAAGTAAAAATACTTTGGTTGTAAAAATAGGAGAGGAGTTTGCTAAATACTACCACTATTACCTATTATTTGCAGCTTTTTTGTTTGCATTTTTATATACAATGATTCACTTTAAGTCTCCATGGCAATTTTTATTTATACTAGCCTTTATTCCAATTTTTAAACATTTAGTGGTAGTTTATAAGAATAGAGAGCCTCAAGAACTAGACCCTGAATTAAAAAAACTAGCATTAAGTACATTTTTATTTGCAATATTATTTGGACTTGGATTAATTGTATAAACATGATTTTTATCATATAAATAAAAGACAAACAGGTCTACTTTTGCGTTTTAAAACTAACTAACTAAGTGAAAAAATTAGTATTTACCCATTTATTTCTTAATTTGTACCTATTGGCATTGATTCAGCCAGCATTACCTATTATTGAATATTTTGTAAACTACGATTATATCGCTTCCGAATTGTGTGAAAATAAAGATAAACCCATTTTAACCTGTA
>DAOUTI010000181.1 GCA_030626795.1 Flavobacteriaceae bacterium
TCAAAATGTACAAAGTCATAGTGATTTGTATTTTCATGTGGTTAGTATAGATGAAATCTGGGCAAATATTACAACAAATAGTACATGTGGTATTGAAACAAATTTGTCTTCTAATTTATTCGTCCCTACAGCCAATGCCGGAAGTGATTTTACCATTCCAAAATCTACCCCTTATATATTAAAAGGTCAAGGTAGTGATGGCGATAGCGATCCTATTTCTTTTTGTTGGGAGCAAATAGATAATGAAATCACTGCAATTCCGCCTAGCGAAACAGCAACATCAGGTGCTATTTATAGGTCTTTAAACCCTGTTCTTAGTGAAGATAGATATTTGCCAGAATTAAGCACCGTAGTTAATGGTAGTATTTCATCTTTGTGGGAAGTTACCCCTAGTGTAGCAAGAGAAATGAATTTTAAATTAACGGTTCGCGATAATAATGTAGAGGCAGGTCAAGTTGCTTTTGATAATTTAAAAGTTACGGTAACGAATGCAGCAGGACCTTTTGAGGTGAGTTCACAGAATACAGATAATTTGGTTTGGACAGAAAATACTACAGAAGTAATTACTTGGGATGTTGCAGGAACCAATAGTAATGGTGTAAATGTCACAAATGTGAATGTTTTATTGTCAACAGATGGTGGTAAAACATTTTCTACAACTTTAATATCAAATACACCAAATGATGGAAGTGAAAGTATAACCGTACCAAATATACCAGCATCTAAATGTTTTGTTATGGTTGAGGCTGTTGGTAACTTTTTCTATGCAATTAATACCAAAACTTTTTCAATTGGTGCATTTAATGAAGTTTGTAATACTTATGTTTCAACAGATGTATCTACAAAAATTCCTGATAATGATCCTTCAGGAATAACATCTACAATAAATATAACTGATAATTTTAATGTAGAAAAGGCAAACGTAACAGTGAAAATCAATCATACTTGGGTTAGCGATTTAACTTTAACCCTAGAAAGTCCATCGGGAACAATTATTGAATTGTTAAGCGGAGCCTGTTTTGATCCTCCAAATGATAATATAGATGTAGTTTTTGATGATAATGGCAGTAATTTAATTTGTTCAACATCTGTAACGCCTCCAGTAATTTCTGGAATCATTAAACCCAATCAAGCACTTTCTAATTTTGTTAGTGAGAATTCTTTGGGGGCTTGGAAATTAAAAGTGGTTGATGATGCTGATCAAGATACAGGTAATTTAGAAAGTTGGAGTCTAGAATTGTGTACTTCAGAGCCATCTTTGGCTGTAAATAATTATGTATTTGATAACTTTAAAGTGTACCCAAATCCGTCAAGCGGAATTTTTAATATTGAATTTACATCAAAAAGCACCAGTAATGTTAGTATTACTGTTTTTGATTTATTAGGTAGAAAAATAATGCAAAAAGAATATATTAAGTCAAACCCAGTATTTAAAGATGCTTTAAATATAAATCACATTTCTAGCGGTTTATATATCTTACAAGTAAAAAGAGGTAATGAAATTTCGTCACAAAAAATACAAGTAAATTAATTTCGAAATAATGATTATTGTCATGCTAATTTTATTTTTTTGATAATTTGTTCACAAAAATTTAATGTAATAATAAAAAAATTGTATTTTTCGACAATCTTAACTACTCAAAAATAATATTATGAAGAAACTTTTTATTGCTTTTATCGCTCTATTTTGTGGAGTAACTATGTTTGCACAAACTACTTTTACAGGTACAGTAATTGATGCAGATACCGATCAGCCAATACCTGGAGCTAATGTAAAGGTGGTTGGTAATGTAACTGGAACATCAACAGATTTTGATGGTAAATTTTCATTGCAATTGAGTGACGATTTACCCATATCTCTTGAATTTTCTTACATTGGATATTTAAATAAAACTGTTGAATTTACTCAGAATAATCAAAATTTAACAATTAAATTAGAAGAATCTCAAAATGAATTAGATGAAGTAGTTGTATCTGCTTCTCGTACTCCCGAAAGTGTTAGAGAATCTCCCGTAACTATCGAAAGACTGAGCGTAAGAGATATTAAAAATAGCACATCTGCAAACTTTTATACCGGTTTAAGCAACCTAAAAGGAATAGATGTTAATACGAATAGTTTGACATTTAATTCAGTAAATGCTAGAGGATTTGCAACTTTTTCTAATGTTCGTTTTGTACAATTAATTGACGGAATGGATAATGCTTCGCCAGCTTTGAATTTTGTAATGGGTAACTTAGTAGGTGCAAATGAATTAGATTTACAAAGTGTTGAAGTTATACCTGGAGCATCTTCAGCATTATATGGAGCAAATGCATTTAATGGTATTTTATTTATGACTACCAAAAATCCTTTTGAACATCAAGGGATAAGTTTTTACGCAAAAACGGGTATAACAAGTCAAGAATTAGCAGGCGACAATACTTATTACGATGTAGGAATTAGAATGGCACATGCTTTTAGCGATAAGTTTGCTGGTAAAGTATCTTTTTCTATGTTAAAAGGAACAGATTGGTTTGCAGAAGACACAAACGAATATGAATTCCAAGCCATTGGAGCGCCAGATAAAATAAATCCTTATAAAACTGGAGGATATGATCACCAAGCTGTTAATATTTATGGTGATGAAATTGTAACTAATATTCACGATGTAGCTTTGTCAATGGAAGCTGGTGGGTTAATTCCTGGAGGAGCAAGCGCCTTAGTGCCTAACGATGATGTTGGACGTACAGGATATTTAGAAAAAGACCTTACAGATTATGATGCTGAAAGTGTAAAGGTGGATGTTTCTTTAAACTATAGACCTATGGGCGATGACCTTGAAATTTCTTATAATTTTAGAACAGGATTTGGCTCAACGATTTATCAAGGAACGAATAGATATCAGTTGGATAATTTTCTGATGATACAAAATAAATTAGAAATTAAAAATAAAAATTTCTTTGTTAGAGCCTACGCAACAGCTGAAGATGCAGGAGATTCTTACGATATGGTATTTACGGGTATCAATATGAATAGAGATAATTCGCCTACATGGTTCGGTACTTATGTTGGAGCTTATATTCAAGCGACTATGGCAGGAGCAACATCAGATCAAGCACATCAAGGAGCAAGAGTTTTTGCCGATGATAATGTTACTTTACAACCAGGTACACCTGAGTTTAATAAAAAATTCGATGAAGTAACTTCAGACTCTGATTTTTCAAGTGGGTCAAAATTTGTTGATAAAACAAAAATGTATGTTGGTGAAGGAAATTATAATTTTTCAAGCTTATTTGATCATAAATTTGATTTGCAAGTAGGTGGTTCTGTTAGAAGATATTCTTTAAATTCAGAAGGAACAATTTTTACCGATCAAGATGGGCCAATTGATTATGATGAATTTGGCGCTTATATTATGGCAAGCAAGAAATTTGCTGACGATAGATTAAAACTATCTGCTTCTATACGTTATGATAAAAATGAATTTTTTGACGGAAATTTTTCCCCAAGAGCATCTATTGTATATTCTGCAGGTGATAGAAAGCAACACAACTTTAGAGCTTCTTACCAAACTGGGTTTAGAAATCCAACAACACAAGATCTTTTTATTGGCTTAGATGCTGGTAGAGCTATTTTAGTGGGCTCATCACCAGACAATTTAGATAGAGATTTGCCTAATACCGATTTAACAGGTAGAAAAGCTTATAATGATTCTTATTCTAGAACTTCAGTTGCCGAATTTCAAGCAACATTAGACCCAAGTAAATTAATACCTGTTGTTACAGAATTAGTTGGTCCAGAAAAAGTACAATCTTTTGATGTTGGATATAGAGGGTATATTGAAAAAATATCTATAGATTTTAATGCGTATTATAATATTTATAATGATTTTATAAGTCAAAATGTTGTAGTTACACCTGAAAATGGATCTGCATTTGATCAAAGTGGTTTAATAGATCTTATTCATGGTGATGTGCAAGCATTTTCACTGTATACCAATTCAAAAGCAGAAATTACATCTTATGGTGCTAGTATTGGAGTAAGTAGAAAAGTATTTGAAAAGTTTGATTTAGGATTTAACTATACTTGGTCAAAATTTGACTTTGATCAAGAGAAAGACCCTGATTTTAAAGCAGGGTTTAATACTCCTGAACACCAGTTTAAAGCATCTATAGGTAGTCATAATTTATTCGAAGGTTTTGGCTTTAATGTAAATTATAGATATAGAAATGATTATTTATGGGAAGCTACTACAGCCAATGCAATTATACCTTCAACTTCACTTTTTGATGCACAAATTAACTATACAGTAGAAAGTATAAAATCTACATTTAAAGTTGGTGGTTCAAACATTGGTGGAGATGACTATTGGGTAGCACCAGGTTCTGGTTATATAGGTTCTATGTATTATATTTCTTGGGTAATAAATCAATAATAAAATTAAAAAATTAAAAATTATGAAATTAAAATATATATGGCTTTTATTAATCTTTGTTGGATTTATTGCCTGTGATGATTATGAATATGATTTACCTGATGTTGTAACGGTTGAATTAGACGCTGGTTCAGCAGATTTTTCAAAATATGTGTCAGTAGGGAATTCGTTAACTGCTGGTTTTACCGATGGAGCCTTATTTAAAGCGGGTCAAAATAATTCATTACCCAATATTCTAGCTCAAAAAATGGCTTTAGTTGGTGGTGGTGATTTTGTACAACCATTTACAAATGACAATATTGGAGGTTTACTTTTTGAAGGTAATAAAGAAAAAGATAAATATAATCAAAGATTGTATTTTGATGGTACAGGTCCTGCATTAATTGATGCAGAACCAACGACAGAAATAACTAATATTTTATCAGGTCCTTTCAATAATATGGGAGTTCCAGGAGCAA